>JAIVIZ010000095.1 GCA_020200315.1 Sphingomonadales bacterium | reverse complement strand
GAAGGGGATTTGGCCGCTTAGCAGCGAGGTTGCGGCGGCGAGCGCCTGGCGTGGGCGCTGATCAAGGCGGCGCCCGGCGGCCATGGCAAGGGGCGACGGCTCGTCGCTGCAGACGCGAGTTCGGTCGAGCGTGCGGAGCGCGGCGATGAACTCGGCGGATTCGTCGGTCAACCGATCAATCAGCTCGCGATCTTGCGTCGTGCCGAAACGCATCGCCAGCAAGCGGGCGGACTGCGCCTCGTCATCGTTCAGCGGAGCGCGATCGAGCCGCCGGGCGACGGCCGTGGACCACCAGTGCGGGGGAAAATCGTCAAAGGCGGCGGGCAGGAGCCACAGGAGGATCAGCAAATGACCGATCGGCACCTTGCCGGCGAGGACCTCCGCGCGGTGCGTGGTGGGCCAGTTGGCAAGATCGGCGACGTTGGCGGCGAAGGCCGGCCTGTCGAACAGCACGCTGTAGGGCAGCGCCAGATCGTCGTGGCGGAAAGAAGCGAAATGTCGGGCATGGAGCGCGGCGATTCTCGGCTGAAGCTCGGCCGGCAGACAGGACCGAAGCACCAGCGCCATCAGCACCGTGTTGCTCTCGACCCGCTCCGCGGCGAGCATGCGCGCAAGCACGGGCTGCAGCGCGTCCGCGGCGCGCTGGAAATGGCCGAGCACGCCGGAGCTGCGCTGACTGGCGATGCGGTGATGAAGGATGGGCGGGCTGACCTCGCAATCGCGCTGGGCAATCAGCCGCTCGTGAAAGCGATCGCGGCCGGGCCAGGCATCAAGCGGCGCACCGGCCTCGACTGCGGTCACCCAGACGTCCGCCGCGGCCGACAGCAGGGCTTCGCTCTCGCCGTGCCGATCGAGCAGCGTCGCCACCTGGCGCAGAGCGGCGTCGTGCTCCCCATCAGCCGACGCGGCCCTTGCCGCTCCGATTTCGCCGGCGAGGTTGTCCACGCCACTTGCCATCATCGCACCCCGTCCAGCATGGGCGTTCGCCTAACAGACGATCGGCTATCGAACCAAGGTGGGGTGAGTCGTTTTTAACCGGCCCGCATTAGCACGGCGCTGAATCGGAAGTCCTTTTTGGCGCTGCAATGGGCTAAGGCCCAAACGACGATGAGGGCTGCGGCGGGCGAAGATGATTGCAATCGACGAATGGGGCGCATTGCTGTTCGATCTGGACGGGACGCTGGTCGACACCATGCCGCTCCATTACCGCGCCTATGCCGAAGTGTTTCGGGGTGAGGGGCTGAACCTCAGCGAGGCGGTATTCATGGACGTGATCGGCGCTCCGGCCCGCGCCGCGATTCCCAAGATGCTGGATGCGATCGGCGCTCCACCGCGGGAGGCTGAAGCGATCGTCCGCCTGCACGAGGCCAAAAAGCAGGTTTTCGAGTCGATCCTCGCCGCCGCGCCGCCGCACGCCTTGTCTGCAGCCAGGCTGCTTGAGCGGTGGCATGGCCGTAAGCCGTGCGCGCTGGTCTCATCGGGCAATCGCTCGGGGGTGACCGCGATCCTCGTGCGAATGGGCTGGAGCGGCTGGTTCGAGGCGATCGTCACGGGGGACGAGATCGAGCGCGGCAAGCCCGCCCCGGACCCGTTCCTCCGCGCCGCCGCGCTGCTCCGTGTCGCTCCGGCGCGCTGCCTGGTGTTCGAGGATACCGACGATGGTCTCGCCGCCGCCGATGCCGCGGGCATGGCGCGGGTCGATGTCCGCGCCGAAGCCGTGGCGCCGTGAGCACAACTGCTCCCAACATCAGCCATCCGGCGTTCGCGTCGTTCGCGCGGGTGCTGCCGCTGACCGGTTTCTCCGGTGCGGCGATCGCGCTGCTGCGCGACGGCAACGGTCCGCAGTTCGTGCGCAAGGCCGCCGCGACCACCGCGGCCAACGCCGTCCTTCGCCGCCAGGCGGCGCGGCAGGAGTGGCTGCGACGGGCGCTCTCCGACTGTGCCAAAGTCCCGGAGGTGCGGGGGGAGGGCGAGGTCGACGGGCTTTATTACTTCGATATGGAGTTCGTGCCGTCGCGCGATGCCAATGCTTTTATCGCCACCGCCCCATTCGACGAACTCGCCGGCTTCGCGGATCAGGTCGAACGGCTGATGTCCCGGCTGGCGGAGTCCCGGCTCGACGATCGCGGGCCAACGCCAAGCCTCGTCCCGATCGAGCGCAAGCTGGCCGAGATTGCCGAGCGCACCGCCGGTCGCTTCGACGATCTGCTCGCCCCAATCCGGTCGGCCGTGGAGCGGCTTGGGCGCTATGCGGAGGCGCCGGTTCGGACGGTCACCCACGGCGACCTCACGTTTGAAAATATTCTGGTCAGCGCGCGCGGCGAGCTGTGGCTGATCGATCCGATCGAATCGCCGATCGATCATTACTGGTTCGACTGGGCCAAGCTGTTCCAGGACTGCGAAGGACGGTGGCACAGTCATCGCGGCAAGCCGATTTCGCTCGGCGTCAGCTGGTGGCTGCGCAATCGCTGGTTGGCTGCGGCGGCGCGGATTGCGCCCGACTATCCCGCCCGCCATTATCTGCTGCTCGCGCTGACCTTCGCGCGCATCTTGCCCTATGTCCGTTCGGAAGCCGATGAGGCCTTCGTCACCGCCCGAGTCGAAGCCTATGGCGAGGCCGCCCTCCAGCATGTTTGAGGTATTCTTATGAAGGTGATCGTACCCTGCGCCGGGCGCTCGTCGCGCTTTCCCAACATGGCGCCGAAGTGGATGCTGCCCGATCACGACGGCGTGCCGATGGTCGTCCGTGCGATCGAGGGGCTTGGCGTGGCGCCGGACGATCTGATCGTCACCCTGCTTGCCGAGCAGGATGCACAGTTCGACGCCGTTGCCGGGCTGGAGCGGGCGTTCGGCGCGCCGGTGCGCTGCGTCGTGCTCGACCGGCCGACCAGCAGCCAGTCCGAAACGGTCGCGCGAACCTTGCGCGAAACTGAGGTCGACGAGCCGTTCCTCGTCAAGGACAGCGACAATTTCTTCGAGCTCGACGCGATCGAGGAGCCGTTCAACTATATCAGCGTGTCGTCGCTGAACGACTTCGACATGATCAACGCGCGCAACAAGAGCTATGTCCAGATCGATCAGGACAGCGTCGTCACCAACGTTCGTGAAAAGCGAGTCATCTCCGACCTGTTCAGCGTCGGCGGCTATTTCTTCCGCAGCCCGACGGAATTTCTCGACACGTTCGACGCACTGAGCGGAGCGGGGCGGGTCAACGATGCCGAACTCTATATTTCCGAAATCATCGGCCACATGATTCTCAATGGGCAATCGTTTCAGGCGAAACGCGTCCGCAATTATCAGGACTGGGGAACGGTCCACGAATGGCGCCACAAGCTCGAGACCCGGCGCGTGTTCCTGGTCAGCATCGACGGTTTCCTGTTCGAGCGTGGATCGAGCCATTTCGCGCCGGCTTTCGCGGACGTGAAGGCCAACGAGGGCGCGGTTGAAGCGGTGCTCAAAATGACCGAGCTGCAGCAGACCATCATCTATCTCTCGATCCGCCCGCCGGAGCTGGAGGCGATGACTCGTGCGCAGCTCACGGCGCAGGGCCTGCCCGACGGGCAGATCATCTTCGGCTGCGGCGTTGCTCAATGGTCGCTGGTCACGTCGAGCCATCCCAGCCTGCCGTTCAACACCTCGCGCGCGTTCGAGATCGAGCCCGACGACATCAACGTGATCGACAAGCTCGAACTGCTGAGTTGAGCCTCGGTTTGCGGCAACTCGGATTGTTTACCCGTATTTCGCGTTCGTCAAAGCGCGCCGTTCGTCGAAAACAGGTGCCGCTTGCCGCGGCAATGCTACAATCCCCAAGCCAGCTCTCCTGAGCAACCGGACGCAATTTGAGGAAAGGACTGCTCGATGACCCGCCGCGCCATTTTTCTTGCCGCTTCGGCGATTGCCCTCCTTCCGCTGGCCGCATGCAGCCAGGGCAGCGACAAGGGGGGAACCGAAGCGACCGCCGCCAAGGGCAGCCAGTCGGGGATCGATGTGGCCGCGATGGACAAGAGCGTCGCGCCGGGTGACGATTTCGACAAATACACCAACGGCAGCTGGGAAAAGAACAGCGAGATTCCCGCGGACAAATCGAACATCTCCAGCTTCTCGGTGGTCAACGATATCGCCGAAAAGCGTACCGCCGACCTCATCGCCGGAATCGCCAAGACCAATCCGACGAGCGGCGATGAGGCCAAGATCGCCAATTTCTACAACGCATATCTCGACACCAACGCGATCGAGCAGAAGGGCGCGGCCGCGCTGAAGGCCGACATCGACCGGATCGAGGCGATCGCCGACAAGGGCGCGCTGGCCGAGGCGATCGGGGGGTCGATCCGGGCCGACACCGATCCGTTCAACAACAATAATTACAACAGCGAGAATCTGTTCGGCATTTTCACTACCCAGTCGCTGAACGATCCCAAGACCACCGTTCCCTACCTCATGCAGGGCGGCATCGGGCTGCCCGACCGCGACTATTACCTGTCGTCCGACCCGGCGATGGTGAAGATCCGCGACGCCTACGGTCCTTATGTGGCGAAGATGATGACGCTCGCCGGCATTCCCGACGCGGCCGCGCGGGCGGCGAAGGTCGTCGCGCTGGAACGGCAGATCGCCGAGGCGCAGGAATCGATCAACGACAGCCAGGACAGCGTCAAGGGCAACAACCCGTGGAAGCGTGCCGATCTCGACCGCAAGGCGCCGGGCCTGGACTGGAACCGGCTGCTTGGCGCGGCGAAGCTCGGTCAGCAGCAGGACTTCATCGTCTGGCAGCCGGGTACAGTCACCAAGCTGTCGGCGCTGGTCGCGTCGCAGCCGTTCGAAGTGTGGCGCGACTGGCTCGCCTTCCATCGCGCCAACCAGATGACCGACGCGCTGCCCAATGCGTTCGACGACGCGCACTTTGCTTTCTACGGAGCGACGCTCAGCGGACAGCCACAGCAGCGCACCCGCGACAAGCGCGCGCTGGCGGCGACCAGTCGCTGGCTCGGGGACGCTGTGGGCAAGCGCTACGTCGACAAATTTTTCCCGGCCTCATCCAAGAGCGACATCGAGCGGATGGTCACCGGCATCAAAGCGGCGTTCGAGAAGAAGATTGACGGGCTGACATGGATGGCCGCGCCGACCAAGGCCGAGGCCAAGCGCAAGGTCGCGACCATGGCGGTGGGGATCGGCTACTCGGACAAGTGGCACGACTATGCCAATTTCAACGTCCGCGCCGGCGATGCCTACGGCAACCTCGACCGCGCCCGCCGCGCCAATTACGAAATGCAGATCGCCAAGATCGGTCAACCGGTCGACAAGACCGAATGGTGGATGACCCCGCAGACGGTCAACGCGCTCAACCTGCCGCTGCAGAATGCGCTGAACTTCCCGGCCGCGATCCTCGACAAGGGGTTTTATGACGCGGCGGCGGACCCGGCCGCCAACTATGGCGCGATCGGATCGGTGATCGGCCACGAGATCAGCCACAGCTTCGACAATCTCGGCGCGACCTTCGATGCCGAAGGGCGGCTGCGCAACTGGTGGACGCCCGCAGACCTCGCCCATTTCCAGGCAGCGGGGAAGGCGCTGGCCGACCAGTACAGCGCCTATGAAGCGCTCCCCGGGCTGCACCTCAACGGCAAGCAGGAGCTGGGCGAGAACATTGCCGATGTCGCCGGGCTGTCCGCCGCCTATGACGCCTATCACGCGTCGCTGAACGGTAAGCCGGCGCCGGTGATCGACGGCATGAGCGGCGACCAGCGCTTCTTCATCGCTTATGGCCAGTCGCATCGCGGCAAGCTGCGCGACGCCGCGTTGCGCGCACGGATCGCAACCGACGTCCACGCTCCGGGGCCGTGGCGCGTGTTGACAGTGCGCAATCTCGATCCCTGGTATGCGGCGTTCAAGGCCCCCGCGACCACCAAACTCTATCTTGCGCCCGACAAACGCGTGAAAATCTGGTGACAGGCGGTCGGCGCGCCGGGATAGGGGTCAGGTGACCTTTCAGGCGGCGGACCTCTATAACGATATCGAGGACCCGCCGCCCAGCCGGTGGCGGGATGTCGTGCCCGGACTGGTGGTGGCGCTGGCGGCGACGGCGGCCGCCGCCTACCTTTCCGACCATTATGGCGCGCCGCTGACGCTGATGGCGCTGCTCATCGGGTTGGCGCTTAATTTCCTCGGCGGCGATGTGCGGCTGGCGGCGGGTCTCGGGTTCTCCTCGCGCACCCTGCTCCGGATCGGGATCGTCCTCGTCGGGGTGCGCATAACCCTGTCGCAGATCGTGGCGCTCGGCCCCGAGGCGCTGGGCGCAATCATCGTCATTGTCGCGCTGGTCATCGGCACCGCCGTTCTCGTCGCCCGGCGCTTGGGGTTGGGCGCACCGTTCGGCGTGCTGGCGGGTGGGGCGGTGGCGATCTGCGGCGCGTCGGCGGCGATGGCCTTTGCCAGCCTGCTCGGTGAGCGGCGGCTCGGCAATGCGCAGCTGGCCCTGACGTTGGTCGGCATCTCGGCTGCGAGCGCGCTGGCGATGGTGCTCTATCCGCTTCTCGCCCACCATGTCGGCCTGACCGACAGCCAGGCAGGCTTTCTGCTCGGCGCGTCGATTCACGACGTGGCGCAGTCGCTCGGCGCCGGCTACGCCTTTTCCGCAGCCGCCGGTCAGACCGCGGCGATCGTCAAGCTGACCCGGGTCGCCTTGCTCGCGCCCGCCCTGGCGGTGCTTGCACTGTTCTTCCCGGCGCAGGCGGACTCGGGCAAACGCCCACCGGCGCTGCCCTGGTTCGTGATCGGTTTCTTCGCACTGGCGCTGATCAATTCGACCGGGGTGATTCCCTTTGCCGTCGCTCAAGGAGCGGAGCGGCTTGCCGCCGGATGCCTCGCTTGTGCGGTCGCGGCTACCGGTATCCGCTCGCCGATGGCAGGAGTGCAGAGGACGTGCGTCCAAATTGGAACATAATTTCCCTAGCTGCTAGAAAATCCCGCTGGCGCGGCATTCCGACCGGGCGCAGGTCTGTTAAATATCCATTAATTGCTTGAAAGGCGGAGGCGTAGCTCGGCTTGGCAGCGGGGAATAGATTATGAATCAGTTGACGAAACTGGCGCTCGCCAGCGCGGCTTTTGGCTTTCTCGGCACCGGCCGCGGCGGTCGTCGCGCCGCCGATCACAGCGGCTTCGTGCAGCGGGGCAACCTTCACCGGCATCACACCGCAGGCTTGCGCCGGCGGGTATGAGGGCAATTTGCTCAACGGCTCGCCCCTGATCGGCACCGGCCTTCAGGCGCTGCAATCGCTTGGCTATACTGGGGATGGAAGCTTCGGCGCGCTCGACAAACTCGACAGCCTGAGCCCTGGCCACGCGATTGATTTCACGACGCTGCTCACCGGCGCCACCTACATCAGCATTCACTATGGCAATGGCAGCGGCATCGACAATGCCACCTCATTCTTCAGGTTCGACGCAGGCGCCGGGGTCGATTCGTTCAACTTCACCCGCAACGGGCTGTCGAACGCCGTCCTGTTCCAGACCGGCGGCGCGGTTCCCGAGCCGGCGACCTGGGCGATGATGCTGATCGGTTTCGGCGCGGCCGGAGTGAGCCTGCGCCGCCGCGGCCGGCTGGCGCTTCAGGCCGCCTAACTCGACGCAGCCAACGAGGAAGAGCCGCCACCGTCGGGTAGCGGCTCTTTTTCGTTCATGGCGCCGCCAGTCGCTGACAGGGATGCTAACCGATCGTCAACCAAGTTCCGCGTAGCCTGACGGCATGGACGGGAAATTCATTCTGCTCGTGCTCTTCGCCAGCACCGGCGCCTTCGCCGGCACCTGGATGCTGATGCGTCCGCCGCCGCCGCCAGAGCTGCACGCTGCCGAAATTCCGGCCAAGGATTCGCACGGTAAGGTGCTCGCCTTCGCCAATTGCCAGCAGGTGCAGGCGGCAGGACTCGCGCCGCTCTACGCCGGCCGCCCGGGGTATACGCGAGAACTCGATCCCGACGGCACCGGCATCGCCTGCCTACCGCGCTAGGTAAAAACTTAGACGTTCGGGGAAGAGCGACGGCGAGTCCCGGCCGCCGCTCCGGGTCGCCGGTTAAGCGACGAGCTTCACTTCCGCGCCAGCCAGCGTGATCTTGCCCGTGTCGGCCGAGCAGCCCCTGGCGATCATCACATGCCCGCTCAAGATCAGTTTGTGTCCGATCAGCCGAGCGCAACGGAAGTCCGGCGAGCCGCGGCCGTCGATCTTGAGGCTTTGCGACGGGAAGTAGAGAACGCCGTCGAATTTCGACTGGGCATTGCCGGCGATGACATTCTCTTCGCCCTTGGCTTCGGGCGGGGCGCGCCGGTCCTGCAGCATCAGCAATCCGGCATAGTCGCCTTGGCTGGGCGCGGACAGATGGACGCTGGCCGATGCGTCGATTCGGGCATGGCCGATCGAGCCCGGCGCACTTTGCGCGTCCTCGCTGGTCAGGAAGAAAGTGCAGCCGTCGCAGGTCACATCGGCCTTCGGACCGAACAGGACGTTGCCGCGGTTGAGGATATAGCTGCCCGGCTGAAGCGTGACCTTGCCGTTAAGCACCAGATTGCCGAAGCAGCCCGGCTTCAGCGTGACGCCGCTGCCTTCACTCGGGTTGACGGTGATGTTGGGGCACCCGGTATTCGGCACGTCGGGCACGACGAGCCCCTCCCCGGGGTCCTTCTGCCGGGGCGAATAGGCGCGGGCCCGGGTTGCCGGGTCGCTGCCCGCACCGACGATCCCGCCAAACGCGAACAGCTTTTTGGCCGCGACCCGGGAAGTCGCGTCGCCCCGAATCGCATCCGCGGCGGAGGAGTTGGTCGCGATCCCGCATTCGCTCTCGATCGTGCTGTCGGGATCGATCGAGATTCCGCTGTCGGACGAAGCATCGAGCGCGAAAGCGCAGAAGTCATTGGTCTCGACCATCGTCGCCGTCGCCGAGGCAGATACCATCAGCGGCTTGGACAGAAACAGGGAGGCGAAGGACAGGGCGGCAGGGGCGCTGACGGTGACGGCCACGGCATTGGGGTCGCCATCATGTCCCTTGGGCGATAGCGTTGCGCGCAGGTTCATGGGACCGATCTCCGACCGCCTGCGGGCGGCGTCCTCGTCGACGGCAAAGTCGATATCGCCCCCCTGGATCGCGGTGAAGCTGCCGCTCATCGCTGCCGAATCGGCGACCTGCTGCAATTGGCGCTTCAGCAGCACCCAGTGCGCGGTATCGACCGCCAGACCGACGGCGCCGATCAGCATCGGCAGTGCAAGCGCGAACAGGGCAAGCGCGTTGCCGCGATCGTCGGCCGCGAGACGAGTGAAGGGCAACTTGATCATGGGCGGCGGGAGGCGGCTTGCCGCACGATGCGGTCATGGTCTTTCATGAGCCTCACTTGCGCGTGCAGTTCTTCCTGCTCGCGCGCGATCGCCGCCGCCTGGCTGTCCCGGGGCTGCGGATTTCGGCCGCAGCCCGCGAGGATCACCAGGCTTGTCAGGAGAAGCAGTCTCACGGGATTTCCGATCCGGACGATCAGGGGACCGGCACGAGGCGGGGGCTGGCGAACCAGCTCGTGCCCCAGGCGTTCTTGATCTGCTTGCCATTGCCGAGATCTCCGCCGGAGCAGTTCAGCAGATGGTTGATGCAGCCGTCCATCCACATCGCTTCGACGGTGTTGTCCCAGGCGCCGAACCAGTCGGCATGGAAGGTCGAACCCGGCGCAAGCTCGGGATGCATTTCGTCCGACGCCAGGTGCCAGGTGCCCAGATTGGCATCGACCGTGTACCACACGCCCATCGTGAAGGCCGGCAGCAGCTTGGGGTGCGTCAGCGGGCAGCGCCATACGCCATCGCCACCGTCATAATTTCCATAGGCCATGTGGCTGCGGTGGTTGGGGCTGTCGAGGTTCCTGCCGTCCCAGCACATCGGCATGTTGATGACCGCGCCGATGCGGTTGTGGCTTCCGTCGGGATTGGGCGCGGTCGGGCAATGCGCCGCCGC
Source organism: Sphingomonadales bacterium (assembly GCA_020200315.1). Lineage (GTDB taxonomy): Bacteria > Pseudomonadota > Alphaproteobacteria > Sphingomonadales > Sphingomonadaceae > Sphingomicrobium. The sequence goes on along the minus strand of JAIVIZ010000095.1, from coordinate 39,059 downwards.
TTCGGTAAGCGTGTCATAATGGGCTGACTGAGCGGTCGCGCCGTCGCAGTTGAAGTAAGCGCTTCCGGTCTTGGCCGTGTTGGTGACCATGTCGTAGCCGGCGATATAGCGCAGGCCGTTGGGTAGCGGCAGGCAGTCGCCTTCTGCCTGGGAACCGCTGGCGAGCGAGCATTTCGGATCGCTGATCGGCCGACGCTTGTAATAGATGGCCACATAATCGGGGCGAACGACGTTGCCCTTGCCGTCGAGCATCGCAGGCATCCAGTAGGCGGAGCGGTTGAGCGCGGTCGTGCCGAAGCCCTCGCAGCTGCTGCCGCCCGCGCTGCGGAGCGACGCGTAGGTCGAGTTGGCATTGGCCGTCATGTTGCCGAAGAATTGGTGGAGGTGCGAGGCCCCGGCGTGGCCCGGGTAGACGATTGGATCGTCCCGGAGCACCTGCCCCGCGCTGCAGATAAAGCGGAAAGCGCCGACGTTATCCGGCGCATTCGAAGCCGGGATCGCGCCGTTCCCCCAGCTCCCCCCAAGATCGGTATTGATGTCGAAGTTGCTCGTGACCGCCGTCAGCTCCGGGTAGACCCCGTTGCTGCTGCTGGTGGTGGTTGAGTTCGTGGTTGTCGTCGACGTGGACGCGGACGCGAACGTGGTCGGCGTCGTCGTGGTCGTTGTGGATGGAGCCTTCCGAACGATCCTCGTCAGCCGGTCGAATCGGCCGCCCGGCTCGCTTTGCGTGCCGGCGACGCCGACCGTAACGGCCGCGATAAGAATCATGATCCCCTTGAGACCGAGAGTGCTGTCGCTAGTCATATCGTTATGTCCCCACCCCTTGTCTGGGCGGTTCTGCCGAGTTCCCACTTTCAATCGGGTTAAGGAAATTAACTGTGCCTTTAACGGCTGCATTAACTATCAGATCAAATCAGTCTCACACCTGAACCTCAGCTTGCAGGAATTCAACAAAGCACGTCTGCGGCGTTGCTGACGCTGTAAGAGGCAACCTAGCGGCAGTCGAGCGGCTTCGGCTGCCCGAGTCTGTTGTCGAGCGGAGCTGCTTTCGTCTTTTCGGCGGGTGAGCCCAAGCCGCAGCCCTGAGTAACAGGCGACGAGGGCGGTCCACCCCGCAGCGGCGCGGGCATGGTGCGGCCTTCGTCAAGGCGCAACTGGCCGTGATCAAGATCGGCGAGAATCGGCGGTGACTTGGGGGGTTCGGCCGGAGCGACGGAGACAGTGCCCAACAATTCGCCAGTGGACGACCCTGCTGCACCCTCAATTGCGCTCGCGGCGACCTGCACGTCGGTCGGCGTCAGCGCCGGTGCCTCATGCCCCTTGTAGCCCTGGCTGAAGGTGTGCGTCGCACCGAGATCGCCCTTCAGCCGGTAGAAAATGTGACGGCCGATCTGAATCTCCTTGTCGAGCGAATCCGCCCAGTAGGGGAGGACATAATCGGCATGGTAATGGGTCGCGTGGCCGACCGGGCCGAACACCTTGCCGGCCAGCGCCTGCGCCGCCACCTTGCGGGCCTGGCTCCACAGCGACTCCGCCGGCGTGCGACGGAGTGACCCGTCGCAGGCGAAGGTAAACTGGCAGCCGGTTGCGCGATCCGCTCCCTGAAAGACCACACCGCAGACGGATGCCGGGAAAGCGGGATGGTGCACGCGGTTGAGAATCACCTGGGCAACGGCCTGCTTGCCCTCAAGCGGCTCGGTTGCCGCTTCATAATAAATGGCCTGTGTCATGCACTCGAGCGCCCGGCTCTTGGCCCGCAACGCACGAGTCTGCGCCTGGGCCTCGACGCTCCGCCGCGCCTGACGGCTCCACAGGAAGGCGCCCGCGAACACGAACGCGATCAAAATCGCGCCCGCCGCGAGCAGTGCCCCTCGAGTGCGCAATGCGCCGGCAATCGCCCGCATCACCCCTTGCACCAACGCCGGAGGTCGCTTCCGTCCTGAGCTAGTTGCCTCCTTCAAAGGCTTAACAGAGCCAACGATATTTACCTTTACCAGCTATCTTCTATTGAACAAAGGATCATCGGCCGCCTTGTTCCGAATGCTTAGCCGGTCTTAAACATCACGCCCTAGCCAAAAGGTGAGCTCCGATGCGATTGGAACAGCCAATTAGGGGCGTCCGCCACACGAGACAGGAAATCTTTCTTCATGATCAGAATCGCTGTGATTGGTTTGGGCAAAATGGGCTTGTCCCACCTGGCGATCGCGAACGGGCTATCAGGTTTCGATGTCACGGCGATCGTTGATTCGGCCCGCTTAGTTGGACCCGCGCTAAGCAAAATCACCGGCATTCGCCATATCGGCCATACCCGCGGAGTTCTGGAGACCAACGAACTGGACGCGGTGATCGTTGCCACTCCCACGGTGTCGCACGAGGCGATCGTCCGAGATGCGATCTCACGAGGCTTGCACGTTTTTTGCGAAAAGCCGCTCACACTCGATGCAGAGGTCAGCGGTGAGCTCGCCGCCTTGGCGGAGCAACGCGGGCTGGTCACGCAAGTCGGCTATCATAATCGCTTCGTGGCCACCTTTGGCGAGCTGAAGCGACTGCTCGATGCCGGTGCGCTCGGTAAAGTCAGTCACGCCGCAGGCGAAGCTTACGGGCCTGTGGTCACTCGGCCCGCCAAGGCGACCTGGCGCGGCAAGGCGGAACTTGGGGGTGGCGCGCTAATGGATTACGCAGCGCATCCGATAAATTTGCTGAACTGGTATTTCGGCGCGCCGACTACGTGCGATAGTGCAGTGCTGAGCAGCATCTATTCGAAAGCCGTGGAGGATGAAGTCTACGCCTTGTTGAGATTCGGCAGTGTATCAGCTCAGCTCTCGGTGAATTGGTCAGATCCTTCGCAGCGCAAGATGTCCAGCCAAATCAAAATTTGGGGCGATCTGGGCACAATCTATGCCGATCGGCAGGAGCTCCGCGTCTTTTTCAAGGGCGGGGATCATGTCCCGGAGGGCTACAATGAGGGGTGGAATGTCCGATATACGACTGATTTGACGCCGCCCGTTGAATTCTACATCCGAGGTGAAGAATATTCTGCACAGTTGGAAGCCTTCCGAAACAGGATCGCGGACCGGTCGGCAATCGCGATGAACGGTTTTGCGGACGCGGCGATGACTGATGCGACGATCCACCTAATTAGGGCTGCAGCTGAGGCCAAACCACTTGCGGTTCAGTCTGCTTCTGCGATCAAAGGCAGGCGCGGATTCCTATCCCGAGTGCTGGTCCGGTCGTGAACGAAACGGTGCCCGTCGACTCCACGTTGTTCAAGGCTCGGAAGAAGTGCCGCATACTGAATGCGTGGGTGGACGACCTCACCGTCGAGCAGATCGTAGATCGGTTGGACGAGGGTGTTCTTTTCACGCTGAACCCAGATCACCTGTATCATTTACAGCGCAACGCGGCTTTCGCGCACGCCTATAACCAGGCGACAATCGTCTCTTCCGACAGTAAGTACGTCTACTGGGCATTGAAGTTTCTCGGCCGCAGGATACAGACAAAGGCATCCGGATCAGACATTGTTCCAGCCTATTGGCGGCGGCATCTACAGAATCCTGCAGTTCGCATCTTCCTGCTCGGCGCTCGACCCGGGATAGCGGACCGGGCACTCCAGCGGATCAACGGCATCGCTGGCCGCGAAATCGTCGTGGGCGCGCACGGTCCATCCATGAATTTCGCCGGTGATCCGGAAGAATCCGCCCAGGCCGTTCGGATGGTGAACGAGAGCAACGCAACCTGTCTGATCCTCGGGCTCGGCGCACCCAAGCAGGAGATATGGATCGTAAGGCACCGGCATCTCATGCCAAACGTAAAGGTCTATATGGGGGTGGGTGCGACTATCGATTACGAAGCGCGGGCGGTCCGGAGGGCCCCACGCTGGATGCGTCAAAACGGCCTTGAGTGGGTCCATCGCATGGCGACGGAGCCGCGACGCTATTGGCGCCGTTATGCGCGAACAATGGAGTTTTTCTGGCTGGTGCTGCTCGACCGGTTCGGAAATTATCGCCCCCCCATTCTCTACGGCGAATCACAGTTGGCAGGAAGCAAATAAAGGCGACCAGAGTTGGAAAACATCCTATTTGGCGACAACCAGTTCTTCGGCGTCAACCACATGTCCGAAGAAAAAGCCCGACAACAAGCAATGCGCTTCCAAGACTTGGACGCAATCATGCAGGTGCTTGAGGCGGCCCGCGATTTCGGCGCGGGCGGATTCATGTGCACCACCCATGACCGGATTGCTGATGTCGCCGACAGGATGCGCTCAGAGGCCGAGGCATGGGAAGATTTCAAAATGTATCCTTGCATGCCGTACGCTCACAAATATGCAAATGCAGTCACGGAGTTTGGATATTTCGACGCGCTTCGCAAGGCACTTCCAAAGGAGGGACTCGTGGACACCCTCCTACGCAGCTCCAAGGCAATCGCCACCCAAGACATGAAGGCGATGATCGGACTTCTGATCGATGCGGAAATGAAAATGTTCGACGGTCTCAAGACGCCGATAATCTTTTTGCAAAACGTCGTGACGGATCTCGTCGTAGGTCTTAGGGCAGTCGAAGCATTGCGAGCATTCGCGGAGCATGTGCAGCACAAGTACAACGCAGACCCGGGCTTTATCACGATGAACGTGCCGATGTTGCTGCCACTGCTTGATGAAGCGGGTGTGAAGAACCCAGTCGTGTGCGCGAACGTGAACAAGATCGGCTTTCGCATGAGTGGCGGCATTGAGGCATATCGCCAGGCCGCCGAGACCTACTCTCCGCGCGTCGTAGCGATGTCCATCTTTGCCTCAGGAGCCATTTCTCCACGTGCGGCAATCGATTGGGTTCTGGAAGAACCCTATGTCCACTCGATCGTCTTCGGGGCCTCTTCCAACGGGAACATCGAAACAACGATTCGCTTGATCAGAGAAAAGCGGGAGGCACAAGCTGCTAACCCGAGCCGCCCCCCTCGAATTCAGTAGGCGTCTTCGTCGAGGAACACCGCCGGAATGGTTGCGAGCATGATTTTGAGATCGAGCCACAGCGACCATTGATCGATATATTCCTTGTCGAGCTCGACTCGCCGCTTGGCGCGCTCGATGGTCCGGATTTCCCCGCGCAGCCCGCGCACCTGGGCGAGACCGGTGATGCCCGGCTTGACCCGATGGCGACCCGCGTAGCCGCGCACCGCGTCGACATAGAAGCGGTCGCCGACGCGCATGTGCGTGGCATGAGGCCGCGGGCCGACGAGCGACATGTCGCCCTTGAGCACGTTGAGCAGCTGCGGCAGCTCGTCGATGCTGAGCTTGCGCAGCACGCGGCCGACGGGCGTCACTCGCGGATCGCTCTTCGAGGTCGTAACAAGCCCCTTCTCGTCGCTCTGGTCGAAGAACATCGAGCGGAACTTCACGACGCGGATGACTTCGTTGTTGAAGCCCATGCGCGGCTGAATGAACAACGCCGGGCCGGCGCTGGTCAGGCGGATAAGGATCGCGGCGACGAGCAGGATCGGCGACACGAGGATCAACGCCAAAGCTCCGAGAAGGAGGTCTTCCCCGCGCTTGACGAACTGATTGATGTCGCGGAACGGCCGCTGCCACAGCGTCAGCACCGGGATCGCGCCGAGCAGGCTGACGCGATAATCCGGTGCGAGCGCGACCGCCTGGGGAGGGATCAGCGACACATCCATCGAAACTTCGCTCAGGCCCTCGACGATTTCGGTCAGGCGCTCGCGGTTCATGTCCGACACGCTGATGAAAACATGGTCGACGCCGCCGGCGCGGGCGAGCGCGGTCAGTTCCGCGAGGCCGCCGATGAAGTGCATGTCGCCGACCTCATCGACCCGCGGCCGGTCGTCGGCAACGCCGACGATCGACAGGTGCGGCAGGTCGAGCGAGGCAAGCAGCCGCTCGATCGTCTCGGCCGTGGCCGGCTCCGCTCCGTAAAAGGCGATCCGCTGTCCGATCACGCCGCGCTTGGCCAGAATGCGGAGCAGTTTGCGGACGAGCGGCCGCGACAGCCACAGGGATGCGCACAAGGCGAGCAGATAGAGGATGCTGATGCCGCGCGAGTAATTGTCGATCATGCCGAACTGCCAGATCAGGGCAGAGGCGATGAGGCTGCTGACCACCGCATCGAACAATGCGCTGCCCTCGTCCTCGAGCGCATCGGCGAGGCTGCGCTGATAGGCGTGCTTCGAAGCGCGGATCAGGAGATAGGTCGCGCTCAGCATGAACAGAGCGAACAGATGCACGCTGGCGACCAGCCGTGCGCCGATCAGCACATGATAGGCGGCAAGCGCAATCGGAATCGCCGCCGCGAGACAGATGAAGTCGGCGGCGAGGTAGATCGGACCGACGATGTTCGACGTGAAGCGGACGCCGCCGCGGTCGCCCGGTAAGGCTGCCGCAGGGACGTCGAGCTCGGGCATCGCCGCCCGCACCAACTGTTCACTCTCGCCAATCATCAGATCGAGTCTTGCATAATTTTGCGCTGACGCTGATCGGCATATTCGCCGTCCAGCCGCCGCGCTTCGTCGCTGTCGGGCCCTAGATAGGCGCGAAGCGGTGTGTAAATCCTTTCCGCCGCCGGTATTTCGTGGAACGCGTCCCACAAGGCCCGCTCCGCCGATGCCCGATCGCCCTGCGCCTGGTAGCAGCGCGCGAGCAGCAACCGGGCGTCGACGCCGGTCGGATCGACCGCGACCAGCTTGCGCGCAGTGTTCACCGCCTCCGCCCTGTTCCCTGTTGCCACCAGCAGCGAGGCGAGCCCCATCAACGCCAAGTCATTGTCGGGATCGCGCGAAAGAATATCCTCCAGGCCCGTTCGCGCCTCCCCCTGACGGCCGAGGTGCGCCAACGCATCGAAATAGACGGCGCGCGCGTCGAGATTGGTGGGACTCGGTGAGTCTTTTGCGCGGTCGGCGACCAGAGCCTCTGCCGCATTCGGCGCTCCCGACAGGTTGAGGTAATGACCGTAAGCAACGCGCTGCGCCAGACCGGCCTTCGCGCCGAGTTGGCGAGCGAGGTTGAGCGGCTCGACCCCTTTCCAATATTGCCGCCATAGATCGAGCACCGGTTGAATCTGGGCGACCGTCGCGTCCGGCTTCAGGACGGCGAGCGATTCGGTGCGGGCGCTTGCGACATCACCCGTTCGAAACGCCGCTTCAATCGTCTGCAGCGCGACATCGCGATCGGACGGGATCAGCGTCCGGTAACGCTGCCCGAGAGCAACGATCGGCTTCCACTCGCTATTGGTACGATGCAGGTCGATAAGCGCCTTCAGACCCAGCGCGTCGCCGGGCTGCCGGGCGATCTGCTCCTCCAGCAACGCCACCGCCGCGGCCGGCTGCTCCAGGCCGACAAGCGCCCGTGCCTTAAGGATATTGGCATTGGCATCGAGCGGTGCGGCTGCGAGAATCTGGTCGGCCTGCTGGCTCGCGGCAGCGAAGTTGCCGCGGCGAAGGGCGATCAGACCGCCGGTAATCTTCACCATCGGATCGCCCGGCGTGAGCAGATCCAGCTCTTTTGAATGCTGCTCCGCCGCCTCGAGATCGCCCGACTGAAGCGCGATCTGGGTCAGATAGCGCAGCACATCGGGATCGCTGCGGTTCAGCTCGTTGGCGCGGGTAAACGCGTAATAAGCCTTGCCATAATCCTTGAGCTGATACTGAAGCTTGCCGAGCTCCACCCAATAGGAAGGAACGTCTTCGTTTGCAGCCACCAGCTTGAGGAGGGCCATCCGGCCCCCCTGGAGGTCTCCGGCCGCCATCGCCGCCTGATAATTATTAAACGCCGCCTCGGCACGTGATGCACGAGAGTCACAGCCAGCAAGGAAAAGCGACATCGCAGCGGCGCAGGCGGCCAGCCGCAGCGGTCTCGTCGGAACGTTCATCAAGCTTACACTCTTTTGCGTGGAAGGATTCGTGAGCCCCGAACGAGCTTGCAATAACCGTAACGGCGGTGGAAAGTTCAAGAGCGGGTTCGAAAGGAGCATTCGGTGTCCAAGTTCTCACTTGCATGTCTTGCAAGCATTAGTGTCGCAATCGCGTTTCCCGGATCTGCGGCAGCACAGTTTGCGCCTCCCAGCTTTTCCCAATCCGCCTATCGGATCAATCCCGGCGACGAGCTGGACATCAGCGTGTGGGGCGAGGACCGGCTGAAGAGCAGCGTCCGCGTCCTCCCCGACGGAACCTTCGCCTTCCCGCTTGTCGGCCAGATTTACGCCACCGGCAAGCTGCCGGCCGAGATCGAGCGCCAGATAACCGTGGGGCTGCAGCCGCAATATCGCGGAGCCGTCCCGCAGGTCACGGTGTCGGTGCGCAATCCGTCGGGCTTCCAGTTTTCGGTGGTAGGCAAGGTGAAAAGCCCCGGAACCTTTACGCCTGGTCGCTACGTCAACGCCCTTGAGGCGCTGAGCATGGCGGGCGGACCGACCGAATTCGCGCAGGTCGGCGATATCCGCATCGTGCGCAAGGTGGGCAGCTCGCTGCAGTCGATCCGGGTTCGCCTCGCCGGAACGCTTCGCGGGGCGCCCGGCATCGTTAGCCAAAACGACATTCCTTCAATCCAAAGCGGCGATACAATGGTGGTCCCATGAGCAGATTTGCACCTTCCTTTCGGATCGTCCTCCTCGCCGGCGCGGCGACGGTCAGCATCGGCAGTGCTTCCTCGGCCTTCGCGCAGGCGGCGACGAGTGCCGCCGACGCGCCGGCCGCGGACGACAAGAGTCACGTCGCCAACTATATCGATCTCAGCGGGTCGCTCGGTCTCGCGACCAATCCGCGGTTGCAGCAGTCGGGCTCCGGATCGAGCCTGACCGGGCTTGGCCGGGTGTCGGCCTATGCGGTTCATTCGGTCGTCAGCGAGCGCGATTCGCTCTCGCTCAGCGGTTATGTGGAGAACCAGAGCTACACCAACGGCCTCCGCTCGACCCAATCCTTCGATCTCGAAGGGCGCATCCGCCATCGGGCGAACTCGCGACTCTCTCTTTACGGCAGCGCGGGCTTCAGCGGCGATGTCGGCGGTCAGCTCTACAACCGCTTCCTCAGCGTGCCGACGGGGCCATCGGTGATCGAGGTCGGCAACCCACTGCCGCCGGTCGGCGTCATCGATCCGAATTTCATCGCGATCAACGCCCGCACCTATCGCCTGTCGGGCCAGGCCGGCCTCGATTACGGCGTCAGCGCGCGCGATTCGCTCAACGCATCGATCGGCTACGATCATGTTTTCACCAGCCGATCGGAGCTCGACCTTAATTATGATACCGTCACCGGCTCGGTCGGCTGGCAGCGGCAATTCTCCGAGCGTACTTTCGGCGGACTGAGGATGGTCGTTGCGCATTCCGACTATGGCGACCGCGGCCATGCAGACGTCTTCAATCCGCAAGTGACCGCCAACACCCAACTCACCGAGGGCTGGTCGGCGAGCGGCTCGATCGGCGTCAGCCTGGTCAACGAGCGAACAACCACCGTGCACAACCACAGCGCCAGTCTGTCGTTCGACGCTTCGCTGTGCCGGACGACGCCGAACGAGACGATCTGCGGTCGTGCCGCGCGGGCGACGCAGACGTCGATCGGTCAGGGCCTGGTCAACGCAACATCCGTTTCGGTCAGCTATTTTCGCCGCCTCAACGCCAAGGACACGATCCAGGCGGGGGCAAGCGTGGCGCGCTCGTCGGGCGGCAGCGGATTGCTGATTGCCGCACCGGCCACCTTTTACAGCGTAAACGCATCCTATAACCGCAAGATCTCGCCGCGTCTGTCGACCGGCGTCGAAGCGGGGTTACGGAAGTTCGACCAGCGTGGGGCCGACGTTCCGGTCGGTGGCAGCGCGACCGTCTTCCTGCGCTATCGGTTGGGCGACCTGCTGTGATGGAGCAGACGATCGAGTCGAGTAGCGGCAGTAGCGGCTGGTTCTTCAACCATCTGCCGGCAATTCTGTGGCAGCGGCGTCTCTGGATTATCGGCGCCACGCTGCTGCTGTTTCTGGCTGGGCTTGCCGCGGCCTATCTGCTGCCGACCATGTATCGGTCGTCGGCGACCCTGCTGGTGCAGTCGCAGGACTTGCCGACCAGCATTGTCGATGCGCCGAGCAGCGGCGTCATCGAGCAGCGCATCGCCAAGATTCGCGAACGGGTACTGAGCCGTGGCGACCTCGTCGCGCTGATCGAACAGAATGATCTCTATGCCAGCGAGCGCCGCAAAGACCCGCTGTCGAAGGTTATCGAAAAGATGCGCCAGGCGACCACCGTCGGCGCGTTGGCGGGGGACATCGGCCAAGCCTCGGGGGGGCAGAGCAACACCATCGCCATCAATATGAGCTTCGATTACCCGGACCCGGTCAAGGCGCAAGCCGTGCTGCAAAGCTATGTCGCGAGCTTCCTGCGGATGGACAATGAAGCAGTCGAGCAGCAGGCGGGGCTGACCGTGCGCTTCCTTCAGGATCAGGCGACCAAGCTTCAGGGGCAGGTCGGCACGATCGAGGGACAGATCACGGAATTGAAGGCGCGCAACGGCTCGGCTTTGGCCGGTTCCGGGGGGCCGGCCTTCATCGACACCGGCACTTACAGCGCGCAGATCGCGGGGCTCGAATCGCAGAATCGTCAGCTGCTCGCCGGTGCCGGCCGGACGCCGCGAAATCCTGAGATTGCCGCAGCGGAAGCGGCGCTCGCTGCCGCCAAGGCGAAATATGCCGACTCGCACCCCGATGTCCTCCAGGCTCAGCAGCGCCTCGAGCAGGCCCGCGCCATCGCGCGGAGCGAGCCCGGACAGGATGACGCTGCCCTCGTTCGGGCGCAGGTCGAGGCGAACAACCGCGCCATCGGCCAGCTGTCGTCAAGCCGACAGGATGCGCTTTCCCGCGCGGCGGCATCGAGTGCCGGCTCGGCGCGGGCGCCGGCGATTCTTGAGCAGGCGATGCAGCTGGAGAACCGCGCGGGCACGCTGCGCGATCAATACAAGGACGTCTCGGCCAATCTTCTCAAAGCGCAGAACAGCGAGAGAATGGCCAACGAGCAGCGTGCCGAGCGCCTGTCGCTGGTCGACGCGCCGGACCTGCCGGACCATCCGCATTCGCCCAATCGTCCACTGCTCATCGTGGGCGGGCTGGCGGCGGGCCTGATGCTCGGCCTGTTCCTCGCGTTGGGGCTCGAATTGCTCAATCAGCCGCTGCGCAGCCCAAGTCAGGTCGAGGCCATGGGCCTGCCGGTGCTCGGCGTCGTGCCGGTGCTGACGACGGTTAAAAAAGAGCGCCGCCGGTTTGGCTGGGGTTTTAGACGGAAGGAAAGCTTTGCTTAACAGGGGCACATCGATGGGCGCCGCGGAATCGATGGACAGGATGCCGGAGGGTTCGAGCCCGCTGGTCCTGCCGACACGCGATCAGGCGCAGCTGCTGCCGATCGACCATGCGGCAATGAAGGCGCTCGGCATTTTCGGTTTCGATAGTATCGATCCGCGCTCGCGCAGCTTCAACCTCATTCGCGCGCGGCTCACCAGCCTGCATCGCGAGCGGGGCTGGCGGCTGTTCGGGATCGTCTCCGCGACTAGCCAGGTCGGCAAATCCTATATCGCGGCCAATGTCGCGGCGGCACTGAGCCGCAGCCCGCGTTATGAGACGACACTGGTCGATCTCGATCTGAGGCGCGGGTCGGCGAGCAGTAAATGCGGCATCGACCCCGAACTCAGTATGCTCGACTTTCTTGGCGGCTCCGAAGAGGCGCGCACCCCGCCCGCTTACGCTTTCGAAGGCCAGCGGCTGCTTATCCTGCCGACGCGAGCAGGGCTTGTCGCCTCGGCCGAACTGCTTGCCGGACAGCGCGCACAGTCGCTGTTCCGCGCGATGCGCACGAGCGCCGAGAACCGGCTGTTCGTTGTCGATTTGCCGCCGGTCTTCGCCAATGATGACGCATCGACCGTCCTGCAGCGGCTCGACGCTTACATCGTCGTCGCGGAAGAAGGAAAAACGACCAAGCGCGAGGTTCGCGACGCAACCGAACTGCTCGGGGCCGACCGATTGGCCGGCGTTATCCTGAACAAGTATCGCGGGGGGCTGATGAGCGAAGGCTATGGCGTCGAGGATTATTACAACCGCGGCTACGGAGCGCCGGTCGAAGAATGAGGAGCGAACCCGGCATCTCCGCCGGGCTCATCCCTCCCATCAGGGCTTGGGCGCGAAGCCGGGCTTGTAATCGATTTTGGCCGAACTGTGCAGGCTCTTGAGCCGAGCCTCCATGAACTTCTGCCCGTCCGCCTGCCGCATCGCCTGGACCGCGAATGCCCGGGCCTCATCCGCGGTCGGCGGCGAAGGTTCGCGCGAAACGATGACATTGGCAACGCTGCGCGATCCCGCTGGGACGAGGAACGGCTCGCCAGCAGGCAGCGCGGACAGCCGGACGTAGAGATCGTGCGGCACGATCGCCGTGTTGATCTTGTTCTTGCCGCGATTGAACGCGATTCCGCTTTGGGTCAGTGCCGCGACGAGCGCATCCATCGAATGCGCGTCCGCGATCCGCTTCAGCGCCGCCGCGTCAGTCGGCGTCGGATAGAATAGCTGATCGAGATTCCAGATTTCGCGTTTCGCGAACATCTCGGGGTGGGTCGCCTGGAACGAAGCGATTGCGTCGGGCGAGGGGAGCTGGGCCGTATTGAGCTGCCGCGACGCCAGCATCTGGATCAGCAGATCCTCGGTCGCCCGCCGCTGCTTGTTGAGGAACTCCGGAGACTTGTCGAGACCGTCCGACTTCGCCTGCTGGGCCAGAAGGCGCCGATCGACGAGGGCTTGCAGCACCTGCGCGCGCGCCTTGTCCTTGTCGACCATTCCGGTCGCGTTCAGGCGGCCCAGCTCGGCGTTGAGCTCGGCGGACGTAATCTCATCGCCGTTGACGACGGCAACGGTCTGCCCCTCCGCCTTGCGGTCGCAGCCCGCGATAACCAACGCAACCAAGCTCACCGTGATCAAAGTTTTACGCACTGGATAGTCCCCCGCGATTTGCAAATCCGCCAAGGAGCCGCCAATAGCATGGTGGCAGGTTCGTGACTACCGACCGATATATGGGGGTGCCATGCAGACGGTCTACGATTGGGTCACTCTCGGTATTTTCGCTGGATTGGTCGTGCTCTTCCTGCAGCGCTCGACTGCGGAAAGCGATCATTCCAAGGACCGGCTCGCCTGGTATCTGCTCGCCGGAGCAGGCTGCGGGGCCGCCAATTATCTCGGCAACAAGGGGTACGATATCCCGGCCGTGCTGGTCCTCGCGGCGACTGTGGCGCTGATTTTCTTCGTCCTCAAGCCGTTCAACTTCGGCTCCAACACCTAGGCCGCCGATTCCTCAGGCACCGCCGATCAGCACGTTACGTGCGGCGGGCGACAGCGATCCAATCAGGGATCGTGTAAACGATTCGATCAGTGCCGTCGCTTCTGCGCGGTCGGGCTCGGAGACTGAAATTCGGGCAAGCACGGCGTCGGGGATGATGCCGTTGAGATTGTCCTTGGCAACGGCCCAGCGCTGCTCCGCCCAGCTGACCGGCAAATGGTTTCCAATTCGCGTCCAGTAGATGATGTGCTCGGTCTTTCCGTCGGCAGTCGCGGCAAGCAGATTGGTGCGAAGCAATTTCGGACCGACGGGAATGTCATGTTCCACCACAGGCGACAGTGCGTAGCCGCTCGCCGGATAGCAGACCTCCGGGCGATGGACCTGAAGCACCCCTGTCTGACTGGCGCTTTGCGCCACCAGCATCATGATCGGCGGCTTGCCTTCGGCCGAATAGACCCGGGTGATAAGCTGGCTGTAGAGCAGGCGCGATAGCTGGTCTTCGGGGGCGGTGACGAGCCCGCTCACGCTGACGAACGACCATTCGCCGAATTGTTTGGGAATGATGTCGTCGAGCTTGGCCTTGCCGAGAAAGTCTTCGACCGATCGCGGTTCGCGCGCATAGGCCGCCGCCGCGGTTCCGAGGAAGGCCGCTCCAAGCACGAACTTGCGCCGGTCGAGTCGACGTCCTTCGCTGAAATCGCGCTCGTCGTTCATGCCGTTCGCCGCAGCCGCCGCCGGGCCCGCTCGACGGCTTCATCGTAGGCGAAAATCGAAAGGATCGCGGCGAGGAACATGGTGAGACCGGCGAAATTGTGGAGGAATCCCTGCGCCGCCGCTTCGCCGAAATAATAAGTGATGAGGATCAGGACGAGCACGCGCACGAAATTGGAGAGGATCGCAACCGGGATGATCGCGATCGCGATCAGCGATAGCTGCACGAAATCCGAACGGTGCCGCAGATAGCCGTAAAACAGACAGATCGCACTGAGGCTGAGAATCGAATTCAGCCCCGCGCAGGCCGCGGCGACGAGCAATTCATATTGCGCGATTTGGATCGTCACGCCCGAATTCGCGATCGGATAGCCGAGCCCGTGAAGCAGGCTCACAGCGACTTGCGAAATGAGGATCTTAATCGGCTGAGTGACCGCCGCGACGACGGTGTCGGGCGGCGGGAGAGTCAGCGCGAGATAGAGGAGCGGAAACCATAATTGCCGGAGGATCGCACCGCCCCACAATAGATAGGCACCGAGGAGGAACATGCTGTAAATCGCGAAAGCCTCGATCTCCAGAATTCCGGTAACATGCGCGATGAAGTAGACGCCAAGTAACAAGGCGATGCCGACGGCGGCAAGCAGCGGCCGCGGCCGTCGAAGCGGCGCGTCGCTCTCCCGGAACTCGCGCCATAGCAGCCATAGCCCAGTCGCCAGGACAAGCGGCCCATGTCCCCCCTGCTCGGTCGACCAGCTGAACTTGGCGACATTGTAGAGCATCGGCAGGGCCAGCGCCGCGCAGGCGACGAGGAGCGCCAGATTGGCCGCGGTCAGCGGCGGAAGCCTTAGGGATCGCCTCATCGAGGCAGTTGCAACCAGCACTGTTCTGCCCTGTCTCGATACGCTTAATCGCCGCAGCCTATCGATGGACCATCGGAGCCGCAAGCGGCACGGCGGTTTGGGAAAGGATACCCTCCTAATCTTGCTGGTGGGGAATGAAGAAACAACTAAGAGGAGGCGTGGTCCTCGTTCTTGTCGCTCTGCTCGCCGTGCCGTTGCTGGTCACCTGCTGGTTCATCGTGGAGCTGGTCAGCGGCAGTGCCCCATTGTCGCCGGCTGACTACGGGCCCCTGAGTCCGGCGGACAGGGTCGTGGTGATCATGCCGGCTCATGACGAAGCCGCGATTCTCGCAACGACCCTCGCGAAAATCGCGCCGGTCATCGAAGGTTGGGCGAGACTGCTTGTCGTGGCGGACAACTGCACCGACGACACGGCCGCGATCGCGCGGGAGTGGGGCGCCGATGTGGTCGTCCGCGACGACCTCGAACGACGCGGGAAGGGCTTCGCGCTCGATCGCGCGCGGCAGAACCTTCTCGCGGCACCGCCCGAAGCGGTCATTGTCTTCGATGCGGACTGCTGGACCGATCGCCGAAGCATGCGTGCGCTTGCCGCGCAGGCGAAAGCGCTGGGCCGGCCATGCCAGGCCGTTTACCTGATTGCGCCTACGCCGAACGCTTCGCCGATGGTCCAACTGTCCAACTTCGCGTTCATGATTAAAAATCTGGTTCGTCAGCGCGGGCTGCAGCGATTGGCCGGGCGGGTTCACTTGACCGGCACGGGCATGGCCTTCCCCTGGGCACTGGCAACAGGCGCCGCGAGCTCTTGCCGATGCTTTGGGCAAGCGAGACTTGCGCGCATCCGCGGTGGCTCTCGACCTTTGCGTGCCGCCGCTGACCTTGCTCGCGCTCGTGGATGCCGCGGCACTGATCGTCGGCGCCCTGCTCGCTTGGCTCACCCGCGCACCATGGTGGCCGGTTGCGGTGCACCTTTCGGTCTGCGTGGCCGCACTCGCTTGCATCCTCATCGTGTGGATTCGCGAAGGCCGTTCGTTCATCGGTTTAGGCACGCTGCTCAAGGTGCCGCTTTATATTGTGTGGAAGGTCCCACTCTACCTCGGGCTGGTCCGCGGTGGCCCCAAAGAATGGTTGCGCCCCGGCCGCTAGCAGTGCGGCGAGCCGAACAGCGTTCGAAGCAGATGCGCAGACTTCATGGCATCGAACTCGTCGATTACCTTGCGCCGGGACGCCGTGGCGAGCTGGGCTGCCCCTATCGGATCGTCGAGCAGCAGCTTCGTCCGCGCCGCCAGTTCGTCCCAGTTGCCCGGCGTGAACAGGACGCCGTTCACGCCGTCCTCGACCAGTTCGGGAACGCCAGCGACACGGCTGGCAATCGCCGGCACTTCGAGCGCAGCGGCCTCGAGCAGGACGATGGGCAACCCTTCCATGAAGCTCGGCAGGACCAGCATCCGTGCCGTGCGCAGGGCCGCGATCGTGTCTGCTTCGGACAGCCGGCCGCGGAAACGGACCGATCCGGCAAGGCCGAGCTCATCTACGAGTCGGTCGAGGCGGTGCCTGTCGGGCCCGTCTCCCACCAGGTGGAGTTCGATGCCGGGTCGATCGCGCACGAGCGACGCGAACGCGCGCAGCAACCCGGCCTGTCCTTTTTCAGGAGATAGCCGGCCGATGCACAGGATGATCGGCTGGCGTTCCTCGGCTGGCATTGGTTCAGGCAATTCGTCGAACAGGAGGCCGCAGCGAACGATATGCATCTTGTCCCACTGGTCCGGCGCGACGAGGCGCATGCCTTGCGCCCGTCCGAACCACGACACGCACCTTACGGCCCTCGCCGCCTCGATCTTGCGCGCGAGCATCAGGCCTGCCGGATAATCGGTCTCGGAAATGCCGTGCATGGTGAACGACCATGGCATGCCGGTCAGCCTGGTCGCGAGGAGGCCGACGGCGGCGGCGCTGTTGGCGAAATGATTGTGAAGGTGGGTAACGCCACGACGCTGAAGCTCGCGCGCGAGCAACACGCTTTCGCCGAAATGGGCTATCCCCAACGCCAGACCGCGCGCGCCCGGCGCCCGATGCGAAAGCGCCAGGCGAAACGTGCGCAAGTAGCGCAGGGGCGAGCGAAACAGCTCTGCAATGTGCGCGGCTGCGAACGCCCGCAAGGGCTGATCGAGGACGGTAAAGGTCGTTGCCCCGCCATCGTTATGCCCGTCGCGCTCGGCGGCCGAGGGCGAGCGGATGCTGAACGTCTGCACATCGACCCCGGACCGCCGGAGGGCGACCACCTCGCGGCGGATGAAGGTGTGCGAGGTCGCCGGATACTGGCTGGTGAGATAGGCGATGCGCATCGTCATGCCGCCTGGCCCGCGCAAACATAGTTGACAAGAAGCATGGGCCCAATGAGGGGCGGGGCGAGCAGTCGGGCGAAAATGATGTTGTCGGCAAGCCGCAGAAACCGGGCATTACGCGCCGCCGCGATGAGGCCGCGCTTGATCGACAGAGGTCGGGAGATAATTCGGAACATGCGTGCTGGCCGCCCCTGGCGCGAGCATCGCTCGGTGGAGCCTGCTTCCTGCCGCGCCGACGGGTTGTGCGCAAGCGAATATCGGCTCGCCAACTGCATCTGCTTGTTCTGATCTGGTGCGAATTCTCTTTGCCTTGCCCGGCCTTCACGCCGTTCACCGCGGCGCCGAAGTTGCCTTCCTTGCCGTCGCGACCGAGCTGGCGCGAATGGGGCATGAGGTCACGTTGATCGGATCGGGGCCGGTGCTGCCGGACCGGCCGTATCGGTACTTGAAAGGATCGCGCATCGTTCGCGAGCGATTCGAATCGTTCCCGCGCGTGCCCGTGCTGCGGTCGGACACGGCCTGGGAGGAGTTGAGCTTCCTTCCCTCCCTGCTTCGCCGCTACCGCCCGGCCGACTATGACGTGACTGTCACCTGTTCCTATCCGTTCACCAATTGGGCGCTGCGGCGGCCGTCGCTTGGGCGAACCCGGCCGCGCCACATCTTCGTGACTCAGAACGGCGACTGGCCGGTGCAGTCGAACGACTCCGAATATCGCCTGTTCGGCTGCGACGGGCTGGTGTGCATCAATCCCGACTTTCTCGAGCGCAACCAAGACCGGTTCCGTTCAGTGCTGATTCCCAACGGGGTGGACACGAAGCGCTTTACTCCCGGCCCGGCCGAACGCGCGCGGTTCGGCATTGGCGAAGGCGGTCCGGTGGTGCTGATGGTCAGCGCGATGATCGCCAGCAAGAATGTCGCCGACGGCATCCGCGCCGTGGTCCGGCTGCCCGAGGGCCGGCTGGTGGTGGCGGGCGACGGCCCGCTCAGGGGCGAGCTTCAGGCGCTCGCCGAAGAGCTGATGCCCGGCCGCTACCAGCCGGTGTCGGTCGCCTCGCAGGACATGCCGGCGCTCTATCGCTCCGCCGATGCCTTCCTTCACCTCTCGCGCGACGAATCGTTCGGGAATGTCTATGTCGAAGCAATGGCGTGCGGAGTTCCCACCGTTGCCTATGATTTGCCGCGCACGCGCTGGATCATGGGCGAGGAGGCGTTCCTGGCGGACGCCCAAGAGGGCGACGTTGCGGCAATGCTGACCACGGCGTTGCGGGATGGAGCTGCGCGCCGCGATTCAATGGTGACGCGCGCGGCGTCGTTCGACTGGAGCCGCATCGCCGCCCGATATCTCGCTTTCTTCGAAGAGGTCGTGCGCGAGTCCTGAGCACCGCCGCAGATCGCGGTTGGCGGCGGCACGTTAAGTGCGCATAGAGGGTGCGTAGCGTAGAGGCGGCATCGTGAAGTGGATTTTTCTCCTCGGCCTGATTTTCGCCGTGCCGATTCTCGTCGGGCTGTTCCGCTCGGCCCCGCGTTCGATGCTGTGGGCAGGAATCGCGATCGGCTTCCTTCCCTTTGGAATGGGACCGTTGCATCTTTATGTAGCGCCGATTTCGTGGGCCGCCTGGCCGGGCTCGGTCAAGGGTCTCGAAATCTCACTGATCGACGCGATTGCGCTGGCAATCCTGATCGTCGCGCCGCGCGCTCGGGTCCCAATGCCGATCCTGCTGACCTTCGGCTTCTATTTCGCGGCGGTCCTTTTCTCGACCGTGGTTGCGCAACTTCGGATGCCGGCGTTCTTCTATCTTTGGCAGCTGTTGCGAACGGAGCTGCTATGCCTCGCGGTCGCCCGGGCGACGGCGATGCATCGCGAAATGCCACTGAAGGTTTTGATCGGCGGCGGGATCGGCCTTCTCCTCGAGGCCTTCACGGCCGGTTCCCAATATCTTCAGGGGGCAATCCAGTCGGGGGGCACCTTCGGCCATCAGAACAGCGTCAGCATGGCCTCGCATTTCGTGATCTTCCCGGCGATCGCGCTGCTGCTGGCCGGGCGCCGAACGGCGCTTGCCGCGATGATCGTCGCGTGCGAGTTCGCCGTCGTCCTCACCGGTGGATCGCGGGCGGGCGCCGGTCTGTTCGCGCTTGGCCTGCTGATCACGATCGTCCTTTCCTGCTGGCACCGGATGACGGGCCGGAAGACCGCGATCGCGGTGGCCGCGGTCGTCACCCTGGCGGTGGCGGCGCCGGCGATGATCTGGGCGATCAATCGCCGTTCGGAAGAGGCGCGCCTGTCGAGCAATGAGCAGCGCGCGGCGATGATCCACGCGGCCCGGCTGATGATCGCCGATTATCCGCTGGGGATCGGCGCCAACCAATATGTGATCACGGCCAATCTCGGCGGGTATTCCGATCGAGCCGGGGTCGCCTGGAACTCCTCGAACCGCGCCGCGCCGGTTCACAACAGCTATTATCTGATCGCGGCAGAGCTCGGCATCATGGGGTTTGTCGCCTTGGCCAGCCTGCTCGGGGCGATCATCCTCGTCGGGCTCAGGGCGATCAAGCACGCAGGGGGCGGAGAGCGGTCGGACCTGATGGTCGGCGCGGTAGCGTCGGTGATCGTCGTCGCCGCCCACTTTGCGTTCGAATGGGTCGCGATGGTGTATTTCATTCACTATCTGCTGGCGATCGCGGTCGGCGTGCTCATCGGCATTCGTCAGGACGTACCGGCCAGGTTGCAGCGGACATCGGCGAGGCCGCTGGCGCCCGAACCGGCCCGCACCCCGCAGTTTATCTGAGCTGTTCTAACCCGCCTTTCGCAGGGTCATCTCGCTCTTGCGGATGACGATTTCGTCCATCGTGTCGAGGAATTGCGCGCCCAGGAGCGAAGTGGTGGCGCCTTCGATGACGGTCGCCTTGACGCCCTGCTGTTCGATTCCGCCGAGCGCGAGGCGGTCGATCACTTCTTCCTTACCCCGAACCATACCCGAGGCACCCTCGCCGACCAGCGAGAAGTCGCCCGGCGCAACGGCGATGCCGGCCTTCCTGGCGTCCTCTTCGGACAAGGCAATGGTCGTGCTGCCGGTGTCGACCAGAAAATGGACCGTCGCGCCGTTGACCTGGGCATCGGCATAGAAATGACCGTCGGACGAGCGCTCCAGCACGACGTCGCTGACGCTCGGCGATCCGACGCGGCTCTGGCTGCGAGCCGCTGGCCACAGCGCACCAATGCCGAGACCGGCGGCAACCACGGCGGCGATGGCGAGGCGTTGCATCGCGAAATCAGAAGGGCAGCTGGCCGATGACGTTGCCCGCGGTGGCATAGCGGCAGACGAGGAAATCCTCGTCGCGGCCATGCGCCAGCGCGCAGCCGACGGCCGTACTCCGCCGCCACATCAACTGCGTATAATGGCCAACCGCCTCGACATCGCCGGTGCGGCTGTTCATCGGGAACACGCCGGGCCTGAAAACCCCCTTCTCGGCGGCCCACAGGCCTACCATCGACTCGGGACTGTAATAGCCGCGCGTGCCGGCCCACAAATTCTCGCCTTGCGGCGCCACCCCGGGCTCGTCGTCGGAATGATAGAAGCTGCCCGTAGCGCTCAGATGATTGGCCCAGCGGCGGGCCGATCGGGCCAGTTGCTCACTCCACTGCAGGGCAGGAACGCCCTGCTCCCATCGCTCGCGGTTGTGGGCGGCGAGCACCCGGCGATCGAGCTCGTTCGCGATTCCGGTCGTACCGAGCAGCAGCGGAGTTATCGCCAATGCGCCAAGCGCAAGGGACTTCCGCCAGAGTGTTGCGCCAGCCAAGGTCTGCCTTCTCCGAAGTGAAGGCCGTCTTGTCGCCGATACTGGTTAGCATAAGGTTAGTCCGCGAACATAAATTCGCGAGGCCGAAGGCAGACGGTCCGTGTTCGAACAGCTTTGCGGCGAAGGCGGTCGGCACCCCGATACAGCCATGAGTCGCCGCGCCCCAGCGGACGTTGCTGCCGTGGATCGACACGCCGTCGGGGGTGAGCCGCAGCGTGTAGGGCATGGGCGCATCGTAAGGGGCCGAGCGATGATCCTTGAGTTTGGCAAGAACGGGGAAGCTGCCGACCGGAGTCGGTTTGGCATCCGCCCCATAGAGGATGACAGCGGTGCCGATTTCATGCCCGGCGCGGAACACCGACAGGATCTGATCGTGCAGATCAACCCGCACCCAAACAGGTCCGGCGGGAATCTCCCGGTCGTTCCACACGAAGTCGCCGTAGCGCATCGGCGCTCGGATGTTGAGAACGCTCCTGATCGCGTCGGGTCCCGGCGCCACCGCGATTCGATCGCCCCGCAGTGCTGCGGGCGTTGTGGTGCGAGCGCGTGGCGATGGCGCGGTCGGAGCAGCGAAATACCAGGCGAGAAACGATCCCGAGAGCAGCAGGATCGCCGCGCCGGCAACGGCGGCACGCTTCACCGCGACTCGGCGGCCCTTGAACTCACGTCGCGACGAGCGGTCCTTGGGCGACGGCGGCGAAGGGCAGCTCCAGCGACGCTGAAGCCCATCAACATCAGCGCCCAACTGCCGGGTTCAGGAACCGCGGGAGGTGTAACCGTCGTCGTCGGCGTCGGCGTGATACCCGGCGGGGTGATGCCCGGCGGCGTGGGGACTCCGCCGCCGCCAGGCGGTGGGACGAAGCCCAGCACCGGCGGCACCGAAGCGCCGACCGGCGTCAAGAGCGGGGCGGCGGCGATCGGGAACAGGCTCGGCAGGATGGCTTGGGCTTCGACCGGTAGTTGCGGTGCGAACAGGGGTTTGACGAAGGTTTCCGGCAGCGCTTCCGGCGGGCGAACCTTCGCCAGAGCGCGCTCGTGGGGAGCGGCTGCCGCCACCTTACGCGCTTTGGTATCCGCCAGTTGCCCAGTGGCGCGCGCGCCAGGCGAGCGCGCGCTTAGCATCGCCATCAAATCGGCTCCGACCCGCGCGGGACCGAACGCCGACATGAAGCGACCGATTCCGAATGCCCTCGGCGCGACCGCCGCCAAAATGAGGGTGAAAGCAACCAGCAGAAGCAGAGCGCCGGCGATTGCCGACGGTTTCCTCCGCCACGGTGTCGCCCCCTGGGCGAGCTGAATTGCTCGGTTCATCATCCCGTAACGATTAAACTGTTGTTAAGTTTCGCGCAACGAGAGGAGCGGGTTTATAGGATGAGTTGTGTCATTTCGGCACTGCTTGCGCGTGGGCAGCCAGAACGGCGATCAAAAAAGAGGCCGGACGTTTGCCGCCCGGCCTTTGAAAGGTTTCAGGAGAGGATGCCTCGAAAGGCAGTTCTTTATCGCAGCGCACAAAAGATTGTGCAAGTGCGAAATGAACCGAGCTCGCCATTACGTGCCTATCTCTTTCATCAATCCGGCGATCCTCCGCAGCCAGGAGCGCGGGAGCAGGCGATGGCCTTGCGCGCCGGCCTTGTTGAGCAGGCCGGGGATCGCCACCGCTTGCTTTTCCGCAACAGCCCGAAGCCCGGCGCGGACTACATCTTCAGACCGCGCGGCGATCTTCTCGAATGAACTCGCTAAGCCAAACCCGGCGACCTCGCCGAACTCCGTCGATGTCGGGCCAGGACAGAGCGCCGTCACCGTAACGCCCTCAGCCTTGACCTCCTCGTGCAGCGCCTCGCTGAACGACAAGACAAAGGCTTTGGTCGCGAAGTACACCGCCATTCCCGGCCCCGGCTGGAAGGCCGCCGTCGAGGCGACGTTGAGGATCGCGCCCTTTCGCTTGGCCCGCATGTCCGGCAACACCGCGTGCGCAAGTTCGACGAGCGCACCGCAATTGAGGTCGATCATCTGCCGCTGACGTCCGCCATCCAACGCGGCGAAGCGGCCGGTGAGGCCGAAACCGGCATTGTTGACCAGCAGCGACACCGTCTCGCCGGCCGCGCGGATGTCGGCCATCAGCGCCGCAGCCGCGCCTGCTGTGCTGAGATCGCAGGCGATGGCCCGCCCATGGCCAAGCTCGGTGGCAAGCGCGTCGAGCCGCTCCTTGCGGCGCGCAACGAGCACCAGCCGGTAGCCCTTGGCCGACAGCTGGCGCGCAAAATCGACCCCCAGCCCGGCCGAGGCGCCGGTGACCAGCGCGACGGGCGTTGCCATCAGGCGACGGTTGCCTTCACGATCTTGCCCGGCTCGCGCGGCGGCTCGCCTTTGGGCAGCGCGTCGATATGTTCCATGCCGCTCTCGACCTGGCCCCAGACGGTGTATTGTTTGTCGAGAAAGCGGGCATCGTCGAAGCAGATGAAGAACTGGCTGTTGGCGCTGTCGGGGTTGGACGTGCGCGCCATCGAACAGGTGCCGCGGACGTGCGGTTCGCTGCTGAATTCCTGCTTGAGGTCCGGCAGCTTGCTTCCGCTCGTGCCCGTTCCGGTCGGGTCGCCGCCCTGCGCCATGAAGCCGGGGATCACGCGGTGAAACGGCACGCCGTCGTAGAATCCCTCGCGGGCCAAGCCAGCAATCCGCTCCACATGATTGGGCGCAAGGTCCGGGCGAAGCTTGATGACGACGTCGCCGCCGCTGGATAAGGAAAAGGTCAGGGTGTTGGCGTCGGCCATGCTCGTCTCTCCAAGTGGGGGTCGCGGCGCCTGTAGGACGCGCGCGCGCCTTGCGCCAGTGGCGCCCCGGCCATAGAGGATCGCCACGCGCACACGACCGAGGGGAGACGAGGATGAGCGAGAGCGACGCCGCCGCCGTCCCTGCAGAGGCTCCGCCCACCGATGCCGGGATCATGGACCGCGAGGACCGGCTGAGCCCGGATTTCGTCGACCAGGTGCTCGACGCGGTCGAGGCCGGGCACGACGAGACCGCCCGCGCCCTGGTCGAACCGCTTCATCCCGCGGACGTCGCCGATCTCATCGAGCTTGCCCGCGCCGACGAGCGCGAGGGGCTGGTCGCCGCGCTTGCCGGGATCGTCGACGCCGACGTCATCGCCGAGATGAACGAGCACGTCCGCGAGCGGCTGCTCGACGAAATGGAGCCTCAGCAACTCGCGGACCTGGCCGGCCAGCTCGACACCGACGACGCGGTCGCGATCCTCGAGGACCTTGAGGACGACGAGCAGCGCGCGGTGCTGCGGGCGATGGAACCCGACGACCGCGCCGCCATCGAGGAGGCGCTGAGCTACCCCGAGGAATCCGCCGGTCGGCTGATGCAGCGCGACCTCATCGCGGTGCCCGATCATTGGAGCGTCGGCCAGCTCATCGATTATTTGCGCTCGGGCGACGAGCTGGCGACCGACTTTTGGGAAGTGTTCGTGGTCTCTCCGACCCACCACCCGGTCGGAACCTGCCGCCTCTCGGCGATCCTCCGCTCGCCGCGCAAGATGCGGGTCGCGGACATTCTGGTCGAGGATCAGACGCTGATTCCGGTGGAGATGGACCAGGAAGAGGTCGCGCTCCGCTTCCAGAAATATGCGCTGATCTCGGCCGCCGTGGTCGATCCCAGCGGACGCCTCGTGGGCATGATCACTGTCGACGATATCGTCCACATCATTCAGGAGGAGGCGGGCGAGGACGTGCTGCTGCTGTCCGGGGCGGGCGACGGCGACATCAACGAACCGATCGCGCTGACCGTCCGCACGCGGCTCACCTGGCTGGTGATCAACCTCGGCACGGCCATCCTCGCGGCCGGCGTCGTCGGCCTGTTCCAGCGCGAGATCAGCCGCTTCGCGCTGCTCGCGGTGCTGATGCCGATCGTCTCCGGTATGGGCGGCAATGCCGGAACCCAGACACTCGCGGTCGTCGTGCGTGCGCTCGCTACCAATCAGCTGGCCAGTTCGAACACGGCACGGATGATCGGCCGGGAGCTGAAGATTGCGCTCGCCAATGGAATAGCGCTTGGAATCATCATTGGCGGTGGCACCTGGCTGCTGTTCCACAATGATCGCCTCGGACTGGTGATCGGCGCGGCGATGGTGATCAACAATCTGGTTGCCGGTCTGGCGGGTATTCTCGTGCCCGTGAGCCTCGACCGAGCGCGCGTCGACCCGGCCGTGTCCTCTGCGGTGTTCGTGACGATGGCTACCGACGTGATGGGATTCTTCAGCTTCCTCGGACTCGCCGCGCTTGCCGGGCTGTCGCCCTGACTCCGCGTGTAATGCGTTGAATTTCGAAGCGCTTTCGCCCATCTGGCCGGCGTGCTTCACCTCACCAAGACCGCGGTCGGCTGCGCCAGCCTCGAGGCGCTGTCGAACCGCCTGGCGCGCCGCGCGAGCGGGGGCGAAGTGCGCGTCGTCACCCGCATGCGGCCCAAGCGGATGCCCGAGCTGATCGGCGGCTCGCTGCACTGGATCGTCAAGCATCGCATCATCGCCCGCAACGAGATCCTGCGCTTCGACGACCGCAGCGACGGCCGGATCGACATCGTCTGCGCGGATTCATTGATCATCCTCCCACCCGCGCCCAAACGTGCGCACCAGGGCTGGCGCTATCTCGAGGAGGGCGACGCTCCGGAGCCGGGCGGCGGGGACGACAGCGGCCTCGGCGCCCTTCCGCCAAGCCTCTACGGCAAGCTCGCCGCGTTGGCGCTGGTCTAGCGGCAGCCTTCGACGCTCGCCGATCCCGTCGTCTTGATCGTGCAGGCGGGGCTGCCCGCAAGGCTGACGGTGGCTGTGCCCATCGCATCGACTTTGATGCTGTTGCTGACCGCCAGCTTGACGATTGCCGGCCCGTCGGCGCCGACCGTCGCGTCCTTCACCGCGAGATCGCTGCCGTCGAGCGCGGAGGTGCCGCGGACGATCGCGGTTAGGCGCGGCGCCCGGCCGACAAGTTTCGCGCTCGCCGCGCCTGCAAGGCCGAGGCGGAACTGGTCGACGTCGACCTGGCCGATGCTCGCCGATCCGGCGCCCTGAACGGAAAGATCGAAGCTCAACCCCTTGACTCCGTCGATTGCCAGGCTGCCCGATCCGTTGACCCAGGCGGCATTCAGTTCGTGCGTGCCGATGCTGATCTCGACTGGACCTCGGCCCGCGCCGGGATAGCCGCCCCATGAGGAAGGATTGGCATGGACGATCAGCGTTCGTCCTTGGACATCGATCGCGACCCCGTCGAGCGCTTGGGGCGATCCGGTTGCGCTCGCAAACGGGGCAACTCCGGTGGCGAGGGTCACGCGATAGGGGCCGTCGATCCGCACCCGGTCGAACGATACGACCGAGAAGTTGCGGCTGTCGGCCGCGGCGGGGGACGCAAGGCTGAGGGCGAAGCTTCCGGCGAAGCCGGCAAGGAGGGTGATGCGCATGGCGCCATCCTCGCCGGTCATGGTTAACGAAGCGTGTGGAGTGCGCTCACGAACAGCGCGCGTCGCCCGACCCGGTCTTCGACACGGTGCATTTCGCGCCACCGTTGATCTCGACGTCGCCCGATCCCATGATGCTGATCGCGGCATTGCGGGTGGCGTGACCCTTGATCCCGCCGGAGCCGGCGATCGACGCCTCCGCGTCGAGCACATTGAGCTTGCTCGTGTCGATGTCGCCCGATCCGGCGATGTTGAGCTTGACGCTTTGGGCCTTGCCTACGGCGTGAATGTCGCCCGATCCGGCGATCGACAGGTCGAGCGCCTGTGCATCGACTGCGGGGAGCGTCAGGTCGCCCGAGCCGGCCACCGTGCCCTTGAAGCTCGCGCCGGCGACATGGTCGACGTTGATCGCGCCCGATCCGGCAATCTCCGCGCTGTCGATCGCCGGGACGGTGACCGTCACTTCGACCTTGCCGTGATGCTCCCAGCCGAAGTGAAAGCCGTTCTGCCGGATCGGATGGATCGTCAGCGTGCCATTCCTGACTTCGACCACCATCGCGTCGAGCGCCTTCTCATGACCGCTGGCGGCAACGCTCACGGCCTGGCCGCTGATCACCTTGACATCGTAGCGACCGGCAACGGCCAGACCCGTGAACGGGCCGGTTACCGGATAAGCGCGCTGGACCACCGGGCCGGTCTCCGCCGATGCCGAAAAATGACAGGCGCCGAGCGGCAGGACGGCCGCGGCAATCAGCAACAGGGGCATGCGCATAGCATTGGTCTCCATCCGTGTTGCCAGACTAATACACCATAGCAACAGCTGTGCGCAAGGCGCAAAAAAAGGGCACGCCGTGGATCGGAGCGCCCCCTTGTTTGGGCGGAGATTCCACCCGTCTAAAGGCCGCATTGGCGGCTTACGGACTGCCCCCGGCAGTCCTAAGCCGCCAATTCCTTCGCCTTGTTGTGGATCGCGGCGGCCGCGTTGAGGATCTCGAGGATCTGCTTCAGCGCAGTGGGTTCGTCGATCTGCTCCATCGCCGCCAGCTCGCGCGCCAAACGCGAGGATGCCGCCTCGAAAATCTGCCGCTCCGAATAGCTCTGCTCGGGCTGATCGTCGGCACGGAACAGGTCGCGGGTCACTTCGGCGATCGAGGTCAGGTCGCCCGAATTGATCTTCGCTTCATATTCCTGCGCGCGGCGCGACCACATGGTGCGCTTGACCCGGGGCTTGCCCTTCAGCGTCTCGAGCGCGTCCTTCATCGTCTTGTCCGACGACAGCTTGCGCATCCCCACCGCGTCGGCCTTGCCGACCGGCACGCGGAGCGTCATCCGCTCTTTCTCGAAGCGCAGCACATAGAGGTCGAGGTGGGTGCCCGCGATCTCCGTGCTCTGAATCTCGGTGACCTTTCCAACGCCATGTTTGGGGTACACAACATAATCGCCAACATCGAAGCTAAGCGCTTTCGCAGCCATTCCAGCACCTTCCTAAATAGCGACCGGCCAGCCAGCGCGTCGCCGCGCTGCCTCCCCAATGGTACGACCCTAAGTAACGACCCCCGGTCGCGGCTCGCCAGTCTTCCGAACATCCAGCAGAAGCCGCCGACGCAGGGCGCGGCGGCTCAGTGCGCATCATATAACATAGATGGTTTCAAATCGCCAGACCAAGCTGCTGTGTCTGGCCTTCCTCTTCGGAAATAATCGCGTGAAGCCCGAGGCCGAGCAGGCGGATGCCTTTGGTCACCGGCAACAGCGCCGACAGCAGCGCCTGCCCCGCCGCCGCGAACGCCTCTTCGTCAGGGATGGGCGCTGAAAAACTCCTGGAGCGCGTGATTAGAGTGAAATCGGAGAACTTGACCTTGAGCGTCACGGTCCGTCCGGCGACCTCGGCCCGGGCGATCCGCTGCCAGGCATAGCCCGCGACCCGCTCCAGCTGCTCGGCAAGCGCCGCGGAATCGATGAGGTCGATGTCGAACGTCCGCTCGGCGCTGACCGACTTGTACGGCCGGTCGGGCTTGACCTCGCGATCGTCGATGCCGCGCGCAATCCGCCAGTACCAATTTCCCGACGATCCGAACTGCGCTTCCAGCTCGGGCTGGCTCCACGCGGCGAGGTCGGCACCGGTGTGGATGCCGAGCCGCTCCATCCTGGCGGCGGTCACCGGCCCGACACCGTGAAACCGTTTGACCGGCAGCGTCGCGACGAATGCCTTGCCCCGACCGGGCGGAATGACGCACAGGCCGTCCGGCTTGTTGTGGTCCGACGCCAGCTTGGCGATGAACTTGCAATAGGACACTCCGGCCGATGCGGTCAGACCGGTCTCGGCCCGGATGCGCTCGCGAATCGCCTCGGCGATGGCCCGCGCGCTACCCAGCCCGCGCACATCCTCGGTCACGTCGAGATAGGCTTCATCGAGGCTCAGCGGCTCGATCAGCGGCGTGTAATCGGCGAAGATCGCCCGCACCTGCAGCGACACTGTCTTGTAGACATCGAAGCGCGGCTTGACGAACACCAGCTCGGGGCAGCGCCGCTTGGCCGTGACCGACGGCATCGCCGAGCGCACCCCGAACACGCGCGCTTCATAGCTGGCCGCCGCGACCACGCCGCGATGGCCTCCGCCGACCGCCACCGGCCGTCCCTTGAGCGATGGATCGTCGCGCTGCTCGACCGACGCATAGAAGGCATCCATGTCGACGTGGATGATCTTGCGCGGCCGGGGTTCGTTCACCCTTTTTTCCTGTCCTACAGCGCCTGCCTGAGTCTAGTATCATGAAACAGGCAAGCTGGGGCCCGGAGGCCTGCTCGAAAGAGGCCCGTCAGTGCGAACATTGGGAAGATTGGCGGGGTGTCCGCTTTGCAACGGGCCCCTCAATCTGTTTAAGGCGGCGCAAACGTCACTCTCGGGAAGCGCGATGAACATCCACGAATATCAGGCGAAGGAATTGCTCGCCCGGTTCGGCGTGCCGGTGCCCGCCGGCTATGCCGCGATGACAGCCGACCAGGCGGTCGAGGCGGCGGAGCGGCTTCCCGGCCCGTTGTGGGTGGTGAAGGCGCAGATCCACGCCGGCGGCCGCGGCAAGGGCAAGTTCAAGGAACTGGGGTCGGATGCCAAAGGCGGCGTTCGCCTCGCCCGCTCGATCGAGGAAGTGCGCGCCAACGCCGAAGAGATGCTCGGCAAGACGCTGGTGACGATCCAGACCGGTCCCGAGGGCAAGCAGGTCCAGCGGCTCTATATCACCGATGGCGTCGACATCGCGAAGGAGTTCTACCTCGCGCTGCTCGTCGACCGCGATTCCGGTCGCATCGCGCTGGTCGCTTCGACCGAAGGCGGCATGGACATCGAAACGGTGGCCCATGACGCGCCGGAGAAGATCCACACCGTCACGATCGACCCGGCGACGGGTTTCATGCCGCACCACGGCCGCGCCGTTGCTGCGGCGCTCGGTCTCACCGGCGACCTCGCCAAGCAGGCGGCTAGCACCGCGTCGAAGCTCTACGACGCCTTCCTCGGCACCGACGCCGCGCAGATCGAGATCAACCCGCTCGCCGTCACCGAAGACGGCCAGCTGATGGTGCTCGACGCCAAGGTCGGCTTCGATTCGAACGCCATGTTCCGCCACCAGGATCTCGCCGAACTGCGCGACCTCAGCGAAGAAGAGCCGATGGAGATCGAGGCGTCGAAACACGACCTCGCCTATATCAAGCTCGACGGCGACATCGGCTGCATGGTCAACGGTGCGGGCCTCGCCATGGCGACGATGGACATCATCAAATTGAATGGCGCTTTCCCGGCCAACTTCCTCGACGTCGGCGGCGGCGCCTCGAAGGAGAAGGTCACGGCGGCGTTCAAGATCATCCTGTCCGACCCCGCCGTGAAGGGCATCCTCGTCAACATCTTCGGTGGCATCATGAAGTGCGACATCATCGCCGACGGCATCGTCACGGCGGCCAAGGAAGTGAACCTGTCGGTCCCACTCGTCGTTCGGCTCGAAGGCACCAACGTCGAGCAGGGCAAAGAAATATTGGCGCATTCCGGCCTGCCGATCGTCGCTGCCAACGATCTTGGCGACGCAGCGCGGAAGATCGTGGCGGAAGTGAAGAGGGCGGCCTGATCGGCTAGGGGGTCGGCTTCGGCTCGGGAAGCAGAGGCGGCGTCGAATCCATATAGCTCAGAAAGTCGCGCCAGATGTCGTGAGTTTCGCGATCAATCAACCGGAGAGTGCACGATTGGTGCATGGCATAGCGGATCGTTCCTCCAATCCATTGCTGGTAGACGGCATCGCAGTAAGTTGTCCGATAAGCGTCGGCGATGACGGCCGAATTTTCCAGCGCTTTGGTGGTCGCGAGATCTTGGCCTTGCTTGTCATCGTGGAAGCGATTGAAAGCGATTGCGCGATAGTGTTTGAGTCGGGCGGTCGCCTGTTCAATCTTGCCGTCCATACATTGCGCCATCGAGATCGTGTCGGAACCCTGACAAGGGTCAAACTTCGCAGCAGGGGCTGCTGCTAGCGCGATCAAGATAAGGATTGACACGTTCTTCCTCCCCTTTCTGACCCTCAAGCCAAAAATTGACCTTCGTGCATTCGGGCAACATAGGCCGGAGCTAATAAGATTAGGAGTGACGCATGAAAGTGCTCGTCGCGGTCAAACGGGTGATCGATTACAACGTCAAGCCGCGCGTCCGCATGGACGGCAGCGGGGTTGATCTCGCCAACGTCAAAATGTCGATGAACCCGTTCGACGAGATTGCGGTCGAGGAAGCGATCCGCCTGAAAGAGAAGGGCGCCGCGACGGAGATCGTCGCGGTTTCCGTTGGCCCGGCCAAGGCGCAGGAAACGCTGCGCACCGCGCTGGCCATGGGTTCAGACCGCGCCATCCTCGTCCAGTCGGACGATGAGGTCGAGCCGCTCGCCGTCGCCAAGATTTTGAAAGCGATCGCCGACGAGGAACAACCGGGACTCGTCATCCTCGGCAAGCAGGCGATCGACGATGATTCGAACCAGGTCGGCCAGATGCTTGCCGCCCTGATGGGCCGACCCCAAGGCACGTTCGCCTCAAAAGTCGAAATCGCCGGCGACACGGTCAATGTCACGCGCGAGGTCGATGGCGGGCTCGAGACGGTCGCGCTGAAGTCGCCGGCAATCGTCACCACCGACCTGCGCCTCAATGAGCCGCGCTATGCTTCGCTGCCCAACATCATGAAGGCCAAGTCCAAGCCGCTCGTGCAGAAAACGCCGGCCGACTACGGCGTCGACACGGCGCCGCGCCTGACGACGCTCAAGGTCGAGGAGCCGGCCAAGCGCCAGGCCGGGATCAAGGTCGGCTCGGTCGACGAGTTGGTCGACAAACTCAAGGATTTGGGAGTGGTGGCGTGAGCGTTCTCGTTTTGGTCGAACATGGCGAAGGCAGGGTCAAGGATTCGACCCTCTCGACCATCACCGCCGCCGGGCAGCTTGGGCCGGTTCATGCGCTCGTCGCAGGCGAGGGTGACGAAGTGCAGACCGCGGCGCAGGCCGCGGCGAAAATCGCCGGTGTAGAGAAGGTGCTCGTCGCCAACGACCCAGCCTATGGCCAGATGCTCGCGGAGAATATCGCGGCGCTGGTAGTGCCGCTGATGGCCGATCACGACGCTTTCGTCGCCAATGCGACATCGAACGGGAAAAATGTCGCGCCGCGCGTCGCCGCGATGCTCGACGTCATGCAGATCAGCGAGATCGTCGCGATCGAGGGACCGGACACATTCAAGCGCCCGACCTATGCCGGCAATGCCATCGCGACGGTGCGCTCGTCCGACGCCAAGAAGGTGATCACGGTCCGCGCCACGGCCTTTGCCAAGGCGGCAGCCGATGGCGGCGATGCGTCGGTCGAGCCGATCGGCGGCGCGGGCGATCAGGGCCTGTCCGGCTTCGTCGGCTGCGAAACCTCCAAATCGGAACGGCCGGAGTTGACCAGCGCTAAGATCATCGTTTCGGGCGGTCGGGCACTCGGCTCGTCCGAGCAGTTTCATGCGCTGATTGACCCGCTGGCCGACAAGCTGGGTGCCGGGGTTGGCGCATCCCGCGCCGCGGTCGATGCCGGCTACGCGCCCAACGATTACCAAGTCGGCCAGACCGGCAAGATCGTTGCGCCCGAAGTCTATATCGCGATCGGTATCTCCGGCGCGATCCAGCACCTCGCCGGCATGAAGGACGCCAAGACGATCATCGCCATCAATAAGGACGAGGACGCGCCGATCTTCCAGGTCGCGGACCTTGGCCTCGTCGGCGATCTGTTCAAGATTGTTCCGGAACTGACCGGCAAGCTGTAGCGGTGCCGGTCAGTCCAGATCGACGGGGGTAAGGAACTCGCCGCCGGCCTCGCCCGCGATCGCCCATTTGATTTGGGCCGGAAAGTCGCCGTAGCGATCGACGCGCAGGCGGATGGATTCGCCGATCAGGATCGTCCTGTCCGCCTTGAGCTTGAACCCGCCGCTCGACAGGTCGGTGACGACGCACGGGATCTCACGACCATCAGAGGCGACCAGCGTCGCTCTATGCCAGGTAGAGACTCTTGGTGCTCGCTTGATGTGTCCAGGCGCTCGCATGAACCGCATCTGTCATAAGTTAGTTACTCGACGGTAAATCCACGGAAGCTCAACGCTGAAAGCATGGCAATCGCGAGATCGCGGCTGTCAGTGACTGCTCAACCGTCGCCGCTGGCGGTTGCGCTCCATCTGTTCTCTCGGCTGCGTTCATCGGATGTCCAGCTGCTGCTGGTCAAGGGAGGCGGCCACCGCTTGTCCGAGCCGCACGAGATCGACGCGCTGCTGCGCCTGCTCGTGCCGTTCGTGGAGAATTGCCGATGATCTTTGCTTTGCTCCTTGCTCTCGCACCCGCGGGCGCGCCGACGCCGCCCGGCGCTGCCGAGGTCGAGGCCCAGGCACAGCGCGCCGAGGACGCGCGGGCCGGGGGGCTGTGGGCTACGGCGGGCAACCTGCGCCTCGAACATGGTGATACCGCAGCGGCAGCGGCTGATTTCGATCGTTCACTGGCGACGCAGAGTCTGTCGAACCGCGATCGCGGTGAAGTGCTGCTTGACCGCGCCCGTGCCGCGCAGGCTGCTGGCGACCTCGCGATGGCTGACGCGCGCTCCGCGGAGGCGGCGCGGCTAGTCCCGCAGGACCCCTTCGTCTGGTATTTCCGCACCGTGGTCGCCGTCGCGCGCAGCGACGTTCCCCGAGCCAAGATCGCCATCGCCCGCGCGCTTGCGCTGGCCCCGCAAGACCCGACGATCCTCTTCGAATCGGGTCATGTTGCCCAGCTTGGCGGCGAAGAGGCGGCGGCGCGTGCCGCGTGGAACAGGGTCGTCGCACTCGATCCCGCCGGCCGAACCGGTCAGGCCGCACGCGCAGCGCTGGCCCTTGCGGGAACGCCGATCACGGTCCAGTCCGCTGGCAAACCCTGACGCGAGGGCGCGCCATGAAATTTCTTCACACGATGCTGCGAGTGTCGGACCCACAGGCGACGATCGATTTCTTCAGACTGCTCGGACTGGAAGAGCGCCGCCGCGTCGATGTGCCGGAGGGCAAATACACGCTGATCTTCCTCGGCGTTCCAGGAGATGACGGCGGCGAGGTCGAGTTGACACACAATTGGGAAGAAACCGGCTATGACACTGGCCGCAGTTTCGGCCACCTCGCCTTCCAGGTCGACGATATCTACGCGACGTGCCGGAGGTTGATGGAAGCGGGCGTGACGATCAACCGGCCGCCGCGGGACGGGCGCATGGCGTTCGTGCGGACACCGGACGGAATCTCGATCGAGCTGCTTCAGGAAGGCAGGCTGGAGCCCGCGGAGCCGTGGCGCTCGATGCCGAACACGGGCAGCTGGTGATGACGGCGCTCGACATCGTCGCGGTTCCGGCGTTCGCTGACAATTACCTGTGGCTGGTCCGCAATCCGGC
Organism: Sphingomonadales bacterium; assembly: GCA_020200315.1. Taxonomy (GTDB): domain Bacteria; phylum Pseudomonadota; class Alphaproteobacteria; order Sphingomonadales; family Sphingomonadaceae; genus Sphingomicrobium. The sequence continues at coordinate 4,673 of JAIVIZ010000095.1, read as the reverse complement.
AAGCGGCGAGACGGCGGCGATCGATCCAGGAGATTCCACAGCTGTGCTGGCGGAGGCGGATCGTCGCGGCTGGCGCATCGGGCAGGTGCTCAACACTCACTGGCACCCCGACCACACCGGTGGAAATCTCGCGGTGCGGGACCGAGGCGCACGGATTTCTGGTCCGGCAGCCGAAGCGGCGCGGATCCCGGGAATAGACGTCCACCTCAACGAGGGCGACAAAGTGCACATCGGCGATCATGTCGGCGAAGTCTGGGAAGTGCCGGGCCATACGCTCGGCCACATCGCCTTCGTGTTCCGCGAGGCCGGAGTGGCGTTCGTTGGCGACACGTTGTTCGCAATGGGCTGCGGCCGCTTGTTCGAGGGCAGTCCGGCGCAGATGTTCGCGTCCTTGAAGCGCCTCGCCGAGTTGCCGTCCGAGACCCTCGTCTACTGCGCTCATGAATACACGCTGGCGAACGCGCGCTTTGCAGCGCATGCCGAACAGGGCAACCGCGCCATCGCGGATCGGCTGGTCGAGGTCGAGGCGGCGCGCACCCGCAATGAACCTACCGTGCCGACCACTATTGGTTTGGAGCGCGCCACCAATCCGTTCGTGACCGCCCCGGACATTGCAACCTTCACCGAGCGGCGCGCGGCAAAAGACAATTTTCGTTCATGACTGGCTCATCGAAACCGGCGCGTCATGCGTTGATGCTCCGCTCGAGCTGAGTCATGGAGTCGAATATGCGCCGCTTATCTTTCATCATACTCGCCGTCGGCGGCCTCGCCGCCTGCTCCGCCAGTGTCACCCAGCCCATCCAGCGTTCCGCGCGGCAGGAAGACCAGCTCCGCCGCGCCCTCGCCGGCAAGGTCGCACAGGCGCCGGTCGACTGCCTGCCGACTTATCGTTCGGCCGACATGGAAGTGGTCGATGACAACACCATTCTGTTCCATGACGGCGCCAACCGTGTCTATGTCCAGTCGCCGCGGGGCGGCTGCGCGCCGATTGGTTCCGGGCATTACACGCTGGTTACGCACCTCTACGGCAGCGGGCAGCTGTGCCGCGGCGACATTTCGCAAGTCGTCGATCTGCCCGTCGGCTTTACCGTCGGCAGTTGCTCGATGAGCGAGTTCATTCCCTACGTGAAACCGCGCGGCTAGCGTTTGTAGAGCGCGTCGAGCCGCTCGCCATAAACCTTGGCGATGACGTGCCGGCGGATTTTGAGCGAGGGAGTGAGTTGCTCGTTGTCGACGCTGAACGGCGCCTCGGCGACGATGAAACGGCGGACTCTCTCGATCACGCTCAGTTCGGCGTTCACGCGGTCGACCGCCTTTCCCAGCCGCTGCTGAAGATTCGGCTCGTCACCGAATTCGGCTTCGGGGACGAGCAGCGCGACAAGATGGGGGCGGCGGTCGCCGTAGACCATCGCCTGCGCGACCTCGGGCTGCAGCGTCAGCATGCCCTCGACCCGCTGGGGCGCGACATTGTCGCCCTTGTCGTTGACGATGAGATCCTTCTTGCGATCGGTGATAACGATCCGACCGGCGGCGTCGAGATGCCCGACATCGCCCGTGGCGAGCCAGCCGTCCGCCAGTACGCGCGCCGTCTCCTCGGGATTGCGCCAGTAGCCATGCATGACATTCTCGCCGCGCACCATGATTTCGCCATCGGCGGCGATGCGCACTTCGGTGTTCTTGAGGGGCGGGCCGACCGTCTCCATTGCAATCCCTGCTGAGGGCCGGTTGCAGCTGATCACCGGCCCGGCCTCGGTCTGGCCATAGCCTTGGAGGAGGGGCAGGCCGGTCGCCTGGAAGAACAGGCCGACATCGGGGTTCAGTGGTGCGCCGCCCGAGACCATCGCCTTCATCCTGCCGCCGAACTTGCGCTGAACTTTTCGCCGAAGGGTGAGATCGAGCAGCCGGTCCATCGGCGCATCGACGAGGCGCATCTTGCCCGCCGTGCGCCGCGCTTCGATCGCTAGCGCGCGGCCGAGCAGATAGGCTGGCAGCCCGCCGTCCTTTTCAATCGTTTTGAGGATGCGCGCACGGAGCAATTCGAACAGACGGGGCACGACGACCATGATCGTCGGCTGCACTTCCTCGATGTTTGCGGCGAGCTTTTCGAGGCTCTCGGCGTAGAAAATCTGGCCGCCGAGCGCGATCGGGAAATGCTGCCCGCCGGAATGTTCATAGGCGTGGCTGGCCGGGAGGAAGGACAGGAACACTTCGTCTCCCCACCCGAAATCGGTCGAGATGACGTCGATGCAGCCCTCGACGTTGTGGAGGATCGCGCCATGGTGCTGGCGGACGCCGCGCGGCGCGCCACCGGTCCCGCTGGTGTAGATCAGGCAGGCGAGATCGCCACGACCGACGCCGCTGGACGCTGCTCTCGCTGCTTCTAGGTCACCGTTACCAGCGACCAGATCCGACCAGAGGTGGAACTGCGCGACGTCGGGCGACTGCTGGATGGACAGGGGCTCGAGCGAAATGATGTGGTGGCATTCCGACGCGAACAGCACCGCCGGAATGAGCGTCTTGGCCAGCTTTTGAGTCGAAACGATGACGGCGCGCGCGCCGCTGTTGCCAAGCACGTGCTGGTGATCGCGCACGGTGTTGGTGGTGTAAGCCGGCACGGTGACGCACCCTGCCGCCATGATGCCGAGGTCGGAGATCAGCCATTCGGGCCGGTTCTCGCTCACCAGCATGACGCGCTCGCCGGGCTTGAGGCCGAGGCGCTTGAGGCTCTCGGCGAGCGCGGCGACCTGGTGGGCGGCCTCGCGCCAACTCGTCGCAGCCCAGATGTCGCCGCGCTTGGCCCAGAGGAAGGGCGCATCGCCTTTCTCCTCGGCGCGCGCGAAGAACATGGTGACGAGGTTGGGAAATGGTTCGAGCTGCCGCGGCGCGCTCATGGTGTGACTGCGGCGCCTTCGCTGCGGGGATCGGCGGCGCCTGCCCAGTGGCAATCGACCCATTCGATCGCATTGGCCTTGAACGATGGCTCGCGGGCGCGGACGTCCGAGTGGCCGAGCGCCACCAGGGCGGGGATCATCGCCTCGAGCGAGCTGCCCTTTTCAACGTAAACGGTTGGGCCGCTCGGCGCGTAAAGGACCGGAAGCGCGATCGCCTGCTGGGCGGCCAGGTGCCAGTCGAGCACCGCGATGATCGCCTTGATTACCTGAGCGGGGATGGTCGCGCCGCCGGCGGCGCCAATCGCGAGGCGCACATGCCCGTCGGAACCGAAGACGATCGTCGGCGCCATTGAGCTGCGCGGCCGTTTGCCGCCTGCGACACGATTGGCGACGGGTACGCCATTGACGTTCGGCACCAGGCTGAAGTCGGTCAGTTCGTTATTGAGGTAATAGCCGTTGACCAAGTGGGACGTGCCGTGCTCGGCGGGTTGGAGGCCGGGGCGAACCGCGGTGGCGCCGCGCGGAGCGCCCGCCGTGACATTCGCGATGGTCCGGTCGGGCGAAATCAGCGCTGATCGGGCGGCGAGATAGGCGGGGTCCATCAGTCCGGCGACCGGCACGGGAATGTAATCGGCGTCCGCGAGGTAGCGATCGCGGTCGGCGTAAGCGAGCCGCATCGACTCGGCGATCAGGTGCCAGGCGACCGGCGAGTTAGGTCCGAGCGTTGACAGATCGAAGCGCTCCAGCATCTTGAGCGTCGCGTAAACGGCGGTGCCGCCCGAGGTCGGCGGGCCCATGCCGCAGATGCGGTAGGCGCGGTATATGCCGCACACCGGTGGGCGCCGCTTCGCTTCATAAGAGGCGAGGTCGCCGATCGACAGCGGTGCCGGATTGCGCCGGGCATGGCTGACCGTGGCCGCGATCGCGTTGGCATTGGGGCCAACGTAGAAAGAGTCGGGCCCGCGCTCGGCGATCATGGTGAGAAAGTCGGCAAGCGCGGGGTTACGGATGCGAGTCCCGATCGACAGCGGGTGGCCGTCCGACCCGTAATAGAGCGCCCGCGCCTCGGCCGAGAGCGCACCGGTCTCGCGGTACGCATCGAGCGAGTTGTGAAGCCGCGGCGTCATCACGAAACCATCGCGGGCCAGCGCGATCGCCGGCTGGAACAGCGCTTTCCACGGCAGCCGGCCATGGTCGTGGCTTGCCTTGTATATCAGGCGGATGTTGCCCGGCACGCCGACGCTGCGGCCGCCGGGAATGGCCTGCTCGATCGACAAGGGCTGGCCGTTGGCGAAGAACCAGTCACCACCGGCGGCATGGGGCGCTTCCTCGCGCCCGTCATAGGTTTGCACCGCGCCCTTGGCGTCGCGGTAGACAAGGAAACCGCCGCCGCCGATGCCCGAGCTTTCCGGTTCGACGACGTTGAGCGCGAGCAGCGTGGCGATGGCGGCATCGGCGGCGCTCCCGCCCTGGCGGAGCATCGCCGCGCCGGCGTCCGCCGCGCGCGGATCGGCGGCACTGACCAGGCCTGTCCCGAGCGCCGCCGAGGGACCCGCATCGGCGCGGCTGACGAGGGGACGGGAGTGAACCGAGACGCAGCCGGTGAGGGCGAGTGCAGCGGCAAGAAGCGACGGGAAGAGGCGCATCGGCGTGGGGCTACTCGCTTCCCACCGCCTCGGCAATGCTGGCGAATCCGTCGCGGCGAAGCCGGTCGGCGAGACCGGCGGTGATGCGTCGCGCAAGGCCAGGGCCCTCGTAGACAAGCGCGGTGTAGAGCTGGAC
>JAIVIZ010000153.1 GCA_020200315.1 Sphingomonadales bacterium | reverse complement strand
GGGCTGCCGGGGTTATCGGAGCGACAGACGCTGCCGCGCTCCGCCCAAGCGTTGCGAGCGGAATCGTGATCGCGTCGGCGTTGGCAAGGGTGAGGACATCGCCAGTGCCATCGGCCGCTGGCTGCAGCGTATAGTCGAGATCGGCGGCAAGAGTCGTTCTGCCGCCCGCGACCGCCAGACCGGGCGGCAGGTCGATCGCCGCGCTTGCCCCGCAAGCGATGCTGCCCAGCCCTTCGTCGCGGCTCTTTACGACGGGCCGCTCGACCCTGAGCGCGGCGGCGGCGGCCAACCGGTCAAACAGGGCGATGTCCCGCCCGCGGATTTCGGCCGCGCGGCGGAACAGCTCGCGCTTTAGCAGCTCATAGGTCACGCCTGACGCGCAACGCTGCGCGGGGTCGACCCGGGCCGTTGCGGCCGTGTCGTTCGCCGCGAGATTTTCCGCACCGGCCTGAGAAACCCCCGCCTGCTGGTCCGAGAGACGATCGCTATGGTTGTCGCGCGAGCAGCCGTAGATCCCGGCACCGAGGGCGACGAGGGCGGCGACGGCGGCGAAAAAGGGCAAGGCGCGGGCGGTGGAGGGAGACATGGCCGAGTGAACGCCCGAAGTGCCTAAAGGCTCACGAGGACGTTGCCCCGATGTCGCCCAGCATCGCCTCGATGTCCGCTTCCAGCTCTTCAGGCTTCACCTGCGGCGCGTAGCGCTTGATTGTGCGCCCCTCGCGATCGATGAGGAATTTGGTGAAGTTCCACTTGATCGCCCTGGTGCCGAGCAGCCCCGGCACCTTGTCCTTGAGATAACGGTAGAGCGGCGCCGCCTCGTCGCCGTTGACATCGATCTTGGCGAAGACCGGGAAGTCGACGTCGTAGGTCAGCTTGCAAAAGCTGGCGATTTCCTCGGCATTGCCCGGCTCCTGGCCGCCAAACTGATTGCAGGGAAAGCCGAGCACGGTGAAGCCGCGAGCGGCATATTTGCGCTGCAGCGCTTCCAAGCCTTCGTACTGAGGGGTGAAGCCGCATTTCGATGCGACATTGACGATGAGGAGCACCTTGCCGGCGAAGGTGCCGAGGCTGGTCTCGGTGCCATCGGCCTTGCGGATCGGGAGGGTCATGAGATCGGTCATATCAACTCCTCTCCTCCCTGGCATTTGCCGGGGAGGTGGCAGTGCGTAGCACTGACGGAGGGGTTCTGCTCGCGCGAAGATGCCCCTCCACCATGCTTCGCATGGTCCCCCTCCCCGGCAAATGCCGGGGAGGATTATCTATGCCAACACCCCTTCGTGCAATCGCACCACCCGGTCCATCTTCGCGGCGAGGCGCTCGTTGTGGGTGGCGACGAGGGCGGCGCTGCCTTCCTGGCGGACGAGCTTGAGGAACTCCGCAAGCACGGTGTCGGCGGTCTTCTCGTCGAGGTTGCCGGTCGGCTCGTCGGCGAGGACGAGCGGCGGTCGGTTGGCCAGCGCACGCGCGACGGCCACCCGCTGCTGCTCGCCGCCGGACAGTTTCGACGGGCGGTGGTCCAGGCGCTGGCCGAGGCCGAGCGCGGTCAGCAGCGCGTCGGCGCGCGACCCGGCGGCATCAGCATCGGCACCGTTGATCAGCTGCGGCAGAATGACGTTTTCGCGCGCACTCGAGCAGCCCGACCGCCTGCAGCAGGGTCGACTTGCCCGAGCCGGAGGGACCAAGCAAAGCGACGATCTCGCCGAGACGAACCGCCAGGTCGACGCCATTCAGCACATGGATCGTGACGTCGCCCTGGGTGAAGCTGCGGCGCAGGGCGGTGGTTTGGAGGACGGGTTCAGTTATTTTCTCCTCCCCACGGTTTCGTGGGAGGTGGCCTGCGCAGCGGGGCGGAGGAGTCCTTGCCGCTTGAGCCGAAGAACCCCTCCACCAGCTTTGCTGGTCCCCCTCCCCTCGAAATCGAGGGGAGGAAATTCATCACGTCACTCATACCGGAGCACTTGTACCGGGTCGGTGCTGGCCGCCTTCCACGCCGGGTAGAGGGTGGCGAGGAAGGAGAGGATCAGCGCCGTCAGGACGATGGAGGTGATCTCGACCGGGTCCGATTTCGACGGAAGGTCGCTGAGGAAGCGCACCGACGGGTCCCACAGATTTTGTCCGGTCAGCAGTTGGATGGCGTTCACCACGTCCTGCCGGAAGAAGAGGAAGATGGCGCCGAGAATGACGCCAAGGACGATGCCGAGCGAGCCGATGGTCACGCCGACCGTCACAAAAATTTTCATCATCGCCCGTCGGCTGGCGCCCATCGTGCGCAGGATCGCGATGTCGCGGGTCTTGGCGCGGACCAGCATGATCAGGGAGGAGAGGATGTTGAACACTGCGACGAGCACGATCAGCGACAGGACGACGAACATCGCGATCCGCTCGACCTCGAGCGCTTCGAACAGCGCCGAGTTCATTTGCCGCCAATCGACGAGAATGCCCTTACCGCGGATCGTATCGCGCACCGGCTCGAGGGTTTGGCTGACCTTGTCCGGATCGGCGACCTGGACCTCGACCATGCCGACCTGATCGCCCATCATCAGCAGCGTCTGGGCGTCCTCCATGGGCATGATGACATAGCTTTTGTCATAGTCGTAGACGCCAACCTCGAAGATGGCGCCGACGGTGTAGGTGACCATGCGCGGCACGGTGCCGACCGGCGTGTCGCGGCCGTCGGGAGAGAGCAAAGTGATCTCGCTTCCGACATAGGCGCCGAGCGCTTCGGCAAGGTGCGAGCCGAGCGCGACAACCTTGCTGCCGGGCTTCACATTGGCAAGGCTGCCCGATTTGATATTGCCGGCGATGAGCTTGTTGGCGCGCAGGTCCTGCAGGCGCATGCCGCGCACCAGCACGCCCTCGAAGCGGCCGTTGGCCGACGCCATCAGCGGCTGCTCGATCAGCGGCAGGGCCGAGGTCACGCCGGGGGTGGCGCGAGCGACGCCGGCGATGCGCTGCCAGTCGTTGAGACGGCCTTCATAGCCCTGGACGATGGCATGGCCGTTCAAACCGACAATCTTGTCGAACAGCTCGGCGCGAAAGCCGTTCATGACCGACATGACGATAATCAGCGCGGCGACGCCGAGCGCGACCGCGGCGAGGCTGATCGCGGCGACGAGGAAGATGAAGCCCTCGCCCTTGCCGGGAAGGAGGTAACGGCGAGCGATCATCCGCTCGTAGCGGTTGAGGATCATGACCGGATTGCGTCATTGCGAGCGTAGCGAAGCAATCCAGCCTCGCGACACTGGATTGCTTCGTCGCTGACGCTCCTCGCAAAGACGGCGGCGCTCACGCCGTCAATCTCGCCAGTGCGGACTCGGCGCTGAGTTCCATCTTCTCGCCCGAGCGTCGGTCCTTCAATTCGACCACACCCTGGGCGAGCCCGCGCGGGCCGATGACGATTTGCCAGGGCAAGCCGATGAGGTCCATCGAGCCCAATTTCACACCGCCCCGCTCGTCGCGGTCATCGTAAAGCGTTTCGACGCCGGCTGCGGTCAGCCGGGCATAGAGGTCGTCGGCCACGTCCGCCGAAGCCTGATCGTCCTGGCGCATCGTGACGATGCCGACCCGCCACGGCGCGACCGCCTCGGGCCAGACGATGCCCGCGTCGTCATGGCTGGCCTCGATGATCGCGCCGACGAGGCGACTGACGCCCACGCCGTAGCTGCCCATCATGGGGGTGACGGGCGAGCCGTCGCGGCCCGACACCTTGAGGCCCATCGCCGCTGAATATTTGTCGCCGAAGTAAAAGATGTGGCCGACCTCGATCCCGCGGCCGGTGCGCTGTCGGTTCACTGGAACCTGCGCCCAGCGGCTCTCGTCATGCGTCTCGTCGGTTGCCGCGTAGGTCCCGCTGACCTGGTCGAACAGGCCGTGCAGCCCGGCTTCGTCGCTATAGTCGAGGTCGGCGCGGTTCCAGTCGAAATCCTCGAACGCGGCATCGTAGAAGACTTCGCTCTCGCCGGTCGGCGCGAGGACGATGAACTCATGGCTGAGGTCGCCGCCGATCGGACCAGAGGCCGCCTTCATCGGCACGGCGCGAATGCCGAGCCGCTGAAAGGTGCGCAGATAGGCGAGCAGCTGCGTGTAATAGCTCAGCCGCGCGCCGGCCTCGTCGAGGTCGAAGCTGTAGGCATCCTTCATCAGGAACTCGCGGCCGCGCATCACGCCGAAACGCGGGCGAACTTCATCCCTGAATTTCCACTGAATATGGTAAAGCGTCCGGGGCAGGTCGCGGTAGCTTTTGACGTCGTCCCGGAACAGCGCGGTGAGCATTTCCTCGTTGGTCGGGCCGTAGAGCATCTCACGCTTGTGGCGGTCGGTGATGCGCAGCATCTCGGGGCCGTAGGCGTCGTAGCGGCCGCTCTCGCGCCACAGATCGGCCGATTGCAGCGTCGGCATCAGCATTTCGATCGCGCCGGCGCGGTCCTGCTCTTCGCGCACGATCCGCTCGATCTTGCGCAGCACGCGCAGGCCGAGCGGCAGCCAGGCGTAAATGCCGGCGGCGGTCTGGCGGACGAGGCCGGCGCGGAGCATCAGCTTGTGGCTGACGATCTGGGCGTCGGCAGGGCTTTCCTTGAGAACAGGCAGGAAGGCTCTTGAAAGGCGCACGGGGAACTTCCGATAACAGGCGAGCGTGGCTCTACGGTGCGGTTCCGCCGCTGGCAATGTGGAAGCGCGCTGTGGCGCGCGCGACACAGACAGTGCGCAAAGGCACCGCCCGCAGCGATTTGCGGTGACAAGCGGAGCGAACTGCGCCTAGCCTCGTCCTTACGAAGCGAGGCGTTAGCCGAAGTTCGGGGAGACCAGGCCGCCTTTCAAGAGCGGCTTTCATCCTAAGGGGGCTGACGAGCAATCGTCACGCAGGACGCCCGGATCGCGATGCGGTCCGGGCGTTTGCTTTGGGAAGCGCTGGGCGGATCGCGATGCGGTCCGGGCGTTTGCTTTGGGAAGCGCTGGGCGGATCGCGATGCGGTCCGGGCGTTTGCTTTAGGAAGCGCTGGGCGGATCGCCACGCAGTCCCCGCGTTTGCCTGTGCGCGCCAAACCATACGCGGAGTTGCAATCGGTCGGCCGTGTCGCCAGTTGCACAATGATGAGCGCGCCCCTCGCGATTCTCTACGAGCATCCGCAGTGGTTCGTGCCGCTATTCGACACGCTCGACCGGCGGGGGATCGCCTATCAGGCAATATCGCTCACCGATCACGGTTTCGACCTGGCGGATGACCCCCCTGCCCCCCTGATCTTCAACCGCGTGGCCCAGTCGGGCTTCCTGCGCGAGACCCATCATCCGATCTTCTACACCGCCGCGCTGCTCGACCACTGGCGGCGGCGCGGCGCGCGCGTGCTCAACGGGCCTGAAGTGCTCGCCATCGATTCGTCCAAGGCGCGGCAATTGTCGTTGATCGCCGGACTTGGGTTCGACGTGCCGGAAACGCGCGTGGTGCACCGACCGCAGGATCTGGTCCGCACCGCCGAGGGAATGTCGTGGCCGTTGCTGGTCAAGGCGAACATCGGCGGGTCGGGCGCCGGGATCGTTCGCTATTCGTCCGCCGAGGAACTGGCGCGGTCGGTGGCCGAGGGCAGCGTCCCCGATTCCATCGACAAGGTGCTGCTGCTGCAGGACTATGTTCCGCCGCGCGGCGGCACCATCGTGCGCATCGAGACGCTCGGCGGCAAATATCTCTACGCGATCGAGATCGAGAGCGGCGGCGACAGTTTCGACCTTTGCCCGGCCGACGCCTGCATGATCCAACCCGGGCGCAAGGCGATCGCGATGCGCGCGATCGACCCGCCGGCTGAGCTGATCGCCGCGGCGGAGCAGATTGCCCAAGCGGTGGGCATGGACATCGGCGGCGTGGAAGTGGTCATTGACGACCGCAACGGCGCTGCGCGCTTCTACGACATCAATGCCTTGTCGAACTTCGTTGCCAAACCGTTGGATGTGCTGGGCTGGGACCCGCACGAGCGGCTGGTCGACTTTCTTGAAGCCCGTATCGGAGAACTCACATGAGGTTCGGTTACTGGATGCCGGTGTTCGGCGGCTGGCTGCGCAACATCCCCGACGAGGGACCCGAGGCGAGCTGGCAAGCGGTCAAGCGGCTGACGCAGCGGAGCGAGCAGACCGGCTGGGACCTGACGCTGATCGCCGAGCTGTACCTCAACGACATCAAGGGCATGGACGCGCCGGTGCTCGACGCCTGGTCGACCGCCGCGGCTCTGGCGGCGGTGACCGAGACGATCGAGCTGATGGTGGCGGTCAGGCCCAACTTCCACCAGCCGGCGCTGTTCGCCAAGGCAGCCGCCAACATCGACCGGATCGCGGGCGGGCGGCTGGCGCTGAACGTCGTCTCATCCTGGTGGGCGGACGAGGCGAAGAAGTTCGGGCTGCAGTTCGACGCGCATGACGACCGCTACGCGCGCACGTCGGAATGGCTGAGCGTGGTCGACGGGCTGTGGACCCAGGAG
>JAIVIZ010000094.1:16753-34026 GCA_020200315.1 Sphingomonadales bacterium | reverse complement strand
CGCCAGCGTTGTCGCGGCCACCGCGCCGACCGCCGAGCGGCTCAAGTGGACCGATCCGCGGATCAAGCAGTGGATCGTCGCCGGCGTGGTGGCCGGGCATGCGCAGGCAGCGACGCTGACCTGCCTCGGCTTCTTCGTTATCGACCGCCTGCATCTGGCGTCGAGCGGTTCGGAAATGCCGATCTCGATCGTGATGATGGCGGGCGCCTCGGCGACGCTCGCGGCGCAATGGGGATTGATCCCGCGCATGGGTCTGCCGCCGAGGACGCTGATCATCTGGGGCGCACTGATCGCCGCGGCGGGATGCATTGCGACGATGGGTGCGCAGGGGCTCTATGGACTGGTCGTCGGCTTTGCGCTGGCGAGCCTCGGCTTCGGCTTCACCCGGCCGGGCTTCACTGGCGGCGCAAGTCTCGCCGTGCCGACAGCTGAACAGGGCGGTGTCGCAGGCGTGATCACCTCGGCTAACGGCATCAGCTATGTTGCGGCGCCATCCCTAGGCATGGCGCTCTATGGCCTCGACCCCAATCTGCCGTTCGCCGCGTCGGCGCTGCTGCTCGTTGGTCTCGCCCTATGGAGTCGATCCCGGCTGACCGCCTGAGCCGTCGCCCTTTCCGCCCCGTGAGCGCATCGTTCCGGGCAGGACGAACCCGATTCCGCCCAGCGGCCGCACCGCGTCGCTTTTGAGCGTATCCTGGATGCGGTCGTAGTCGGCAAGCATTTCGTCCGTGACCGAGGCGCGCGTTTCGCCGAGCGCGGCGTCGAAGTCGGCCATGGTCACCTCGGCGGATTCGAGACCGCGACGGAGCGCCGTGAGGCCCGCGCGGCGAACGAGATCCTCGAGGTCGGCGCCGGTGAAGCGCTCCGTCCGTTTTGCAAGCGATTCCAAGTCGACGTCCTTGGCCAGCGGCATTCCGCCGGTATGGATCGCGAGGATGCGCTGGCGCCCGGAAACATCGGGAACGCCAACGAAGATGAGCTCATCGAACCGCCCCGGGCGGAGCAGCGCCGGATCGATCAGATTGGGCCGGTTGGTCGCGCCGATGACGACAACATTGTTGAGCTCTTCGAGCCCATCCATTTCCGCGAGGATGGTGTTGACCACGCGTTCCGTAACCTGCGGCTCGCCCATGCCGCCACCGCGCGCGGGAACGAGACTGTCGAGTTCATCGAAAAAGATGACCGTCGGCGCGACCTGGCGGGCGCGGGCGAACAGGCGGGCGATCTGCTGCTCGCTCTCGCCATACCATTTCGACAGGAGGTCGGACGATTTGGTGGCGATGAAATTGGCCTCCGCCTCGCGCGCGCAGGCCTTGGCGAGCAGGGTCTTGCCGGTGCCGGGGGGGCCGTAGAGCAGGAAACCCTTGGCCGGTCGGATGCCTAGCCGCTTGAACGCGTCGGGGTGCTTGAGCGGTAGCTCGACCCCTTCGCGCAGCTTCTCCGCCGCCGCATCGAGCCCGCCGACGTCGGACCAGCGCAGGTTCGGCACCTGCACCATCACTTCGCGCATCGCCGAGGGCTGGACGCGCTTCAACGCATTGTCAAAGTCCGCATTGTCGACCGAGAGTTGATCGAGAACTTCGGGCGGAATGGTCGCCTCGGCCAAATTGAGCTTCGGCATGATCCGACGAACCGCCTCGAGCGCCGCCTCGCGGGTCAGTGCGGCAAGATCCGCGCCGACGAAGCCATAGGTGCGCCGTGCGAGCTCATCGAGGTCCACTCCCTCGGCGAGCGGCATGCCGCGGGTGTGAATGCCGAGGATTTCACGGCGACCTGCCTCATCGGGCACGCCGACGACGATCTCGCGATCGAAGCGGCCGGGCCGGCGGAGCGCCTCGTCGAGCGCTTCAGGGCGGTTGGTGGCCGCGATTACGACCAGGTTCTGCCGGGGCTCGATGCCGTCGAGCAGCGTCAGCAATTGCGCGACGAGCCGCTTCTCGGCCTCGCCCTGGACCTGGCCGCGTTTGGGCGCGATCGAATCGATCTCGTCGATGAAGACGATCGAAGGCGCCGCCTTGGCCGCCTCCTCGAACAGTTCGCGCAGGCGCTTCTCGCTCTCGCCATAAGCCGAGCCCATGATCTCCGGGCCGGCGATGGCGAAGAAGCGTGCCTCGCTCTCATTGGCGACCGCGCGGGCGAGGCGTGTCTTGCCGGTGCCCGGCGGGCCGTGGAGCAGCACGCCCTTCGGCGGGTCGACGCCGAGGCGCTGGAACAACTCCGGATGGCGCAGCGGCAGTTCGACCATCTCACGCAGTGCATCGATCGTCGAACGCATGCCGCCCAAGTCGTCATAAGTGACGTCGGCGCGGCGCTCGCCGTCCTTCTTGGCAAATTCGGGCAACAGCTCGACCTGAGTCGATTCATCGATGTGAACGATGCCGCGCGGGGTTGTCGTCACCACCCGCAACCGGACTTCCTGAAGTGCGAAGGCCGGCGCGTTGAGCAGTTGGCGGACATGCTCGGGCATGTCGGCATTAACCCGCTGATGGCCAGCTGTGGCGACGGTGTCCCCTTCGGTCAGCGGCCGGCCTTCGAAGCTCCGCTTGAGCGCTTCGGCGGAGCCGGTCAGCCGGACGTTGTCGGCGGCCGGCGCGAAGACGACGCGGGTCGCGACCTTCGACTCTGCCTTGTGCACCTCGACATAGTCGCCTGATCCGACGTCGGCATTGGCGCGCTGCAGGCCGTCCAAGCGGATGATTTCAAGCCCCTCGTCGTCGCCGTAGGGGCGAATTGCGCGCGCCGCGGTCGAGCGTTTTCCAACGATCTCGATTACGTCGCCCTCGGCAAGGCCGAGCTGCTGCATCCACTTGGCGGGCAGGCGGGCGAGGCCCCGACCGCTGTCGGCCGGCGGCAGGTTCGCCACCTGCAGGCGGCGCACCTGCGTATCGACGTCGGCCATTATATTCTCCCGCTCTTCGCCTGGACGCTACTGCGGCGAAGGAACGACGCGGCGGCCCGGATGGTTCAATGTAAGCCGTCACGCCGGGCGAAAAAGGGTCGCGTCGCTGGACGCGGACCAACCGTCCGGATTAGGGCGATAGGCAACCCTCCACCTCGGAATCCTGGCATGACCGATATTCCCAACGTCAATCTCGACGCCCGCTCCGAGACGGTGCTCGCCGCGCCGGACAAGATGGTCAACGTGCGCGATGCGTTCGGGGTCGACAGCGACCTTGAAATCCCCGCGTTCTCCGAGGCGGACGAGCGGGTGCCCGACACCGACCCCGCCTATGTGTTCGACCCCGACACGACGCTGGCGATCTGCGCCGGTTTCGCGCGCAATCGGCGAGTGATGATCCAGGGCTATCACGGCACCGGCAAGTCGACCCATATCGAGCAGGTCGCGGCGCGATTGAATTGGCCGACGGTGCGCATCAACCTCGACGCGCACATCAGCCGCATCGACCTTGTCGGGCGCGACGCGATCGTGCTTCAGGATGGACAGCAGGTGACCGAGTTCCGCGAAGGGTTGCTGCCGTGGGCGCTGCAGCATCCGGTCGCTCTGGTGTTCGATGAATATGATGCGGGTCGGCCCGACGTGATGTTCGTCATCCAGCGCGTGCTGGAGGTCGAGGGCAAGTTGACCTTGCTTGACCAGAACCGCGTGATCCGGCCCAATCCCTGGTTCCGGCTGTTCGCCACGACCAATACCGTCGGTCTGGGCGACACGACCGGCCTCTATCACGGCACGCAGGCGATCAATCAGGGACAGATGGACCGCTGGAACATCGTCGCCACGCTCAATTATCTGCCGGCCGCCACCGAAGCGCAGATCGTGCTCGCCAAGTCGGGCGAATATGACACGCCGGGCGGCAAGGAGGCGGTCGACAGGATGGTCAAGGTCGCCGATCTGTCCCGCCAGGGCTTCATCGCCGGCGATATTTCAACTGTGATGAGCCCCAGGACGGTGATCAGCTGGGCGCAGAATGCGCTGATCTTCGGCGACGTCGGCTTCGCTTTCCGCCTGTCGTTCCTCAACAAGTGCGACGAGAGCGAGCGGCCGCTGATCGCGGAGTACTACCAGCGCGTGTTCGGCAAAGATTTGCCGGAGAGCGTGGTGGGGAACGCATAAGTCGCCCCGAGGCATGGCGAATAGCGATCCCCTCGACAGCTTCCGCCGCGTGCTTGCCGGCGCGGCGCGGGCGATCGCGCACGATGTCGAGGTGGAGGTCGCGTTCGGCGGGGAGTCGTCTGGCGCGGCGCTGGGCAAGGTTGCGCGCGTGGTCTCGCCGGGGATTTCGCTGGAGCCGCGGCTGGTTGCCGAAGCGCGCGGAGCGGCCGACGCCGTCGCGCTCAGGGTACGGCATTCGGATGCCGAGCTTCATGGACGGCGCTCACCGGCCGACAGCGATGCGCGCGCGGTATTCGACGCGCTGGAGGGCGCAAGGGTCGAGGCGTTGGGCTCGCGGTCGCTGGCGGGAGTACGCGACAATCTCGATGGGCTCGCCGAGGCGCGGGTGCGCGGCGATGCGATCACGCGCGCGCGCACCGCAGAGGAAGTGCCGCTGGCAACCGCGATCGGCCTGCTCGCGCGGCAGCGGCTGACGGGTGCCGAAGCTCCCGTCGCGGCGCGCACGGGACTCGCGCTGGTTCGGTCGTGGATCGAGGGGAAGGCTGGAGCAGAGCTTGATGCGCTGGCATTGACCATCGACGATCAAGCGGCCTTTGCGACGTTGGCGCGGCGGCTGCTGGAGGATCTCGATCTCGCGGATGCCGAGGAGCCCGCATCTGAAGAGCCTGAAGAGGGCGGAGAAGACGAGCAAGGCGAAGACGATGGCGCTGACGAGCCGGACTCCGCCGGGGACGAAGGCGGCGACGCCGGCGGCGAGCTCGAGATGCGGGGCGAGGACCGCCGGGAGGAGTCCGACGACCGCGAAAGCGATGTCGAACAAGAGGAAGAGGGCGACGAAAACGCTAGCGGCGAAGAAGGCGACGACAACGGCCAGCCGCGCAGCAGCCGGCGCAACTGGGCCGACGCGCCGGTCACCGACTATAAGCCGTTCACGACCCGCTTCGACGAGCAGATCGAAGCCGATGGGCTGTGCGACGAGGAGGAGCTGACGCGGCTGCGCGCCATGCTCGACCTGCAGATGGCCTCGCTTCAGGGGGTCGTCACCCGGCTCGCCAACCGGCTGCAGCGACGGCTGATGGCGCAGCAGGCCCGTAGCTGGGACTTCGATCAGGAAGAGGGAATGCTCGACGCCGCCCGGCTGGCGCGGGTGATTGTCTCGCCGGCCCATTCGCTGAGCTACAAGATCGAGCGCGAGACCGAGTTCCGGGACACGGTGGTCAGCCTTCTGATCGACAATTCGGGATCGATGCGCGGGCGGCCGATTTCGATCGCGGCGACGAGTGCCGACATTCTTGCGCGGACGCTCGAACGATGCGGAGTCGCGACGGAAGTGCTCGGCTTCACCACCCGCGCGTGGAAAGGCGGGCAGAGCCGCGAGGCGTGGCTGGCCGAAGGGCGACCGCCCACACCTGGCCGGCTCAACGACCTTCGGCACATCATCTACAAGCGCGCCGACGAGCCTTATCGGCATGCGCGGCGCGGGCTCGGCCTGATGATGCGCGAGGGGCTGCTCAAGGAGAATATCGACGGCGAGGCGCTGCTGTGGGCGCACAACCGGCTGATCGCCCGGCGCGAGGAGCGGCGCATCCTGATGGTCATCTCCGATGGCGCGCCGGTCGACGATTCGACCGCTTCGGCGAATGGCGGCTCCTACCTCGATGCGCATCTTCGGCAGGTCATCGGCTGGATCGAGAACCGCTCCAGCATCGAGCTGGCGGCGATCGGCATCGGCCACGACGTGACGCGCTACTATTCGCGCGCCGTGACGATCATGGATGCCGAGCAGTTGGGCGGCGCCTTGGTCGATCAGCTGGCGGGGTTGTTCGATCTAAGGTGACGCCAATGTGGTCCAGAAAAGTGGGGCCGGCCTGTTCCCAGGCCGGCCCCTCCCTCGTTACGCGACGCGAGGGAACTCACCGCCGCTACGCTACTGGGCGGCGTGACGCGGAAAAAGGGGGAAAACCGCATCGATGGAAGGGCTTATGCGTGATTCGCGGTTGAACCACCCTGAACGCCGCTGGCAGCAATCGTTCACAAATGGGACGGTCGCAGGCGCGTTACTGATCGCCTTTGTCATCCTCCTCTGCGCATGGCGCTGGGATGTCGGCCCAGATCGTCAACCGATGCCGCCGCGAACGGTGCGGCTTCATCTCGAGCCCCTGCGGATCGATGGCTCGGCCGTCGCGCCCTTGCGGCTGGCGGGAGCATGGCGGCTGACGGCGGACGATTCGCGCTTTGGCGGCCTGTCGGCACTGGCGCTCGACAAAAGCAGGCTAATGGCGTTGAGCGATACCGGCGTGCTGGCGCGGTTCGACCTTCCGCAGGGCGGCACGGAGGAAACGGTCACCCTTGCCGACCTTCCCGATGGACCGGGGTCGCCGCTGCTCAAGAAGAACCGCGACAGTGAATCGCTGGCGCGCGATCCGTTCGGCCGGGGATGGTGGGTCGGCTTCGAGCAGCACAACCAGTTGTGGCTCTACGATCGCGCTTTCCGCAGCGGCGTTCGGGCGATCGATTTCGGACGGGAGCGCTGGCCACGCAATCTCGGCATCGAAGCGATGCTGGTCGATCGGGGGCGGATTACGCTCGTGCCGGAGTCCGGCAACGAGGTCGTCGATATCGAAAAGGGGCGGGCGGTGAGCCGACCTTTGCGTGCCTCTGGAGACCGTATTTCGGACATGGCGCGATTGCCCAATGGCGAGATGCTCGTGCTGCTGCGCGACGTCGGGCTGACCGGATTTAGGAACAGTCTTGGCGTGCTGGAGCAGGACGGTGAGGGCTGGCGGGTTAGTAGGCGGGTGGCCCTGCGCGTCGGAACATTCGCCAATCTGGAGGGGATGGCGGTGCAGACGCTCCCAAGCGGCGTAGTGCGCCTGTGGCTCGTCACCGACGACAATTTCCAGCCGCCGCAAACGACGATGCTGATTGCCATTGATATCCCGTTGGGCGGCTGGCCCGGCAGGAGCCGGCGCTAGGCGGCCGCGTCGGCCTTTTTGGCGATCTCGCGCTTCAGCTTGGCAGCGCGGGGGCTGAGCTTCTCGGCGCGGGTCTTGGTCAGCCAGTTGTCGAGGCCGCCAACATGCTCGACCGAGCGCAGGCCGGCGGTCGACACCTTGAGCTTGACGCTGCGCGCGAGCGAGTCCGAGATCAACGTGACGTTCTGCAGGTTCGGCAGGAACGTGCGCTTGGTCTTGTTGTTGGCGTGGGAAACATTGTTGCCCACCTGCCGGCCCTTGCCGGTCAGCTCGCAAACGCGCGACATATTGATCTTCCTGGTTGAACGGGCGGCAGGCACCCGGAAAGCGCCGCCCGATACAAGCCATCCCGATTCGCGTCAACCGCAAGGGGTCAGGAAACCCCTGCGTTGCTGTCGCGTTGACGACATTCGCCCTGCTTTCTGCAGGCGCGAAACGCAATGACGGGGACAGAAATGCGTGCAATCCTCCTGATTCTGATTGTCGGCATCGTCGCCCTCATCATCGCCTTCGCCTCGGGCTTCCTTCACCTCAATCAGACCCGGGAAGCGCGGGTGCCGAGCGTTGCCGTGGCCAACAACGGGGTCGTCGCCAAGGGCGGACAGGCGCCGACCTTTGAAGTTGAAACCGGCTCCGTTGCCGTCGGGACGCAGCAGAAGCAGGTCACGTTGCCGAAAGTGCAGGTCCCGCTGCCATCGCTCAAGGTCAATCGGCCCGGCGCGCCGGCCAATCAGGCGGCCACGAACAACGCCCAATGACGCACGCCACGGCCTCCGTTAAGGCCGTCGAGGTGACCGGCTTTCCCCTTCCGCCGCCGATGCGCCGCGCGCTCGATCTTGCTGCGGAAGCCGCGGCCTCTGGCGAAGTGCCGGTTGGCGCTGTCGTAACGCATGGCGAGGACGTTGTCGGTGAGGCGCGCAATGCGATGCGTGGTACGCTCGACCCGACCGCTCATGCGGAGATGGTCGCCCTGCGCCACGCGGCAACCCGGCTCGGTCAGGCGAGGCTCGATGGCTGCACCTTGTGGGTGACACTCGAACCCTGTGCCATGTGCGCGGCGGCGATCGGACTGGCGCGCATCGACAAGCTCGTGTTCGGCGCCGAGGACCCTAAAGGCGGAGCGGTGGTCAACGGGCCGAGGCTCTACAGCCTGCCGACCTGCCATCATCGTCCGCAGCTACTCGGTGGCATCGGCGAGATCGAAGCGGCGTCCCAACTGCGGCAGTTTTTCGCACTCCGCCGCCGCTAAACTTGTCCAGCAACGTCAAGGGCGGGTAGGACCATTGCGTCCATGAACGTGCCCCCGCTCCCCTTCCCCTGGCTCAGCCTCGTTCTCATTGTGGCGCTGGTTCTCCTCAACGGCGTGCTGTCGATGAGCGAGCTTGCGATCGTCTCGGCCCGTGAGGCACGGCTGAAGGCGCTTGCAAAAACGGGCAGCCGCGGCGCGCAAACCGCGCTTGACCTCGCCTCCGATCCCGGGCGGTTCCTGTCCACGGTGCAGAGCGGCATCACGCTGATCGGCGTGTTGGCGGGGGCTTTCTCGGGGTCGCGGCTGGGCAGTCCCGTCGCCCAGCGACTCGAGCTATTGGGCATCAGGCATGCCACTGCCGAGCAACTGGGATTCGGGCTCGTCATCGTTGTGACGACGTTCGTCAGCCTGGTGATCGGCGAACTCGTCCCCAAGCAATTCGCGTTGCGCAGCCCGGAGCCGATCGCGGTCGTCATGTCGCGCCCGATGCTGTGGCTGTCGAAAGCGACGGCGCCCTTCGTGTGGCTGCTCGACCGCACCAGTGCCAGCATTTTCCACCTGCTCGGCATGTCGCGCGAGTCCGAAAATCACGTGACGGCGGAGGAACTCCACCTCGTCGTCGCCGAAGCGCACATCTCGGGCGTGCTGGAGGAAAGCGAACGCGCGATCATTTCGGGGGTGGTGCGGCTCGCCGACCGGCCAGTGCGGGAGGTGATGACGCCACGGACGGACGTCGACTGGATCGATATCGACGCGGACCGCGAAGCGATCCGTTGTGCCGTTAAAAACACGCCGCACAGCCGCCTGCCGGTTGCCGAAGGATCTGTCGATCAGATTGTCGGTGTGGTCTCGACGCGCGATCTGCTCGTGGCATTGCTGGAAGGCCGCGGGATGAACCTTCATGCGCTTGCCCGCACACCGCAGGTCGTTCCCGACCTCATGGACGCGATGGACGCGCTCGCCGTCCTGCGGGCGGCCGAAGTCCCGCTTGCGCTGGTTCATGACGAATATGGTCACCTCGACGGAATCGTCACACCGGGCTCGATCCTCGCCGCGCTGAGCGGCGGCTTCGCCAGCGACGCGGACGCCGATGACGACCCGCCGACGGTCGAGCGGGAGGACGGCAGCTGGCTCATTTCCGGAGCTGCCAATGCCGATCTGCTCACCGACAAGCTGGGGATGAATATGCCTTCCGAACGCGAATTCGCAACGGTCGCCGGCTTCGCGCTTTCCGTCCTCAAGCGCTTGCCTGTCACTGGAGAGACGTTCGCATATCAGGGCTGGAAGTTTGAAGTGGTCGACATGGACGGGCGCAAGATCGACAAGCTGATCGCCGCGCGCCTCCGTCGCCGGGGCGAGGAGCCTGCGCCCCAGGAGGCGAACGCCTAAAGCTTACCGAACGTCTGTTCGTAGCCGTCTTCGTCGCCACGAGCGAGGTAATCGGCCTGTTCGACGATGCGGTCGCGGGCGAAGCGGCCGCGGAATGCGCCCATTGCCGCGTCGATTCGCTCGACCTCGGTCGGGGTGAGGCGCGCGATCTGATCGAAGCGGAAGATGCCCTGACTGTGCAGCAGTGTCGCGAACTTCGGTCCAACGCCTTTGAGGCGCTGCAGATTGTCCGCCGCGCCGGGCAGCTGTTCGTGAACATGGGTGCGCAAGATGTCGCCTGAAATGTCGCGATGAGAAGCGCGACGATGAAAACGGGCAGATATTGGCCGAAGAGGTCCGACAAACCTTGTTCCTTTCGGTTACCAGGGGCGGTTGCGGCGCCGCAGTTCAACGAGATAGGCGAACAGCAGACCGAGGGCGAAGCAGGCGAGGGACACCATCTCGGCTTCGGCAAGGATGGGGATCACCGGCGCTGCTCCGCAGGCAGGGAGGAGGCGTCCCACGCCGCCTCGCCGACCCCGGGCAGCTCTCCCATGCGCCGGACAATCTCACCGCGCTGGAAGTCGTCGGCGGGTCCGGTGAGGATGAGGCGGCGCGTGAGCGGGTGGCGCTGGAGATGGGCCTGCACCTGGGTCATCTCATCATGATCGAGCTGGGCGCGAGCGTTTCCTTCCACGGACGCGGCGAAGCGCTCGGCAGCGCCCAGCGGTCCGTGCCACAGCGCCGTCACGGCGAGCGTGGCCGCAATGCCGAGGAGCAGGACGACGCTGCGGCTCACAGTGCGCGCTCGAGTTCGCGCCAGCCGATGTCGCGGCGGTGAAAGCCGTCGGCGAAGCGAATTTCATCGACTGCGGCGTAAGCGCGCTCTCTCGCTTGGCCGAGCCAGGGGCCGCGTGCCGTGACCGCCAGCACGCGGCCGCCCGAGGCAATGAGCGTGTCGCCATGTTTGGCCGTTCCCGCGTGGAAGACGGTGACTCCGTCGACCGCTTCGGCCCGGTCGATTCCTTCGATTGTCCCTCCTGCGGCGGGCGTGCCCGGATAGCCTTTGGCTGCGACGACCACTACCATTGTCGTGTCGGTCGAAAGACGAGGCCCGATGTCGCCGATTCTGCCGGTTGCCACGGCGTGGAGCATGGCCGTAAAGTCGCCCTCGACGCGCGGCATGATGGCCTCGCATTCGGGATCGCCGAAGCGGACATTATACTCGATCAGCTTGGGTCCGCTTTTCGTCAGCATCAGACCCGCAAAAAGCACGCCGGAGAAGGGTGTTCCCGCCGCCGCCATGGCGCGCGCCGTCGGCTCGACGATTTCGCGCATGGCCCGCGCTTCGAGGTTGGGGGTGAGGACGGGGGCCGGCGAATAGGCCCCCATGCCGCCGGTGTTCGGACCCGTATCGCCTTCGCCGACGCGCTTGTGATCCTGGGCCGAAGCGAGCAACAGCGCGCGAGGGCCGTCGACGAGTGCGAACAGGCTCGCCTCCTCGCCCTCGAGGAATTCCTCGATCACCATCGGTCCGTCGCCGGCGCGAGCGATCGCCGCCTCGGCTTCGGCGCGGCTCATGGCGACGGTGACGCCCTTGCCGGCGGCAAGTCCGTCGGCCTTGATCACCACCGGGATAGCGAAGCGATCAAGCGCAGCAAGCGCCTCGGCGGTCCGCTCGACCCGGACATAGGCCGCGGTGGGAATACCGTGTGCGGCGCACAAATCCTTGGCGAAGCCCTTTGATCCTTCCAGCCGCGCAGCGGACGCCCCTGGGCCGAAGACAGCGATCCTGGCGGCGCGGAGTGTGTCGGCGACACCGGCGACTAGCGGCGCTTCGGGACCGATGACGACCAGGTCGATCGCTTCGGCTTGGGCCAGCCTGACGACGGATGCCGCATCGCACGGGTCGATCGCTCGGCATTCCGCCCAGCGCGCGATGCCGGGATTGCCCGGCGCGGCAATGAGCGTTCGGCAACTCGGCGATTGCGTCAGGCGCCAGGCCAGCGCATCCTCGCGCCCGCCCGATCCTAGCAGCAGGATGTTCATGCCTTTTCCCGACGACGTCATCGCCGGTGTGTTAGCCCAGAGCCGCCCGGGCGACAATTCGCCGCCGTTCACGGTTAGCGAACTGTCTGGCGCGCTGAAGCGGACGGTCGAGGGGGCGTTCGGCCACGTCCGCGTCCGCGGCGAGATTTCGGGCTGGAAACGTCACGCCTCCGGTCACTGCTATCTTACGCTCAAGGATAATGACGCCTGCATGGACGGGGTGATGTGGCGCGGCAGCGCGGCCGGCCTCGCCTTCCAGCCCGAGGACGGCGCCGAGGTCATCGCCAGCGGCAAGCTGACGACTTACCCCGGGCGGTCGAAATATCAGATCGTGATCGAGCGGCTCGAGCTCGCCGGCGAAGGCGCGCTGATGGCGCTGCTCGACAAGCGCCGCCGCGCGCTCGCGGCGGAGGGGCTGTTCGACGAGGCGAAGAAGCGGCCGCTGCCGTTTCTGCCGCGCGTTATCGGGGTGGTCACCTCACCGACCGGCGCCGTCATTCGTGACATCCTTCACCGCCTCGCCGACCGCTGCCCGACGCGAGTGATCGTCTGGCCGGTGCCGGTTCAGGGCGAAGGCGCCGCCGCCAGAGTCGCTGGCGCAATCCGCGGCTTCGGCGCGATGGCAGACAGGCCGGACCTCCTTATCGTCGCTCGCGGCGGCGGCTCGGTCGAAGATTTGTGGGCGTTCAACGAGGAGGAGGTGGTCCGGGCCGCCGCTGAATGCCCGATCCCGATCATCTCCGCCGTTGGACATGAGACCGACACGACGCTGATCGACCACGCCGCTGACCGCCGCGCGCCGACGCCGACCGCCGCCGCAGAGATTGCGGTCCCGGTCCGCGCCGAACTGATCGCGGCGCTCGACGAGTTGGGCGCCCGCAGTTGGCGTTGCCTCGCGCGCGGCGCGGACCGGGCGCGTGAGCGGCTGGCGCTGATCATTTGCCGGCTGCCCGAACCCGCCGCTCTGCTTGCCGGTCCGCGGCAGCGATTGGACGAAGTCGGCGATCGATTGCCGCGCGCACTCGCCGCCCGCGCGGGACACGCCCGCGCCGACCTTGCGGGGGTCGCGCCGCGCTTGCGGCGCGAACTGCTCGACCAGCGCCTGGAGCGGGCAAAGGAGCACCTGTCCTCGATGTGGCGGCTCGCCGAGCTTGCGCACCCCGAGCGCCCGCTTCATCGCGGCTTCGTGCGCGTCACTGCGCGTGACGGCCGGACCATCATGCAGGCTGGACAGGCGCGCGAGCTTGGCGCCTTTAATCTGCGCTTCGCCGATGGCGAGATGGGCGTCACCGTCGATGATACCTCGCCCCCAACGCCCCGTCGCCTTGAGCCGAAGCGGCGCCCATCCTATGTCGCTCCGCAGCGCGGCCTGTTCGACGCCGAGGATGATTCATGCTGATGAACCAGGGCGGCCGCGAGGCCCGCATTCATTATCTCGCCGGAACCTTCCGCCTGCTCGCGCCGGGCGACTATGTCCGCTGCGCCGTCACGGGCGCGCGCATTCCGATCGAGGAACTGCGCTACTGGAGCGTCGCGCGGCAGGAGGCGTACGCCGATGCCGCGGCGAGCCTCGCGGCGGAACAGCGAACCAGCCGTTAAGTCGCCTATTTAGCCGACTCGAGTTACTTTAAGGCCGGGCTGGCCGTTGACAGACAGCTGGAAGCTGCCGAGCGCTCCCCGGCGCACGGTGACCTTATTGCCCACCCGCGGCGACAAGCCCAGAATGGAATCATCGGTCTGCGACCAAAGCGAGTTATCGTCGAGCCGCAGCAGCCAGCCGCCATAAGGATTGTGGGCGACCGATGTGATCGTTCCTTCGATCGACTTGATCTCGCCCTCGCTGCCGAAAAGACCGCCGAAATTGGGGATCGAGAAGCCGAACATCGATCGGCCGGCAACCCGCGCGCGCTCCCTGTCGACGACGACGAGATCCTTGCTCGCGATTCCGGTCGCAACTCGGGCGCTTTCGCCGTCAAAGCAGCCAAGTCGGGCTGCGGCGTCGGTCAATTGCCGACAGGCGAGGAGACGCGAGATGGATTGCGGCGTCCCACTGTCCGGTGATTTGCGGGCGGATGCCGCAGTGGGGACAAGCAAGGCCGCGATCGTGACTATTGTTGTGCCAATGCGCATCATTGTCCCTCCTCCTGCTGTGGTAATCGTAGGCGTCGTGCGTCGGGTTCGACAAGACGGCGCTGTTGCAAAATTACGACAGGGCGCAGCTTCATTCACCGCAAGACGCGTCTCTGCATTGCCTCGCCGTTCGCCTTTCTCGTATTGAGCGCCATTGCTCGGCAGTCCGTAACTGTCGCGCGCATTCGACCGCCGGCACGAATCGACGGTCAGCAAGGGGATTTTTGATGACGCTTGATCTTCGTCAGCGACTGCTCGCCACCACGCTCCTCGTCGGCGCCAGCATTGCCGCCACGCCCGCCTTTGCGCAGACCACTCCGCCCGCGCCGCCGCAGCCGGCGGACAGCGCCGGCGTGCAGACGGCGCCGGAGACCACCGCGCCGTTGGCCGGCACCACGCCGCCATCGACCAACGCGCAGGGCCGTCCGGTCGACTCGGCCCAGGACATCGTCGTCACCGGTTCGCGCATCCCGCAGCCGAACCTCACTTCGTCGAGCCCCGTGACCGTCGTCACTGCTCAGGAGGTCAAGCTTCAGGGCACGACCCGCGTCGAGGATCTTCTCAACTCGCTGCCGCAATCCTTTGCGGCGCAGGGCTCCAACGTTTCGAACGGCTCCACGGGTACGGCGACAGTCAACCTTCGCGGCCTCGGTACGACGCGCACGCTGGTGCTGGGTGACTGCTTATGCAACTTACCGCAATCAAGACGCCGTGCTGGAGAATACGCGTGACTATTCGGCCTGTTCGCTAACCAGCACTGGTAACGTCGCTCCAAATGATTATAGTTGCGGTGGTTCCGGCACCAGCGCCACAGGTCGGTTCACCATTGCTCGATCCGCTACTGGCGCGCGTAACCAGCGCTTCACTGTAGGGCCGGGCGGGACCTTCATTCAGCCGTCGCCGCTGTTCAACTTCGCGCCCTACAACTACTTCCAGCGGCCCGACGAGCGTTACACGTTCGGTGCATTCGCTGACTACGAGGTGGCGCCAGGCGCCAAGCCGTATCTTGAAGCCATGTTCATGGATGATCGTTCGGTCGCTCAGATCGCACCTTCAGGCGACTTCGGCAACACAAGCACACTCAACTGTGACAACCCGCTGCTGTCGGCGCAGCAGTTGGCGCTCGCCTGTAATGCTAACAACACGTTCCTGGACCAGAACGGCATCCGACGCGCCAATGTTGTTATCAATCGTCGTAACGTAGAAGGCGGCGGACGGCGCGACGATCTAGAGCATACGGACTATCGGATTGTAGCCGGCATGAAGGGCGACCTTCTCAAAGGGTTGTCGTATGACGCGTCTTACTCATATGGCAAGAGCATTTTGGCTGAGACGTATCTAAATGACTTTTCCGTTACCCGTCTGGGGAATGCGCTCGATGTGGTTACCGATCCGGCCACTGGCCGGCCGGTGTGCCGTTCCGTCCTGAACGGAACGGATACAACTGGTTGCGTCCCCTATAATATTTTCACGCTTGGCGCTGTCACTCCCGCAGCCCTGAATTACCTTCAGACACCAGGCTTCCAGCGTGGCGATACGCAGGAGACGGTCGCGAACTTCAACGTGACCGCCGAGCTTGGCCAATATGGTCTGACGATGCCATGGACCACCCGTGGTGTCGGCCTCAACGTGGGCGCAGAGTATCGCAAGGAATCGCTTACTCTTAACACGGATACGGAGTTCAGCACCGGCGATCTCGCTGGGCAGGGTGGACCGACCATCGGCGTCAGCGGTAACTTCAATGTCAAGGAGCTTTTCGGCGAAATTCAAGTGCCGATTGTCAACGATAGTTTTTGAACACGTACAAAATTGCCGGTGAGTTTGCCCCCGTTCGAGACATTCGGTTCCGGGCGAGTTACAACCGGGCGGTTCGAGCTCCCAACATCGTCGAGCTCTTCTCTGCTCAGTCAATCGGGCTTGCCGGGACGACGGACCCCTGCGCCGGCGATGCGATTAACGGTTTGGTCAATGGTTTCACGGCGGCGCAATGTGCTCGCACCGGCGTCATCACGACAGGGCCCAACGCGAACTTCGGATTCATCCAAGACAATCCCGCTAGCCAATATAACGGCTTCGGTGGCGGCAATCCGCTGCTCGCGCCTGAGACGGCGAATTCCTACACAGTCGGCGTGATTATTCAGCCCCGGTTCGTTCCTGGTCTTGCGGTAACGGTTGACGGTTTTGACATCCGCCTCAAGCAGGCGATCGGCACAATTGGCGTTGATCTAATCCTTAGTCAGTGCATCCAAACGGGCGATCCGTTTTTCTGTAGCCGCATTCACCGGGACCCATCTACGGGATCGAATAGTGGCTCCTTGTTCTCGCCGAACGGTTTTACGACCGATACCAACACGAATGTCGGGGGCGTTCGGACTCGGGGTATTGACGTTAACGCTTCCTATGCTCGTCGGGTTGGCGAGCTGGGAAATCTAAACCTAAGCTTTGTGGGAACCTATTTAAAGAGGCTCGAGGTCAACCCTCTTGCGGACATCAGATATGATTGCGCCGGCTTCTTCGGTTCGCTTTGCGGCACACCGAATCCAAAGTGGCGGCACAAGTTCCGCGCCGGCTTTACGTTGCCGTCGGGCATCGGAATTTCCGGTCAGTGGCGCTACTTTAGCCGGGTGAGGAATGACGGGTTAAGTCCCGACCCTGACCTCAACGGCGGCGGCACCCCTCCGGCGAATACTCCAGCTCCTGGCAGCGCGCAGCTGAGGGCGCAGAGCTATTTCGATCTCGCTCTACAGGCCAAGATCAGGGATCACTTCAACTTCCGGATCGGCGCGAATAACATCTTCGACAAGCAGCCGCCGCTGGGTGGAAGCGAAGTCGTTGGGCCGCCGTTCGGTAACGGCAATACCTACCCGCAGGTTTACGACTCGCTGGGGCGGTATTTGTTCGCCGGGGTTACCCTGCAATTTTAGCATGGTCGTTTCCGGAAGATTGCGGCGGGCCTCTCCTGGAGGTCCGCCGTTTTCTTTTGGGACTGGCGACGCCATAAGCGTGACATGGCGGACGGGTCGATGTTGGCAGAGGCGAAGGCGGACAGCGCTGCGCAGGCTGGGCGCTTCGGGGAGGCCGCGAAACATCTTGAGCAGGCGATTGCTGCCGACCCGGGTAGCAGCGCCATCTGGTCGAAGCTGTCGGCCATGCGCCGAGCGTCGGGCGATCTGCAGGGGTCGTTAGCGGCCATCGATCGCGCGCTTGCGTTAAAGCCGCTCGATTTCAGCTTCTTGCTGGTGCGCGCCATGCTGGTCGAGCGGACCGATCCCGTAGGTGCAGGCGAAGCATTTGCCGCAGCGATAGCGCAGCTCCCCGCCGAAGAGCAGGTTCCCAAGCCGATGGCGGCGGCCGTTGCTCATGCCCGGACCCGCGCTGCGGAGCATGCCGCCGATAGCGAGACACGCATGGCGGCGGCACTGCCTGATGG
>JAIVIZ010000094.1:0-16747 GCA_020200315.1 Sphingomonadales bacterium | reverse complement strand
CCGAGGCGCTGCCTGATGGGTTGAGTGATGAGGAGCGGCGGCGGCTGTCCCGCTTTATCAGCAATAGTTCGCGGCGCACCCGCTCCTTCCACCAGGAACCGACGCACTTTCATTTTCCGAACCTTGCCGAGCGGGAATTTCACGCGGTCGAGCGGTTTGCCGGCTTCCGCCAACTTGCCGCACTGACACCGGTCATTCGGGCCGAATTCGATGCGCTGCTCAAGGCGGAAGCCGGGGGGATGGTGCCTTATATTCAGTATCCCGATCGCATTCCTTTGCGCCAATGGCAGGAGCTCAACCACAATCGCAGCTGGTCGGCCTTTCACCTGCTTCAAAATGGCCGCCTCATTGAGCGTCATGCGCGCCATTGCCCAAGAACGATGGCGGCGATCGCGCAGCTGGACCAGCCGCATGTCGGCGGCGCCTCACCCAACCTCATGTTTTCCCTGCTGGCGCCGCACACGCGCATTCCGCCGCATCACGGTGTGGCGAACACCCGACTGGTGGCGCACCTTCCGCTGATTGTCCCGCCCGAGTGCGGTTTCCGCTGCGGCGCATCGACAGTAAATTGGGAAGTGGGTACGCCGTTCGTGTTCGATGATACTATCGAGCATGAAGCATGGAACGACAGTGAAGAGCTTCGGGTCGTCATGATTTTCGATCTCTGGGCTCCCGACATCTCCATTGCGGAGCGGGAGGCGATCAGCAGGATCATCCCGGCCTCCGGGGTGACTGCGATCGACGGACTGTAAGGTGCTCGACGCACGCAAATCCGATGAAACGGCGTTGTTCGAGCTGGGACTGGATTCGCTGTCGGTGGAGCGTGCCGCCGCGGCCTTGCCGGCGATCGAGCGGGGTGTTTCGACCTACCCGCATTCCGCCCGACTTTGGCATGTGCAAGCGCTGTTGTTGCGCGAGCTTGGCCGCCTCCGCGACGCACTCTCGTCCTTCGAACGGGCGCAGGCGCTGGCGCCGCAACAGCCCAAGATCGCCTACGGGCTCGCCAGCAGCCGGTTCGAGGCCGGCCTGCCCGCGGTTGATGCCTATGCAACCGCTTTGCAGCTCAATTCGGGCCAGGTCCCGGTCATCCTCGGCCTTGCCGAAGCGCTGCTCGCCGAAGGGCGCGCACCCGAGGCGATGCTTGGTCTCGAGCGCTTGCTGGCGCGGGCGCCCGGCTGGGTCGCGGGGCACGAACTCCTGTGCCGTATCCGCTGGATGGAAGGTGAGCGGAGCGGGTTCGACCGCAGCTTTGCCGAAGCTATTCGCGTCGCGCCACAAAACCTGGACCTGCGCCGCGCACATTTCGTAGCACTGCTTCATGCCAAGCAGTTCGACATCCTGCTGCAAGAGATCGCCAACGCGCGGAGCGCCATCGGCCATCATTTGTTGTTCGACGTCAACGAAGGCATCGCTCTCGCGGAAATGGGCGAGTTGGAGCGCGGCGAGAGGTTGCTCGCGCCTTACGCTGAGCTGGACGACATAACGGTTCAGGTTCGTCGCATGCGATTGCTGCTTCGGTCCGGCCGCCCTGAAGAGGCGAGCCTGATCTACGAACGACATGCGGACGCACCCGATGCGGCTCATCTCATCCCTTACGCTTCCCTCACGTGGCGGATGATGGGCGATTCTCGTGCAGTTTGGCTCGAGGGCGATCCACGCCTCATCGGCACCTATGATCTCGCCGATCGACTTCCGCCGCTCGCCGAACTTGCCGTCCATCTCCGCTCACTTCATCGCGCCGGCGGGCAGCAGCTGGAGCAATCCGTACGTGGGGGCACCCAGACGGAGGGAAGCCTGCTGACGCACATCCATCCGCTAATCGAGCAGACCAGCGCGGTGCTCCGCGACGTGGTAAGGCAACATTGCGAACAGCTCCCTTCCGACGATTCTCGGCACCATCTTTTGTCTCCGCCGCGCAATCAGCCCGTGCGCTTCGCAGGCAGCTGGTCGGTTCGCCTGCATTCGGGTGGTCATCATTCGAATCACGTCCATCCCATGGGCTGGCTGAGTTCCGCGCTCTACATTGCACTGCCGGCCGGCGACGTATCGGCGAACGGCGTCGAAGCTCGCGCCGGGTGGCTTACGCTGGGTGAGCCGCAGGCGGAGCTTGGTCTCGCCTTGCCACCGTTCCGGTCCATCGAGCCGAAGCCGGGCAGGCTGGTGCTCTTTCCGTCAACGATGTGGCACGGGACCGTACCGTTCGGGGCGGGCGAGCGATTGACGATCGCATTCGATGTCGCGTCGCCCCGATGAGCGGTGCCCTTGATGAGGTAATCGCGCTGCATCGCCGGGGCGATCTCGCTGGAGCGCGACGCGTCGGACAACGCCACCTCGATGCGCGCCCGAACGATGCGACCCTGCTGCACTTCATGGGAATGATGGAGGCCGGGGCAGGCGATCTCGCGGCTGCTCGCGATCATCTTGAGCGGTCTATCGCCCTTGCGCCATCTGGTCCCGCCTTGACGAGCCTGGCACGAGTTCTTGCGCGTAGCGATCTTCCGGCGCTAGCGGACCTTGACCTGTTAGCGCCACCGGGCGGAGCGGGAGACGAGTTCCTGTCGCTGCGCGCGCGAGCACGCGAACTAGGCGGCGATCTCGCCGGATCTGCGGAGGATCTTGAACGCTTTTCCGAGCGCCACCCCGATGACTCCGCCGCCGCTCTTGCCGCCGCGGCCGCATTAGCGGCCGCGGGCAATGCGGGGCGCGCCGAAGCCTACGACCGCGCGATGCTGTCGCGCTGGCCTAATGAGATCAAAGCATTGCTAGGAATAATCGGTTTTCTGGAAGCGCTGGGCCGGAGCGCCGAGATCGCGGATCAGTTCAATGAGTTTCCGTTAGGGGAGGATCCAAGGATCGCTGCCCTTGGCGCCATGTATCGGGCGCGGTCGAATGGGCAGTTCGCCGAAGCGCTACGAGAACTCGACGGCGCTACGGGCGTTTTGCCAGAAGGAACCGAAGCACAGCTTCGCGGAGAGCTGGGGGACCGAGCGGGTGACGAACAAGGCGCCATTGCGGCGTTCACCGCCATGAACCGAGCGGACGCAATGGCGACTCCTCATTGGGCTGAGGGTGTACGGCGCTACAGAGCAATGCTCGACGCGACATTGGCCGATAATGTGCGAGGCCGGCCGAAGTCAGCTTGCCCGGAGACGCGCCGGCCGCCTTTTTTTCTCCTGGGCTTTCCTCGCTCCGGAACCACGCTGTTGGACACTTTCCTGATGGGCCACCCGGACGTGGAGGTACATGAAGAGCGACCCTATCTCGATGCGGCCGCTGCCTTCACCGATGCTTCCGAGGCCCGCGTTGCCTATTGGCGAGCGCTCGATCGTGAAGTGGAGCGGCCTTCCTCTGTGCAGATCGACAAATATCCACTGGCGACCGCTCGCGCGCCCTTGATCAACGCGATGTTTCCAACGGCACGCTATTTCTTCGCGCTGCGTCATCCGTGTGATGTGGTGCTCAGTTGTTTCATGACTCGCTTCAGGCTGAACTGGGGTGTGTCCGCCTTCCTCCCTTTGGACGATGCCGCCGATACCTACGATCGGGTTATGACAATATGGACGCGGACTCGTGAGCGGAGCGATCTCGACGTGCAGGAAGTCCGCTATGAAGCGCTCATTGCCCGACCGGAGGAGGTGCTTCGTGAGGCGACAGATTTTGCCGGCGTCGGCTTCGAGCGCACGATGCTCGACCATCGAGTCACAGCGCGTACACGTGGAATGATCAGCACGCCGAGCCACGCGCAAGTCGTCGAGCAACTCTATGGCCGGGCCGCCGGGAGATGGCGCCGTTACCGGGAGTTTCTCGAACCGGTCCTCTCCCGGCTTGCGCCTTGGTGCGAGCGCTTTGGTTACGATCTCAGTTGATAGCTTTGCCGTCCGATTCGTAGCCGAGCCGCTCAGCCCATTCGAGCAAGGTCGGAAGAACGAGCCCCAGCTTGTCGCTCACCGAGCGCCACCGGCCCACCGCCCTGCGGCTGATCGGCTGCGTCACTTGATCGTAACTCGGGGTGATGATCGCGCCGCGTCGTTTCGCGGTCGCTTGATGGTCGAGAAGTTCATTATCCCAAGGCAGTCCTAGAAAGGCAATGACAGCGCGAAGGTTGCGCATCGGATCCTCGACAAGATGCTCGTAAACCAGATCGTGAACCGCAAGTGGAATATATTCGCGGCTCGCCATCCAGAGCGACATCGCCGCATCATAGAGATCGGCAGCGTCAGCGAGATGAAGGAAGCTTGCCATTCCATCATTGAGCCTAAAACTCTGCATGAAGCCGCTCAGAACCACGTCGCACGGGTGGCGCTGGGCGAACACGATCCGCGCATCGGGAAACAGGCGGTGGATCAACCCTGCACCAAGCATGTTGAACGGCATTTTATCGACAACAAGGCCGGTGAAGCGCAAATCGACGCGCTGATCGAGTTCGTGGAAATAGGCATCGCGCGCATGGGCAATCGTCGCCGCATCGATGGTCGGCAACTGTGCGAGGTCGCCAACGACCGACTTTGCCGCTTCGAGGAGGGGCTCCTCTTCCAGCACGCGGACATCGGGATGGCCCATCAGGAAGGTGTCGAGCAAGGTTGTTCCCGAACGTGGGAAACCGACGATGAACGCGGGGCTTCGTCTGGGCCCCGGTTCGTCAACGGGAAGGGACCGAGCCCACGTTGCAGTCGTATGCACGGCAAGCCGTCGAATTTCAGCGCGGGCCGACGCGCCTCGATCCCGCCACATCGCATGGTCCGGTGCCGCGAGGTTCATGGCGTTCGCAGCATCGAAAGCAGAGGGCATGTCGCCCTCAGCTTCATAAATCTTGGCGATCAGACGCCAACGGCGAACGCTGTCGTCATCCATGTCCTGGGAGGCGAGAGCCAAGGCGTCGCGGTATTGCTTGTCCCTGAAGGCGAGCAACGCCCGCAACAGGCTGAGACGCTCTGCCGGAACGCCCGCGGTAAGTGCGCAGTCGAGCAAGGGCGGAAGCTCGTCGATGCGTCCCATTCGTTCCAACATAAGGCCATATTCGCGCGTCGCTTCCGGAAGAGCCGGCGAGATGTCGAGCGCCTGCATGTAGGTCGTCTCGGCCTCCTCGAACCGGCGCAGCTTGACGAGGACCCGCGCCTCACCGAGCACCAAGTCAGCGCGGTCCGGCGCAATGGTCCTGCTGTCACGGAAGAGCAGCAGTGCCGCTTCGAGCTGATCTATGTCAGCGAGCAGTGTCGCAAGTTCGACCCTTGTGTCGATCGAGTCCGGATGGAGTTGGATGGCATAGTCGAGCGCTTCCGTCGCCGCGTCCATGTTACCGGCCTTGGCGAGAGCGTGCCCTTGGGCACGTCGGAGCGCTGCGTCGCGTGGCCGAAACGCAATTAGCCGGCCGAGCGCAGCGGCCTCCCCAACGTGATCCTCAAGAGCGCGCGACGCCTCGGCTTCGACCGCGATGAGCTCAGGGTGATTACGGCCAACAGCCTTCTCAAAGGCGCGACGGACTTGACCATTGTCGAAGAGAGCCCTGGCAAGGACAATACGAATGTCCGTTCGATCAGGCTCCACCGCCAGCGCGGCTTCCAGGTGGCGG
Organism: Sphingomonadales bacterium; assembly: GCA_020200315.1. Taxonomy (GTDB): domain Bacteria; phylum Pseudomonadota; class Alphaproteobacteria; order Sphingomonadales; family Sphingomonadaceae; genus Sphingomicrobium. Next base: position 11,178 of record JAIVIZ010000094.1, on the reverse strand, counting down.
ATGCCCGAGTGCAGATCGCCTAGCCTGCAGCAGACCACGCCGTTGAGGTGGAGCAGCGGCACCGCTCCACTGTTCTCGGCGAGCGCCCGCTCCGCCTCGGCCCGCGCCAGTACAAGGTCGCCGTTCCGGAAAGCTTCCAAAGCTGGCAGAAGATATGGCGGCGGCAGGCTCGACATTGCGTCTCCTACACCGGCTCAATTCTGAGACCACCATCGCCTTCGTCGACGTTGACGGTCCGACCGTCGTGCACCCTGCCCGCGAGGATCGCGTCGGCGAGGGGATCCTGCAGATATTTCTGCACCGCGCGCTTGAGCGGCCGCGCGCCGTAGACCGGATCGTAGCCGACCCGCCCCAGCCAGGCGCGCGCGGCGTCCGTCAGGTCGAGGCGGATCTTGCGGTCCTCGAGGAGGCGCCCGAGCCGCTCCACCTGAATGTCGACGATCGGTCCCATGTGCGCCTGCCCCAGCCGATGGAATAGAATAATTTCGTCGAGACGATTGAGGAACTCGGGCCGGAAATGGCCGCGCACCACCTCCATCACCTGGTTCTCGACCTTCGCGACATCCTCATCCTCGGTCAGCGACGCAAGATACTGGCTGCCGAGGTTCGACGTCAGGATGATGATCGTATTGGTAAAATCGACCGTGCGGCCCTGGCCGTCCGTCAGCCGGCCGTCGTCGAGCACCTGCAGCAGAACGTTGAACACGTTGCCGTGGGCCTTCTCGACCTCGTCGAACAGGACGACCTGATAAGGCCGCCGCCGAACCGCTTCGGTCAGCACACCGCCTTCCTCGTAACCGACATAGCCCGGCGGCGCGCCGATCAGCCGAGCGACGGCATGCTTTTCCATGTATTCTGACATGTCGATGCGGACCATCGCGGCGCTGTCGTCGAACAGATATTCGGCGAGCGCCTTGGTCAGCTCGGTCTTGCCGACGCCGGTCGGGCCGAGGAAGAGGAAGGAACCGAGTGGCCGGTTGGGATCCTGCAAGCCGGCGCGGGCGCGGCGGACGGCGGCCGAGACGGCGGCGACGGCCTGCTGCTGGCCGATCACCCGCTTGCCGATGAGCTGCTCCATCTGCAGCAATTTTTCGCGTTCGCCCTCCATCATTCGCTCGACCGGAACGCCGGTCCAGCGGCTGACGACGGCGGCGATGTCCTGGTCGGTCACCTCTTCGCGCAGCATCGCGCCCTTCGACGCGCTGGCGGCGTCGGCGAGCTGGCGTTCCAGCTCGGGAATGCGGCCGTACTGCAACTCGCCGGCGCGGGCCAGATCACCACCCCGCTGTGCCTGTTCCAACTCGATTCGCGCGCCGTCGAGCTGCTCCTTGATCTTCGCCTCTCCAGCGATTTTCTCTTTCTCCGCCTGCCAGCGCTGGGTCAGTTCGGCCGACTGCTGCTCGAGGTTGGCGAGCTCCTCTTCGAGGTTGGCGAGCCGCTCCTTCGACGCGGCATCGCTCTCCTTCTTGAGTGCCTCGCGCTCGATCTTGAGCTGGATGATGCGCCGGTCGAGATTCTCGATCTCCTCGGGCTTGGATTCGACCTCCATCCGTAAGCGTGAGGCGGCCTCATCCATCAAATCGATCGCCTTGTCCGGCAGGAAGCGATCCGAGATGTAGCGGTTCGACAGGGTGGCGGCGGCGACCAGCGCAGCATCGGTGATGCGCACGCCGTGATGAAGTTCGTACTTTTCCTTGAGCCCGCGTAGGATCGAGATCGTATCGGGCACCGTCGGCTCGCCGACGAACACCGGCTGGAAACGCCGCTCCAGCGCAGCGTCCTTCTCGACGTGCTTGCGATACTCGTCGAGCGTGGTCGCCCCGATGCAGTGCAGCTCGCCGCGGGCAAGCGCGGGCTTCAACAGATTGGACGCGTCCATCGCGCCCTCGCCCTTGCCGGCGCCGACCAGCGTGTGCATCTCGTCGATGAACAGGATGATCTCGCCGGCGCCCTGCTTGACCTCGTCGAGCACGCCCTTCAGCCGCTCCTCGAACTCGCCGCGATACTTCGCGCCGGCAATCAGCGATCCCATGTCGAGCGACAGCAGGCGGCGGTCCTTGAGGCCATCGGGCACGTCGCCGTTGGCGATGCGCAGGGCTAGTCCCTCAGCGATCGCGGTCTTGCCGACGCCCGGTTCGCCGATCAGCACCGGATTATTCTTTGTCCGGCGCGCCAGCACCTGCATGGTGCGGCGGATTTCCTCGTCCCGACCGATCACGGGATCAAGCTTGCCCTCGCGCGCCGCCGCGGTGAGGTCGCGCGAGAAGCGCTTGAGCGCGTCGTAGCGGTCCTCCGAATCCTGCGTGTCGGCGGTGCGCCCACCGCGCAGCTTGTCGATGGCGGCATTGAGTGCCTGCGGGGTAACGCCGGACGCAGCCAGAGCCGTCGCGACATCCGTGCCCTTGGCGAGCAGCATCGCCAGCAGGATCCGCTCGACCGTGACGAACTGGTCGTCAGCCTTTTTGGCGATCTCCTGCGCCTGATCGATCAGGCGGATCGTATCGCCGTCGAGCGCGGGCGCGGAGGTCGCGCCGCTGCCCGTCACCGCCGGAATTTTCGCGACCAAGGCATCGACGGCGCGCTGCGCCGCCTTGGCATCCCCGCCCGCAGCGGCGAGCAGTCCAGCCGCCATGCCCTGCTCGTCGTCGAGCAGGGCCTTGGCGAGGTGCGCCGGGGCGATGCGCTGGTGATGCTCGCGAACGGCGATGGTCTGCGTCGCCTGCAGGAATCCGCGGGCGCGGTCGGTCAGTTTTTCGAAATCCATTCAGCCCTCCGTGTGCGTCGGATTTAGTGTTGCCGTTGAGCAACACAAGGGGCCGAGATAATTCAGTGCGGCGTGGGCGTTGGTGCGAGTGGGTCCACAGCCGGGGTAGCCTGTGGCAGCGCGGTCTGCGGCGCGCTTGGCGCAGGGGTCGCGGGTGCAGCGGAACTGCTGGCTGACGGCAAGCGCACGGCCGGCGATGTCGACGTGACAGTGTGCGCGATCGTCACCCGGCACGGCGACGCCTCGCCGACAGCCGCGACGCCCCATTTGCGGAATCGGGTCGAGTCGACGTGGAAGCGAAGGAAGGCGTAGAAGCCGAGTCCGACCTGATAGTCGCTGCCACGGCGCAAATGTGCCTCGCACAGCGTCGACATCAGATGCTCGCGCGTGATCGGCTGCATCGGCACCAGGTCCACGGCATGGAAATCCTGATGAGCGCTTTGCGGCGCTCCGCCGGCGCAGAGATTAAGCGATGGGTTGCGGTAGGCGGACACCGGTTCGACCGGGCCGACCGCCGGAACGACATAGTCGCGGATGTAGCGCAGCGTCTGGACGACGTTGGGCCAGTCGACGAGGGGCGGTACTTCGAACGGCTGTGCGCCGCACTCCCGCCAGCTGGTGGCGGTGCGGAGCAATTGCCAGGTTGGCACGATGCCGCCCACTTCATAGGTGGTGAGATAGTCGTTGAATGCCTTCACCTGAATCGATCGCAGCGGAAGGGCGGCGTACCAGGCCCGATAGCCGGGCTCATCCTGCCCGGCGGTGATGTAAGCGGACGCGGCGTCCGCGGACGGCGAGCGGTAGAGCGGTGAACTGGTCGCCGGCTGCACCTGAGGGACGATCAGCTGGGCCGATAGCGGTGACGCCAACAGGAGCAGCAGGAGGGCGAGAATGCGCACCGCCGTACTCTACACCGGCCACCGTGCTTGAAAAGCGCTTCGCTCCCGCGCACATCGGCACAATGGAACGGCCTATCGACGTCACGCTTCCCCACAACCTCGGCAAGGATGCGGCCAGGGAGCGGCTGGCGAACAACATCCACAAGCTCAGCGATCATATTCCGGGCGGCGCGGCGGACGTCACGTCGAGCTGGTCCGGCGACACGCTCAATCTGACGGTCAAGGCGATGGGGGCCGCCGTAGAAGCGGCGATCACCGTCGAGGAGCGGCTGGTGCGCTGCCACATCATGCTGCCCGGCATGCTCGCGCTATTTGCCCGACCGATCGAGGCGATGCTCAAGGCCAAGGGCCCCGAGCTGCTCGAGGACCATAGCCGCAAGAGATAAATCGGAGGGGCGATGCGCCAGTTTGCGGTGATCGGGTCGGGGCCGGCGGGTTTCTACACCGTCGAGGCACTTGCCAAGAGTTACGCCGGCGGCGCGCGCATCGACCTCATCGACCGGTTGCCCGTGCCCTACGGGCTGATCCGCTTCGGCGTGGCGCCGGACCATCAATCGATCAAGGCGGTGTCGCGCCGCTACGACAAGGTGGCGGAGGATGAGGCAGTCCGCTTCGTCGGCAATGTCGCGGTCGGCAGCGACATTTCGATTGAGGAACTCCTCGGACTCTACGACGCGGTCGTGCTCGCGACCGGCGCGCCCAACGACCGCAAACTCGGCATTCCCGGCGAAGAGCTTGCGGGCGTGTTGGGGTCGGCCGCGTTCGTCGGCTGGTATAATGGGCATCCCGACTTCGCCGACCTCGATCCGCCGCTGGACGGCGGCAGCGCGGCGATCATCGGCAACGGCAATGTCGCGCTCGATGTCGCGCGCATCCTGTCGAAGACCCGCGGCGAATTCGCCGAATCGGACATCGTCGGCCATGCGCTGGAGGCGCTCGAACGGTCCGCTATCCGTTCGATCACCCTGGTTGGCCGGCGCGGGCCGCACCAGATCGCGATGACGCCCAAGGAGCTTGGCGAACTGGGCCATCTCGAAGCGGCAACGCCGCACACGAAGTCCGATGACTTCCCTGATGAAGCCGCGGATGCCGCGCTCGAACCCGGCGTGCGCAAGTCGGTCGGCCATCTGCGCGCCTTCGCGGAGATGGCGGCGGACAAGCCCAAGCGGATCGACTTCGACTTCTTCGCCCGTCCGATGGCGATCGAAGGCAGCGGCCGCGCCGAGCGATTGATCGTCGAGCGGACGCGGCTCGACGACAGCGGCGCCAGCGTCGGCACGGGCGAGATCTACGCTATCCCGGCTTCGTTGGTGGTGAGCTGCATCGGCTATTCGACGCCGCCGATCGCCGGCGTTCCCTATGACGAGCGCGGCGGGAAATTCGCCAACGATCATGGAGTGATCGGCGACCGGCTCTATTGCGTCGGGTGGGCGCGGCGCGGACCCTCGGGGACGATCGGGACCAACCGGCCCGACGGTTATGAGGTCGCCGAGCAGATCGCCGCTGCAATGGCTCCCGGCGGTGGTCCTGCGAAGCCGGGCGGAGCGGGCCTCGACACGCTGCTGGCCGAGCGCGGCGTGCAGGCGACGAGCTTCGCCGACTGGCGCGCGATCGAAGCGGCGGAAGCGGCAGCAGCCCGCGAGGGCGCCCCGCGCGAGAAGCTGGTGCGCCACGCCGACTGGCTGGCGGTGCTCGGCCGCTGATCCTTGCTTGCGCTTGCCCGACCCCACCGCTAGGGACGCCCTCGCCCTGCACCGGACGAACAGTCCGGTCCCGGTCGGGGAGTAGCTCAGCCTGGTAGAGCACTGTCTTCGGGAGGCAGGGGCCGGAGGTTCGAATCCTCTCTCCCCGACCATCATCGAATTAAGATCATGCGGGGCATGGTTTTAATTCGATGATTCCGTTCCGCGCTCTAGGTCGCAAACCCCGGATCGAGGCGATACGCCTTTCGCTTGAGCGCCGGCCAGGCGAGGAAATTGGCGGCGAGGGCGATGCCCTTGCCGCCCTGCTCGGCGGCGACCTCGGGTGAGCCCTGGGGCGGGTTGTTGATGCTCTCGCCGGCCGACAGTGCGAGGATCTGCGCTTCGCACGCGCGCTCCAGGAAATAGAGACGGACGAACGCCTCGCCGACGGTGCTGCCGACCGCCAGCGTGCCGTGGTTGCGCAGCAGCATCGCATTCTTGGTGCCGAGATCCGCCACGATCCGCTCGCGTTCGTCGAGGTCGACGGCGACGCCTTCATAGTCGTGGAACGCAAGGTCGCCGCGCACCAGCATCGCCGTCTGGGTCAACGGTAATATGCCGTCGGCATGCGCGCTGACCGCCTGACCGTGCGGCGTGTGGAGGTGCATCACGGCGTGCGCATCCTCGCGCGCCAGGTGGATCGCCGAATGGATGGTGAAGCCGGCGGGGTTGGTGAGGAACGGCGTCGGCTCGACCGGGTTGCCGCTGGTGTCGATCTTGACCAGCGATGAGGCGGTCACTTCCTCGAACATGAGATTATAGGGGTTCATCAGGAAATGATGCTCGGGGCCGGGCACACGCGCCGAAAGGTGGGTGAAGATGAGGTCGTCCCAGCCGTAATGCGCCACCAGCCGGTAGGCGGCGGCGAGGTCGACGCGTAGCGCCCATTCTTCGTCGCCGACCTTGCCTTGAAGGCTGGGGATTTCGACACTGTCGAGCGCCTTTACGTCGCTCATGCCGCGGCTCATCGTGTCCACTCGGTTCATGCGGGCTGCTCCTAACGGGCACCCATCAAAGTAGTACTTTGATGGGACCCTTGTCGGTCGGGGTGCGCGGCGACAAAGGCGGGGTGGGCAAGCGCGGTGGCCTCCGCGCGGAGGAGGGTTGGAAACGCATCCAGCGGAACGGCGAAGCGGCGCGCGTTGTAGAGCTGGGGAATGAGGCAGATGTCGGCGAGGCTCAGCGCTTCTCCCGCGAGCCAGCTTCCCGCCGCGGGAGCTGCGAGGCGTTCGAGCGCGGCCAGCCCTTCCGCGACCCAGTGGCGGTACCAGCTGTCGCGCGCCTCTTCCGCCACGTCGAGCGAAGCAGCGAGATATTTGAGTACGCGGAGGTTGTTGAGCGGATGGATGTCGCAGGTGACGATCAGCGCCATCGCCAGAACATGGCTGCGCGCGGCGGGGTCGTCGGGGACGAACGGTGGATCCTTGACCGTTGCGTCGAGATAGTCGGCGATCGCGAGGCTTTGGGTCAGACGAAGCCCATCGATCTCCAGCATGGGCACGAACCCCTGTGGGTTCAGCTCGCGATAGGACTCATCGCGCTGTGCGCCGCCAGCAAGGTTCACGCTGCGCTGCGTGTAGGCGATGCCCTTGAGGTTGAGCGCGATCCGCACGCGATAAGCCGCCGAGGAGCGATAATAATCGTGAAGAATCGCGGCGGCCACGGGCGATCACCCTCGTTTTGCGGCGCGGAAGGTCGCACTAAGTTCAGCCCTGGAACGGTCCAAACCGGGCTTTGCACCGGCGCTCGCGGGTCGTCCGATGCGGAGTCTGGGAACATCGGCGAATGCGAGGCGCAAGCTCATCCGGCGAGCCTGTCAAAAGATCGCCCTGTAGGACAGCGAAATCTCACTCGAGGAAGGGCGCCACGACGTCGGCGGGAACGCGAATCGGGCGGCCCGAGGCTTTGTCGATGATCGCCCACTGGGTGCGGGCACGGACTCGGGCTTGGCCGTTTTCGCCGATGAACTCGATATATCGGTCGAATCGCGCGCCCCTCGGCGCCTCGCCGACCCAGGTGCGGGCGGTAAGCGTCTCGCCGGCGAAGGCGGCGCGGAGATAGTCGATCTCGTGCCGGACGACGACCCAGACATAGGCATCGACATGCGCGGGGTGGGCGACCGCGTTCCAGTGGGCGACGGCGACCTCCTGGATCCAGCGGACCCAGACGGCATTATTGACGTGACCAAGCTCGTCGATGTCGGCCGGGGTGGCCATGATGGATGCTGTGAAGATGGGGTTCAAGTCGATCCTCCCTGAAAAGGAGGGGGACCGTCCGGCGCAGCCGGATGGTGGAGGGGTTTGCAAGTGGAGACGATGCTTTCGACGACCGAGTCCAGAGATCGTAGGACGTCGGTGGCCCGAAAGCGCATCACGTCAATGCCGTGTGCATGCAGCCATTTGTCCCGGGCGGTATCCCTTCTGGGATTTTCACCAAGTTCATGCGCCATGCCATCTATCTCTATCGCCGCGCGCGTTGCTTCGCAGTAGAAGTCCAAGACGAAAGGACCAGCAGGTTGCTGCCGCCGAAACTTCAACCCTCCTGGGCGTTTGCGGAGTTCTTGCCACAACAGGACCTCCGGCAGCGTCATGGTACGACGGAGCACTCTGGCTCTTTTTACCGTCGGACGTGATGGCTTCAGCACTTTCCCCCTCCACCATGCTGCGCATGGTCCCCCTCCCCTGCTTCGCAGGGGAGGAACTTACTCCTCCATCTGCGTCAGGACGAAGGCGTAGGCCTCGGCATCTTCGCGCAGGGCGTCCCAGCGGCCGGACTTGCCACCGTGGCCGGCGCCCATGTTGATCTTGAGCAAAAGGAGGCTGTCGCCGGTCTTGGCCGCGCGCATTTTCGCCGCCCATTTGGCCGGCTCCCAATAGGTCACGCGGGGGTCGTTGAGGCCGCCGGTGATGAGCATCGGCGGATAGGGTTTCGCCGCGACATTGTCATAGGGGCTGTAGCTGCGGATGAGGTCGAAGGCGGCCTTGTCCTTGATCGGGTTGCCCCATTCCGGCCATTCGCCCGGCGTCAGCGGCAGTGTATCGTCGAGCATGGTGTTGAGCACGTCGACGAACGGAACGTCGGCGACGATGGCGCCCCACAGATCGGGCGCCTGGTTGACCACCGCGCCCATCAGCTCGCCGCCCGCCGAACCGCCCTGCGCGGCAATGCGGCCAGGCTTGGCATAGCCGAGCGCGGTCAGCCCGCGGGCTGCATCGACGAAATCGTTGAAGCTGTTGGTGCGCTTGGTCAGCTTGCCGTCGAGATACCAGCCGTGGCCGAGATCGTCACCGCCGCGGATATGGGCGATGGCGTAAGCAAAGCCGCGGTCGACCAGGCTCAAGCGGGTCGGCGAAAAGGCCGGCGGAATGGCGTGCCCGTAGGCGCCGTAGCCGTAGAGAAACAGCCTGCCCAAGCCGTCGAGCGGCGCGCCGGCGCGGCGAACGATCGACACCGGGACCATGGCGCCGTCGCGCGCCCGGATTTGCACGCGCTCCGTGACGTAATCCGCGGGATCGTAACCCGAGGGAATTTCGAGCACACGCAGCGTTTCGAGGCGTTCGTCCTGCGGGTGATAATCGTAGATCGTCGGCGGCGTGACCATCGAGCTGTAGCCGATGCGATAGGCGGGCGGCGCAAAGTCGGCGTTGCCGGCGAAGGCGGCGGAATAGCTCGCCTCGGCGAAGGGGATGCGGCGCTCCTCGCCGACGTAGCTGCGCAGGATGAGCTGATCGAGGCCGTCGACCCGGGTCGAAAGCGCCAGATGGTCGCGATAGCTGGTGACGTGGCGGAGGTAGACGCGGTCCGACCCGGCGATCTCTTCGCACCATTCGCCGGGGGTCTCGACCTTGGCCGAGACAAGCCGGAAATTCACATGCGCATCGTTGGTGACGATCCACAGCCGCCCGTGCGCCGCGTCGCAATGATATTCGACGTTGCGCCGGCGTTCCGTCACGAGGGTTGCGGGCGCGGCGGGATCGTCGGCGGGAACGAAGCGGACCTCGCTCGACGTGTTGTCGCCCGCCGCGATAACGATCAGGCGATCGTCCTGCGATTTGCCGAGCCCGACCGAAAAGCCCTTGTCGCGCGTTTCCTCGTAGAGAGTGACGGCGCCGGCCGGATCATCGCCGAGGCGGTGATATTTGGCGCGGTCGCTGCGCCAATGTTCGTTGACCTCGGTATAAGCGACGCCCTTGCTGTCGGCCGACCACACCGGGCTGCCGATCGCGACGCTGGTGACGGTCTCGAGGATTTCACCGCTTTCGATGTCGCGGATCTGGAGCTTGAATCGCTCCGACCCATCGTCGTCGACCTGGGTGGCGAGCAGGCGGTAGTCGGGGGAGGACACGATCGCACCGAGGCGGAAATAATCGTGACCTTCCGCAGCCGCGACCTCGTCGAAGATGAGCTGCTCGGTGCCGTCTGTCCGATGTCGGCGATACCAGCGGCGATACTGCTCGCCGGGTTTGAACGCCCACCAATATTCCCACGGACCGTCGGGCGCGGGAACGCTCGACAAATCCTGCTTGATGCGGCCCTTCATCTCCTGGAACAGGGTTTCGACGAGTGCCGCATGGGGCGCCATCGCTGCTTCGAAATAGGCGTTTTCCGCCTTGAGATAAGCGAGCACCGCCTCGTCTTTCACCTCCGGATAGCCGGGGTCGCGCAGCCACGCCCAGTCGTCGCGGATGGTCACGCCGTGGCGGGTGTATTCGTGCGGACGCCGGTCGGCGACGGGGGGATCGGGTAAATCGGCCACGGGAATCTCCGTTCGGGCTGATGACCTAAACCAAGATCGTCCAGGGGACGATCTGTTTAGGTCATTGTCGAAGCCCTGCACTTTTCTTCAACGGCCTAGTAAGGAAAGACAGTCCTTCGACAAGCTCAGGACGAACGGAGTTTTGGAATGTCGACCTATGCCGACCGTCTCGCCGCCCTTCGCGACCAATTGGCGCGAGACGGTCTCGAAGGATTCGTGGTGCCGCTGACCGACGAGCATATGAGCGAATATGTCGGCAGCTACGCCCAGCGGCTGGCGTGGCTGACGGGGTTCCAGGGTTCTGCCGGATCGGCGGTGGTGTTGCCGCAGGAAGCCGCGATCTTCACCGACGGACGCTACACGCTGCAGGTGCGCAGCCAGGTCAGCGGCGATCAGTGGAGCTATCAGTCGGTGCCCGAGACGAGCATCGCGGAATGGCTGAAAGTGCATGCGCCGGAGGGCGGGCGGATCGGTTACGATCCGTGGCTGCACGGGCGCGATTGGGTGCGGCAGGCGAGCGAAGCGCTCCGCGCGCGCGGAGCGGAACTTGTTCCCGTCGCGCGCAATCCGATCGACGCGGTGTGGGACGACCGGCCGGAGGCGTCGACCGCGCGGCTGGCGGTGCAGCCAGATCAGCTGGCCGGGCGGTCATCGGCCGACAAACGGCAGGAAATCGGGGATTGGCTGAGTGGGATGGGGGCGGATGCGGCGGTGCTGGCGTCGCTCGATTCGATCGCCTGGACGTTCAACGTGCGCGGCACCGATGTCAGCCATACTCCGGTCGCACTGGCCTACGCCCTGGTCAACGCCGACGGGACCGCCGACCTGTTCGTCGCTGGTGAAAAGATCGGGCCGGACGTGGCGCAGCACCTTGGCAACGGTGTCCGGCTGCACGAGCGGGCGGAGTTCGAGGCGGCGCTGGCGGCTCTCGCCGGCAAGACGGTTGCAGTGGATCCGGAGCGATCGGTCGCCGCCATCTCCGAGGCGCTGGAGAAGGCCGGTGCAACGGTGATTGCC
>JAIVIZ010000082.1 GCA_020200315.1 Sphingomonadales bacterium | reverse complement strand
GGTTCGACCTGTTCGGCTTCGCGCTGCTCGGGCTCGCTCTGGCCGGCCTGCAGCTGATGCTCGACCGGGGGGAGCAGCTCGACTGGTTCGCGAGCTGGGAGATAAGGATCGAGTTCGGCGTGGCGATCGCCGGAGCCTGGATGTTCGCGGTGCACATGTTGACCGGCCGCAACCCGATCTTCGACCCAAGCATGTTCAGGGACCGGAATTTCGTCATCGGCCTGCTGTTCATGACGGTGACCGGCGTGATGCTGCTCGCCGGTCTGGCCTTGCTGCCGCCGCTGCTCCAGGGCCTGTTCGGCTATTCGGTGCTGCAGGCCGGCTTCCTGACCACGCCGCGCGGGATCGGCACCTTGCTGTCCATGATCGTCGTCGGACGGCTGATCGGCAAGGTCGACCCGCGGCTGCTGATCCTGTTCGGCATGTCGATGATGGCGCTGTCGCTGTGGCAGATGTCCGGCTTCGCGCTCAACATGGACCAGCGGCCGATCATCGTCAGCGGCGTCATCCAGGGCCTCGGGCTCGGCTTTCTGTTCGTGCCGTTGAACATAATCGCGTTCGGCACCCTCGATGCGAAATTCCGCACCACCGCCGCCAGCCTGATGAACCTGGGCCGCAATATCGGCGGGTCGATCGGCATTTCGGTGGTGACGGTGCTGCTGGCGCGCAACCTTCAGGTCAGCCACTCGGACCTGGCGTCGCACATCACGCCATACGCGCTGCCGCCGGTCAATCCGACCATCATCCACGGTGCGCCGCCGATCACCGACGCGGCGATCGCCATGCTCGATGCCGAGATCAACCGCCAGGCCTTGATGATCGCCTATATCGACGATTTCCACCTGATGATGATCGTGTCGCTCTGCGCGATCCCGCTATTGCTTCTGCTGCGGAAGGGACGGCCGCCGGCGAGCGACAAAGCGGCCATGGCGGATTGAAGCCCTCCGAGTCATTCCGGCGAAAGCCGGAACCCATGAACACAGCCCAGTCACTTCGGCACGGCGTCCGATCCCGCTGCTTACTCCGCGTGGTACAGATTCAGCTTTGTTCGCGCGGAGGCGCGAAGCCGCGGAGGCACCGAGGGGGCGCCTGGATAACATCTCGTAACGGCATCGCCGGTGTTCATTGGCCCCAGCTTTCGCCGGCGTGACCCCCAATCAATCG
>JAIVIZ010000050.1 GCA_020200315.1 Sphingomonadales bacterium | reverse complement strand
GGCATAGAGCGTGCCGGTGCGGCCAACCCCGCACTGGACCTCGTCGAACACCAGCATGAGGTCGTGCTCATCGACCAGCGCGCGCAGTCCGGAAATGAACTGCTGCGAGGCCGGCCGAATCCCGCCTTCGCCCTGGATCGGCTCGACCAGGAAGCCGGCGCTATGCTCGTTCATCGCGGCGCGCGCGGCGGCGAGGTCGTCGAAATCGACCACGGTGAAGCCGGGCAGCAGCGGCGCGAAACCGTCGCGCAATTTCTCTTGGTTGGTCGCGCTGATCGTCCCCATCGTCCGCCCGTGGAAGGCGTTGGAAAAGGTGATCAGCTCATGCTTGTGGGCACTGCCCTTGGCGTGATGATAGCGTCGCGCGGTCTTGATCGCGCACTCGACCGCTTCCGCGCCCGAGTTGGTGAAGAAGACGGTGTCGGCGAACGTCAGGTCGACCAGCCGTTGGGCGAAGGCCTCGCCCTGCGGCGACCCATAGAGGTTCGACACATGCATCAGCGTCGCCACCTGGTCCTGGATCGCTTTCGTCACATGGGGGTGCCCGTGGCCGAGGATATTGACCGCGATCCCGCTCGCGAAATCGAGATATTTCTCGCCGCCCTCCCCGTAAAGATAAGGCCCTTCCCCCCGCACCGGCCGCACCGGCGAGCGCGGATAGACGGGCATGAGCGGCGTGATGGCCATGGACTACTCCTGATCGGTTCGGGCGCGGCTGAGGCCGTCCAGCGCCTATAGTCAGCGGGCCCCAAAAGGAAAAGGCGCGCGGCCAAAACCGCGCGCCTTCCCATGCATCCGTATGGACGCTAGCGTTTAGCGGTCGCGGTCGTCATCGCGATCGTGCCAGTTGCCGTCGCGGTCCTGCCAGCGGCCGTTATTGCCGTACTGGTTGGCATACTGGCCATACTGATTGTCATTCTGGCTGAAGCCATAGCCGCGCCCGCTGTAGCTGCCGTTGGCGGCATACTGCACCCGCTGCTCCAGGCGCTGGATGCGGCGCTCGATATCGTACCGCTCGTTCGGATTCACCCCATTGTAGGACAGCATCCGCACCCGCTGGCGCAGCTGCTGCGCTTCGATCTGGAGGCGATAGGCCTCGTCCCGGCGGATCATGTTGCGCCGCTCGAGCTGGCGGATCTGCCGCGCGACCTGGTCGACCCGCGCCGTCAGCGCCCGGCCTTGGCCATAGCCATTGTTGTAGCCGTTGTACTGGCCATAGCCATTGTTGTACTGGCCGTTGTAGCCCTGATTATAACCGTAGGACTGCTGCTGCTGCTGCGGATAATATTGCGCGGCGGCAGGGATCGCGGCGATGATCGCCGAGCCGGCAACCGCGGCGCCGATGAGAAACGTACGCATTGCACTCTCTCCTTTCGAGAAGTGTGGATGCAGTGCTTCTAGGCGTCGTTGGATGCGTCGGGGCTGAACGCCTCGTTATCTGCCGTTCAACTGACTGGGCAGCGAAGCGCCTAGTTCTTGATCTTCCAGCCGCTCCGCAGCAGCACGTAGGCCGCTCCCCAGAGCGCCATGTTCACGACCAGCAGCCCGACCGCGCCGATGAGGACCGGCGAATCGCTCACCCCCAGAAAACCGAAACGGAAGCCGGAGATCACATAGAAGAACGGGTTGGCGTGGCTGATCGCGCGGAATACCGGGCTCAACTGGTTGACGGAATAGACGGTCCCCGAGAGCAGCGAGAGGGGCAGGACGACGAAATTGGTGATCACCGCCGCCTGATCGAACTTGTCCGCCCAGATCGAGGTCAACAGACCGAGCAGCCCCAGGAAGGTCGCGCCCATCAGCCCGAACCAAAATACCGCCAGCGGATGGGTGATCGCCACCGACCCCGACGGCCACAGGAGCAGCACCAGCCACACCGCCGCCCCGACCAGAAACGCGCGCGTCACCGCCGCCCCGACGATCCCGGCGATCAGTTCGCCGGTCGACAGCGGCGGCATCAGATAGTCGACGATCGTCCCCTGCATCTTGCCGACCATCAGCGCGAAACTGCTGTTGGCGAAGCTGTTCTGGAGCATGGCGCTGATGATGAGGCCAGGCGCGATGAAATCGCCGAACGGCACGCCAAGCACGCGCAGATTGCCGCGGCCCTGCGCCACGGTGAAGATCGTCAGCAGCAACAGCGCATTCACCGCCGGCGCCCACACCGTCTGCATGTGGACCTTTAAGAAGCGGCGAACCTCCTTTATATAGAGGGTCTTCAGCCCACCCCAGTTGACGCCGTGCAAGGTCGGAACCCCCGGCTCCGCGCGCATCCATGAGGAAGGCTGGTCGTTCATCGCGCCTTCGCCTAGGGGCTGGCGCAGTCGCGCGCAACCGGACGGTGCGCCGCATGGTTTTGGAGTGGCAATGAGCTGGACCGACGAGCGGATCGACCGATTGAAGGCGATGTGGACCGAGGGCGCGACGGCCAGCCAGATCGCCGACGAGCTGGGCGGCGTCAGCCGCAACGCGGTCATCGGCAAGGCGCACCGCCTCGGCCTCGACGCGCGCCCCTCGCCGGTCAAGCCGGTCGAGGAAAAGGTGAAGAAGCCCGCCGCCGCGAAACCGACACCGCAGGCAGCGCAGGCAGTGCCGACGCCGCCCGCTGCTCCCAAGCCCGACCCCATTCCTGCGCGCGCGGAAACGCAGCTATTGCCGACCTCGGCCCCTGCCCCATCCACAGCGCGCGTGCGCACCGTTGAAAAGGTTGCGCCCGCGATGGTTCCGGCAGGCCCCAACACCGACCCCGCCGCGATTCAGTATCGCTCGGTCGGCCCCGGCGGCTTCATCCGTCAGGGACCGGGCGACACGCAGGCGCCGATCCCGCCGGCTCCGCCGCGCCGGCTCGTGCCCGCGAAGCCGTCGGCCGAAGTCGCCGACCGCACCAGCCTGCTCGACCTCAACGACCGCATCTGCCGCTGGCCGATGGGCCATCCCGGCGAGCCGGATTTCCACTTCTGCGGCGACCAGTCCAACCCCGGCTTCCCCTACTGCGTCGCGCACTGCGGCGTCGCCTACCAGGCCCAGCTCCCCCGCCGCGACCGCCGCCCCCCGCCGCCGCTGCCGTACGGCGGGCCGCGGGTTCGCTAGAGCGCCCGAGCGCAGCGACGCCGACGTGAAACGTCGCCGGAGCAGCGCGAAGAGAGCGCGAAAGCCGGCCAGCCTGCCACGAAGTAGACAGGACTGACGTCACCGGATTCACTCCCGTGACGGCTTGGGAGGCGAACGTCTGCTTGGAAAGAACTCAGCTGCAATCTTAAAGCCAGAAGTCCGCCATGGCAGGCTCGCGAACGCCTCTACCGCGTAGCAACTTGGCCAAGTCGAAGGGACGAGGCGAGACGAGTCGTGCCCAGTGGCTGTTGGAGACCTCGTGCCGATCAAGCAACGCGGCCCACTGAACAGTTCGCTTGAACCGGTTGTGCAGCGCGGACCGATGGCAAGATCTGCATAAGCCAATCCATCGCGAAAGGTCGTAGTAGTTTTCAGCGTGCTCGTCGCAGGCGTTACCTCCACAAATGTCGCATCGCCTTGGCCTCACCGTTGCACCAAGCTCCGCCAGTCTCACCGACAGTCGAGCCGTTCTATTGCGTTCGCCGTTAGCGAATCCGTTGTATTCGCCCGGTTCCCCAAGAGCTGATGCGACTGACGTGACTATGCTTCGACCCCGAGGTCGCAAGCCTCTGACGTGGCATATGTTTCGTTTCGGAAGTGCGGCGAGCAACGCATCAGGATCGAAAACCATTACGGCTAAATCTCGAACTCGCCAGCACTCGTCAAGCATCGGACAAGATCCTCTGTTGGCTCCAGGTCCGGCCAAGGGTTAGACAAAAAGGCTCGGGAGCAACCCCGGAGCCCTCATGCTCGATCGGTCAGCTCAGCCGTTCTGCTCTTCCGCCTTCGCCTCGATCGTCTGCTGGCCGCGCGTCGGCTCTTCGGTCGCGCTGCCGCCGATGTCGATCTTGCGCGGCTTCATCGCCGTGATGTCGCCGATGAGGCCGAAATGCGCTCGCGAAGCCAGGCGGCTAGCTCGTCCTCCGAAACGTGGCCCGCCGCCAGTTCTTCGATCAGAACGGCAAGTTCAGCGTTCGTCGCGTTAACGACACTCCCGTTATCCTCAACGAAAGTTTCGCACACGACCAGCGCCGTGCGTTTATTACCGTCAACGAAGGGGTGATTGCGGGCGAGCCCGAACGCGTAGCTCGCCGCAAGACCGGCAACGTCGGGCTGCCCGTAAGCGGAGAGGTTCACCGGCCTCGCTAAGGCGCTTTCCAGCAAGCCCACGTCGCGAACACCCTGGCCGCCGCCATGGGCTGCAATCTGCAAACTATGCGCGGCAAGCGCGAACTCGCGATCAATCCACGACCAGTCTGACACCTATTTGGCGAGTTGCCGGAGCGCGCTGAAACGCCGCTTCATAACATCGCGTGCGATCTTCATCTGGCGATCAAAGTCCTGTGTCTTCCGCTCGATCTCGATCTTGCCGTCGGACGCCTTCACGACGACCTCGTCGCCCTGTTCGAAACCACTCTCCGCGAGCAATTCACGGGATAGAAGAATACCCGTGGAGTTCCCGACGCCGATCAGTTTGCTTTCCTTGTTCATACGCGCGTTATAACTCGGTGCCCTGCGTGACGCAACTGCAACTTGGCACTGCGCCAAGCCGCCCCCTATAGCCTGACTCAATGTCCGACCTCTTCGCTTCCCCCTCCTCCTCCTCCGCCGCCACCCCTTCGAGCTACGACGCGTCCTCCATCGAGGTGCTCGAAGGGCTGGAGCCCGTTCGCCGTCGCCCCAGGTCGAGCTTGGCCTCGGCAATCGCCTAACCGTCACCGACAATGGCCGCGGCATCCCGGTCGACCCCCACCCCAAATACCCCGGCCAGTCGGCGCTCGAAGTCATCCTCACCACGCTACACTCGGGCGGCAAGTTCGAGGGCAAGGCCTACTCGACCTCGGGCGGGCTCCACGGCGTCGGCGTCAGCGTCGTCAACGCCCTGTCGAGCGAGACCATCGTCGAGGTCGCGCGCGAGAAGAAGCTTTACCGCCAGGCCTTCTCGAAGGGCCTGGCAACCTCGAAGCTGGAGGAAGTCGGCGCTGCGCCGAACCGGCGTGGCACAACCGTCGCCTTCACGCCCGACGCGGAAATCTTCGGCGCCGACATGCGCTTCGATCCGGCACGGCTATACCGCCTCGCGCGCTCCAAGGCCTACCTCTTCGCCGGGGTCGAAATCCGGTGGCGTTGCGATCCCGCGCTCGCGTCCGATGCCATCCCCCCGCAAGCCGTGTTCCAGTTCCCTGGCGGCCTTGGGGATCACCTCGCCGAACAGCTCGAAGGCCGCGAGTGCATCACCTCCCCACCCTTCACCGGCCGCCAGGACTTCCCGGACGCGCAGGGCTCGGTCGAATGGGCCGTCGCCTGGCCGGTCTGGTCCGATGGCGCGGAGAGCTATTACTGCAACACCATTCCCACCCCCGATGGCGGGACGCACGAGGCCGGCCTTCGCGCCGCGCTGACCAAGGGGGTGCGCGCGTTCGGCGAGCTGGTCGGCAACAAGCGCGCCAGGGACATCACCGCCGACGACGTGTTCAACGGCATTGAGCTGATGCTGTCCCTGTTCCTGCGCAACCCGCACTTCCAGAGCCAGACCAAGGACCGCCTCACCAGCCTCGAGGCGGCGCGCTTCGTCGAGGCGGCGGTGCGCGACCATTTCGACCATTATCTCGCCGACAATATGGACCGCGGCCGCGCCCTGCTCGGCGCGGTCGTCGAGCGGATGGACGAGCGCTTGAAGCGCCGCGCCGAGCGCGAGGTCAAGCGCAAGACGGCGACCTCCGCGCGCAAGCTGCGCCTGCCCGGCAAGCTCACCGACTGCGCCACCGACGACGCCGCTGGCACCGAGTTGTTCATCGTCGAGGGCGACAGCGCCGGTGGCTCGGCCAAGCAGGCGCGCAACCGTAAAACGCAGGCGATTCTTCCCATTCGCGGCAAAATCCTCAACGTCGCCTCGGCCACCGCCGACAAGATCCGCGCCAACAGCGAAATCGCCGACCTCCAGCTCGCGCTCGGCTGCGGCATCCACGACCGCTTCGACGAGAATGCGCTACGCTATGAGCGGATCATCATCATGACCGACGCCGACGTCGACGGCGCGCATATCGCCACCCTGCTGATGACATTCTTCTTTCAGGAAATGCCGGAGCTGGTGCGGCGCGGGCATCTCTTCCTCGCCCAGCCGCCGCTCTACCGCCTGACGGTCGGCGCGAAGTCGCTCTACGCCCGCGACGACGCGCACCGCGCCGAGATCGAGGCTCACGACTTCAAGGGCAAGAAGGTCGACGTCGGCCGCTTCAAGGGGCTGGGCGAGATGAACCCCAACCAACTCAAGGAAACGACGATGGACCCGGCGAGCCGCTCGCTGATCCGCATCACCCTGCCTGCGGAGTATCAGGACCGCCAGCCGGTCAAGGACATGGTCGAGCGGCTGATGGGCAAGAACCCCGAACACCGCTTCAACTTCATCCAGGCCAGCGCCGCGGCCGTCGACGATGACATGATCGACGCGTGAGCCGGGGGCTCACGCCAAAGATCATGTGATCGGCGCCTAGCCGGGAGCTGCGAAGCCGGCACGGGCTTGCTCCCGCGCCGGCTCCTGCAACTACCAAATCCTCACGCGATCGGCGGGCGTGACATATTGTTTGTCGCCCGGCTTGATGTTGAACGCGGCATACCAGGCATCGACGTTGCGCAGCGGGTTGACCGCGCGGATCTGGCCCGGTGAATGCGGGTCGCTGACCAGCTGCTGACGAAGCGCGTCGTCGCGCTGCAGCGTGCGCCACACC
>JAIVIZ010000006.1 GCA_020200315.1 Sphingomonadales bacterium | reverse complement strand
GCGCCGCTTCCTGCTCGGCGAGAACCCGCTGCGCATCGGCCTGACGCGCGGCGATGATGGGCGCTTGCCGGTGCTTCTGGAACAAGGGGAGGCCGATCGCCACCCCCGCCGAGACATAGTCTCCAAAGCGCGGATCACGGTGTTGATAGCTGACACCGACGCTCAGGTCCGGGCGGCGCTCCGCCTCGGCGACACGGATGTCCGCGAGAGACTGGTTGACCCGCGCGGCAACGGTCGCAAGCGCCGGGTTGGCGTCGAGCGCCGCGTGAAGTTGCGGGCCGTTCACCTCGAAGTCCGGCACGGGTCCGGCGATCGCCGGATCGGGGTCGCCGGTCCATCGGGTCAGGTCAGCGCGGGCGCGCAGCAGCGCCGAGGCCAACTCGTCGCGGCGGTCATCAAGGGCGGCAAGGTCAAGCCGACCCGTCAGCACTTGCGCCGGCCGCGCGCTGCCGGCGGCGACGGCGCTCGGCGTGGTTCCGACCAGGCGGTCGAGGCGGTGGCGCACCGCATCCAGCGCCGCAACCCGCTTCTCGGCATAAGCAAAATTTATCCAGGCGAGCCCGGTCTGGACCTCGACCGTGCGCGCCTCGGCGATCGCCTGAGCCGTCGCGGTGGTGATCTCGGCGTCGGCGCGCCGTTGCTGCGCGTGCCGTTTGGCGGCGTTGGGGATGTCCTGCGACAGGCCAACATTCACCCAGTTGAAATCGTCTCGCGATGGCTTGAACGCGAGCGGGCCGGAGATCGGAAAGCTGTCTTCCTCGACCCTGAGCTTTGGATCGGGCAGCCGTCCGGCGGCGTCCCGAGAGAGGCGCGCCGCATCGACGCCGAGCGATTTGGCACGAAGCGACGGCGCATCTTCGCGCGCTTGCGCAAGCGCTTCGCCGAACGTCAGAGGCCGGGCCGGAGCCGCGCTGGACAAGAGCATGATGACGAGCGCCAATAGGCTGCCGAAGCGCCCCGAAAGGGCGCCGGTTCGACTGAAGTGCATGATGAAAGACCCTCCGTATCGCCCGAGCGCGCACGCGCCCGAACGGCCATGGCTCGTCGATTCGAGCCGCGGACAGCTTCAGGGCAGCCTGAAGCTGCTCTAGCCGGCGGTCTTTGGAGGCGGGTCTATACTGGCAAAATTCAGTGAGGCGAGCTGGGGGTGGCTGCTTGCCACGGCTTCGACGCGCAACGGTGGAGTGGATTCCGCAGCCCGGATCAAGGGCGCAATCGCGCTGGGGGCGCAGAGCGCATCGCAAGCTTGCGCGCAGGCATTATCGAGATCGCAGCACGAACCTTTCGAATGATGCTGCTCAGGCGCCATAGCCATGCCCGCCATCTGACTAGCGGTCACGTCGCAGGTGCTACGCGCCGCAGCCGCCGGAAATGCGGCCGTCACCGTGAACAGCAGCAGGAACATGGCGAGGAGCATCTTCATCTCGTGCGAGCTTATACGCGGTACGCTTGCAAACGGTTACCGGAAAAGTCGAAGCCGTTAGCTGAGCGCCGCTCGCGCGAACACTCGGGTGCCTTGATAGGCTAGGGGCCTATGCTATATAACCCTGATGTCGCACACCATCACAGGCAAACGCGACCTCGTCGCGCGCGTTCGGCGGATTCGCGGACAGGTTGAAGGGATCGAACGCGCACTCGAGGGAGAGGCGGGTTGCTCCCAAGTGCTACATCTTATCGCCGGTGCGCGCGGTGCGATCACCGGACTTATGGCTGAGGTCGTTGAAGACCATGTCCGAACCCACCTCGTGGATACCGACAAGCACCCAGGAGCATTGAACTTGCAAGCCACCGAGCAATTGCTCGCGGTCGTAAGAACCTACTTAAGGTGATGTCGAAGATGTTTGCCGATCAGGATCGCGCGACGAAAGGAGCGCACAGCCATGTGTTCCTTGGTAAAGCGCATGCCAAGAGCGAGCGAAGGACATGGGCCGTAATCTGGCTGTGCGGCGCGATGATGGCGCTCGAGATTGGCGGCGGATTGATTTTCGGGTCTATCGCGCTCGTCGCCGACGGACTGCACATGAGCACGCACGCCGGGGCGTTGCTCCTCGCAGCGCTGGCCTATACTTATTCGAGACGGCACGCCGAGAACTCGCTATTTACCTTTGGCAGCGGGAAGTTTGGCGACTTGGCTGGGTTTTCCAGTGCAATCATTCTGGCGATGATCGCACTGCTCATCGGCTATGAGTCCGTCACCCGTATCTTCGCTCCGGTTGCCATTCATTTCGCAGAAGCGATTCCGATCGCCTGCCTCGGCCTCGCCGTGAACATTGCCAGTGTCTGGCTACTGAGCGGCGGCGGCCATGGCCACTCACACGGCCACTCTCATGGGCACGGGGGCGAAGACCATGCCGATGAGCCGCTCCGGATCGACACACCGACTGGCGAGATGACCCTCCAAGTGTTCGAAAACGGCATGCCGCCGCGCTTCCGGCTATGCGCTCAGCAAGGTGAGCTTCCGCCTGCTGAGCAGGTTTCACTTGAGACTGACCGCCCCGGTCGGCCCGGCCAGTTATTCACCTTCGCCACCAATCAAGACTTCCTTGAATCAGTGGAAATCATTCCCGAGCCGCACGAGTTCATGGCACACGTCAGGATCTTGGGTGCTGACTATCCCGTGAAATTTGCTGAGCATGATCATGGTCATGGCTCCGCTCACAGGGACAATAACATGCGCGCCGCAGTCATCCACGTCGTCGCGGATGCGGCCGTCTCCGTGCTGGTGATCGCTGGATTGCTCCTGGCCCGCTCATTTGGGTGGCTGTGGATGGACCCTCTCGCAGGCATCGTCGGAGCATGCGTGATTGCCAGCTGGTCATACGGGCTCATTCGTGACACTGGCGCCATCCTCCTCGACGTAAACCCCGACAAACACATCTCCAGCAGCATTCGCCAGGTGATCGAGGCAGGTGGCGATCGGCTGACCGATCTACACTTGTGGCGATTGGGGCCTGGCCACCTCGGTGCGATCGTCGCCGTAGCAACTGCTTCAGGCCGAGGTGCCGACTATTACCGATCACGTCTCGCGCAGTTCAAGTCGGTCTCGCATCTGACGATCGAAGTA
Organism: Sphingomonadales bacterium; assembly: GCA_020200315.1. GTDB lineage: Bacteria > Pseudomonadota > Alphaproteobacteria > Sphingomonadales > Sphingomonadaceae > Sphingomicrobium. Next base: position 13,827 of record JAIVIZ010000006.1, on the reverse strand, counting down.
GCAAACTAGCTCGCCAAGCAAGGTACTGCGCACCTCAGGACAAACGCTGCTCACAACTCCACGGTGTATCTGCGCTCAGCTTGGATCAGCCACCATCGCACGTTCTGACAGGAATCGACCGCGAGCTACCTCTCTAACCGCATGATGATCGGGCAATCCGGCCGGTCGTCACCGTTGCAGGCGTCCGCAAGCCTGGTAAGCAAGCGCCGCATTTCTGCCAAGGCTTCCGCCTTGCGACCGAGTTCATCAGCGCGAGCTTGCGCGAGCGCCTTCACTTCGGCGCTCGACCGGCGCCGATTGGACCAGAGCGCCAGCAGTGTGCGGATTTCCTCGATTGGGAAGCCCAGATCGCGCGCGTTGGCGACGAATCTGAGGCGGTGAACGTCTGCATCGCTATAATCTCGGTAGCCATTGTTCCGGCGCAGCGGCGCCGGGACGATCCCAATCTTCTCATAATGGCGGATCATGCGTTGAGAGACGCCGCTCGCATCCGACGCCGCTCCGATTTTCACAGCTTTACCGCGTTCAGCCGCAGCGCATTGAGGACGACGGTGAACGATGAGAGCGCCATTGCCGCGCCCGCCAGCATTGGCGAGAGCAGGATGCCAGCCACGGGGTAGAGCACCCCGGCCGCGACCGGCACGCCAATCCCGTTGAACAGGAATGAGAAGAACAGGTTTTGCCGGATATTCCGCATCGTGGCGCGGGCGAGCTTGCGGGCGCGCACGATCGCCGAAAGATCGCCACGAGTGAGCGTCATGCCAGCGCTTTCGATCGCCACGTCCGTCCCCGTGCCCATCGCAAGGCCCACGTCGGCAGCAGCCAGTGCAGGCGCGTCGTTGATGCCGTCACCGGCCATCGCTACCCGCGCACCGCCCGCTTTCAGCTCAGCGACGATGCGAGCCTTGTCTTCAGGCCGCAGATCGGCGCGCACGTCGTCTAATCCACCAACGGCGCGCGCGACCGCGTCGGCCGTCGTGCGGTTGTCGCCCGTCAGCATGATGACGCGCAGACCATCAGCCCGGAGCGCGGCAATCGCGTCCCTGGCATTGGCGCGGACCGGATCGGCGACGGCGAGCAGCCCGGCTAGCTGCCCATCAACGGCAACCAGCATAACGCCGGCGCCTTCGCGCCGACGCCGATGGGCAGCTTCGTCGAGCCTCGCCGGATTAGCGCCGATTCGCTGTATTTGAGCGACGTTGCCAATTACGACCGCGAGGCCGTTGACACTGGCACTGACCCCCAGGCCGGTTTGGGAGGCGAAGTCCGTGATGGTGCCGAGGCCGAGGCCCCTTTCCTTTGCGGCGGTAACGATCGCATGGGCGACCGGGTGTTCGGATTGCGCCTCGACGGCCGCAGCGAGCGCCAGCAGCTCGCCTTCGTCGATCGCGCCCGGCGTCTCGATCGCAACCAGCTTCGGTTTGCCTTCCGTCAACGTGCCGGTCTTGTCGATGACAAGCGTATCGACCTTCTCTAGCCCCTGGAGCGCTTCCGCATTCTTGACCAGCACGCCAGCGTGCGCGCCGCGTCCGGTGCCGACCATGATCGACATCGGCGTGGCGAGTCCGAGCGCGCAGGGGCAGGCGATGACCAGAACGGCGATAGCATTGAGCAGCGCATGGCTCATGCGCGGCTCGGGGCCGACCAAAGACCACACAATGAAGGTCACGATTGAAATGAGCACGACGAGCGGCACGAACCAGCCAGAGACGCGATCGGCGACCGCTTGAATGGGAGCGCGGCTGCGCTGAGCTTCCGCAACCATGCGAACGATGCGCGCGAGCATCGTGTCAGAGCCGACGGCGCGCGCTTCCATGATCAGGCTACCAGTGCTGTTCACCGTCCCCCCGGTAACAGCGTCATCCACTTCCTTGAGGATCGGTGCGGGTTCGCCAGTGAGCATGGATTCATCCACGGAGGAGCGGCCCTCGACCACCACACCATCGACTGGGATGGCTTCGCCAGGGCGGACCCGCAGCCGATCGGCGGCCGCTACATCGGCAAGGCTGACTTCCTCGTCGGAGCCGTCGGGGAGCAAACGTCGAGCAGTCTTAGGCGTCAAGTCCATCAACGCGCGAATAGCGCGGCCCGTCGCCGCCCTGGCACGCAGTTCAAGAACTTGCCCGAGCAACACCAGCGTTACGACGACCCCGGCCGCTTCGTAATAGACCGGCACAATCCCGCCATGTGCGCGAAGGTGTCAGGGAAGTTGCCCGGCGCGAGGGTCGCGACCAGGCTGTAGAGGAACGCCGCACCGAGGCCGATTGCGATAAGCGTGAACATGTTAAGGTGGCGGGTGCGGATGGATTGCCAGCCGCGCACGAAGAACGGCGAGCCCGCCCACAGCACGATCGGCGCGGTGAGCGCGAGCTGGACCCACGGTGATGCCGCAGGGCTGACCAGTTCGTAGCCGAGCAGCTCGGCGAACATGGAGACGACAAGCAGGGGAACGGTGAGCGCCGTGGCAATCCACAGCCGGCGCGTGAAGTCGATCAACTCAGGGTTTGGCGCATCGTCGAGCGATGGCTCTTCCGGTTCGAGCGCCATGCCGCAGATCGGGCATGTCCCCGGCCCTTCTTGGCGAATCTGCGGGTGCATCGGGCAGGTCCACATCGCCCTAGGCGTCGCCTTAGGCTCAGGCTTGCCGCCCAGATAGGCGTTTGGATTCGCGACGAACTTGGTACGGCATCCGGCGCTGCAAAAAATGATAAGGATGCCCGTCGTGCTCCGCATGATGGGCGGTGTTCGCCGGGTCGACCATCATGCCGCAAACCGGGTCTTTGACGGGGGCGGCAGCGTCGCCGGCCATGCTACCCGAGCAGCAGCCAACCGCCGTAGCGTGATGGTGCCCGACGGCTGCTGGTTCGGCCTTGGCGCTTCCTGAGCAGCATGAGGATTCGGGCGGGGCGGCGCGATCGGCCGTAGCGACTTCCGCTGCGCGCTTGCCGGAGCAGGCGCAGCCAGTGCTTTGGTCGTGAGAATGTGGGCCATTCATTGCAGTATCTCCTTCGACCCGATGGCATGTAGGGCCTGACACTGTGTCAGGGTCAAGTGCCCGATCGCCGCGTACGGCGAACGGCCTGCACCAATCAGCCCCATGCGTCCGGGCGGTTTGCCCTTGAACGCACGACCCGAACTCGATGCCGCAGACGGTGCGCCGCACTTCAGGCCAAGCTCGCGATCAGGCGCGAACATGAGCCTATGTCAGCGCCAATCGAAATACCTGCCACCAAGATCGGGAACGATGCCCTGGTTCGCCGCCTTAACTCGCCGTGACGGGACGATTTGGCGCGACCTATCAAAGTTGGTTCATGTGGGGCGAACGCTGAAAAATTCCATTCCGTCCGGTGCGGCATCACTCAACTTGTGAGTCGACGGACCGGAACGAGGCTTTGGCAGTCACTTGTACGAAAGGCTTCTCCCATGCGAGGAGGCTGAATGTCCATTATAACGCAAAGGCATAAACTCCTGCGCACACGTCAGTTGTCTTTCTAAACACCCCCGCACATCCTTAAGCCGCAAGAAGAGGCTTGGGGAGGTTCATTGTGGGGACAAATGCATACCGTCAGCCTCACGTTCGGCTGCTTACGTCGTCGGCGCTGCTGGGCCTCTCGATCATGTCGCAAAGCGCGGCCGCCCAGACGGTCACCGTTCCTTTAACCCCAGCTGAGCAGGCTCCAAATGGAGCTGAAATCGTCGTCACGGGTTCGCGGTTTGGACCGCGAGTCGTCACTGCTTCGCCGACGCCAATTGATTCGATTTCAGGCGCGGAATTAACGCGAACCGGAGGCACCGATCTCCAGACCAAACTCAAGGTCGTTGTTCCGAGCTTTAGTACGCCGCGTCCTGTCGGCGCTGGTGCCAATGACTTCCTGACGCCACCGACGCTTCGTGGCCTCTCCACCGGTCAGCTTCTGGTGCTCGTCAATGGAAAGCGCCGCCACACCAATGCGGAGTTAAATGCGAACAACCAGATCGGCCGGGGTGATGTTGCCTACGACTTCAACGCCATCCCGGTCGCCGCGATCAGCCGAATTGAGGTGCTGCGTGACGGGGCCGCCGCACAATATGGTTCCGATGCCATCGCTGGCGTCATCGATCTGCAACTCGATGGCAGCATCGGGACATATGCCCAAGCACGCTACGGTATGACGACCCACGGCGACGGAGAGGACATCCAGATTTCTTTGGGCGAAGGACTTCGCCTCGGGACGAACGGGTTTTTCCGGATCACCGGCATGTTTCAAGACCACAATAAAACTAACCGGGCTCTTCCCGACACCCGGCAGCAATATTTTGGCAGCAATAATGGCGTGCTGGTTCTGCCCTCCGGACTTTACGGATCCGGTACCGGTTTGACACGACCAAACGGCGCTCTGGACCCCCGCGAAGCCACTTTCAACAGGAACAATTCCGTGTATGGCGAGCCGGCCTATCGCAACGTCGGCTTTTTTGTAAACTCGGAGTTGCCGCTCTCGCACGGCATCACTGCATACGCGTTTGGCGGCTACAATCAGCTCAACGGCACGAGCTACAATTTCTTTCGCCGTCCGGGCCAGGATGAAAATGTTCGCGCCATTTATCCGAACGGTTTCCTGCCCCTGCAGCTTTCAAGATTGGAAAACGCTTCAGCGGCTGTCGGCCTGAAGGGCGAGGACCTGGCCGGCTTCGCATGGGATCTTTCCAGCGAGTTCGGCACATCGTTCGATCGGCTGCGCGTCATTCATTCGCTCAACACTTCCTTCGGCACAGCAAGCCCAACATCCTTCCTTCGGGGTGGCGCGCGGTTTCGTCAGTGGACCTCGAACCTCGATGTAAGGCGGCAAATTCCGCTTGGCGCGGGTTCACCGCTAAAGGTCGCTTTTGGACTCGAATACCGTAGGGAAACTTACACGCTCACGCCCGGCGATCCGGCGAGCTACAGTAACGGCGGCGTACCGATCCTCGACGAGCCGGACGCAGGCAGGCCGGCAGCCATTGGTACACAATCGGCGATCGGGGTATCGCCTGCCGACATTATCCCTGGATCGCGTCACAGCACTGCGGAATACGTCGAGACGGAAAAGAAATTCGGTAATCGTCTGCTGATTTCCGCTGCGCTCCGCCATGAGAAGTTCTCTGATTTCGGTTCAACGACGGACTACAGGCTGGCAGGACGGTTTGAACTGTTTGGAGGCCTGGCGCTTCGCGGGTCGTTCGGCACCGGCTTCCGCGCTCCGGCACTTGCCCAATCCTTTTATGGACAGACCGATTTCCTCTTCATCAGCGGCGTTCCCGTTCGAACCCGTATTTTCTCGGTGAACGAGCCTGTCGCCAAGCTCATTGGCGCGAGCCCTCTGAAGCCTGAAAAGGCCAAGAATGTCTCCCTTGGCGCGGTATTCGACCGCGGCCCATTCGCCGCCACCATCGATGTCTATCGGATCAGGATTAAAGACCGAATTGTGATCTCGTCCAACTTTCAGGGGGCGGCCCTGACGAACTTCCTGACTGCCCAAGGATTTCCCGGCATCGGCGCAGCTGCCTTTCTCACCAACGCGGCCGATACGACAACCAAGGGCCTCGATGTTACCGCTCGGTATCGCCAGAGCATCGGCGCCGGCACGGTAACCGCTACTTTCGCCGCGAACTTCAACCATACGAAGTTCGATCGGATTGCCGGCACCCCAGCCGCGCTCACCGCCCTTGGCTTCACCACGCCGCTGGTCGACCTCACCCAACAAACCCGGTTGACCCAGAGCACGCCAAACCACAAGCAGACGCTCAATCTGGCTTGGCTCAATGGAAAATGGTCAGCTTCGTTGACCGGCACTCGCTACGGCAAAGTCGCTCAGGTCGTGCTCACGAATGTCACGCCGGCGCGCGTCGCTGCACTGCTGGCGCCCGGATACGACGTGACGCTGGTGCCATCGGCGCCCGGGTCGGCTAATCGCGACATCATCCAGCGGTTCCGGGCCGATATCGTTGCGGACGTGGATGTCGCATACGCGTTGACGGACCATTTTTCTCTTGGCGTGGGCGCGGCGAACCTCTTCGACAAGACTCCAGAAAGGCCGATCGCCTCGACGGTCGCGAGCGTCGCTGCTGGAACGAACGGGGCCGACAATGCCGGCATCTTTCCTTCGGTCAACATATCTCCTTACGGGATCAGCGGCCGCTTTCTGTATGTGAAGGGAACCTTCAAATTCTAGTCCAGTGACGATACCGTTCTATGACTATAGCAAGGGGTCCTTACTTCATGACGCGGCCGCAATTCCGGACTTCGCGAGCTACGATAAAACTATCGGAAATCTCAAAATGCGCCTTCTTCGTTTGTACGGCGCTTGCAGTGACGACCTTTGGCGCGTCATCCGCCGCCGCGCATGACATCTGGCTCACCGCGGGCAAGATCAATTCCAATTATGTTGCTCAGGTGCATTTTGGAGATCTTACCGGGCGCGAGATAGCAGACCCCAGAAAGATCGTTTCGCTTGAGGTCGTTACCCCTACCGGTTCGACCGACCTTCGCGATCCCCTCATTGCAAGTGAGCTGAAGAGAAAACCAGTGCTCAAGACCAGACCGTTCTCGGCACCGGCCGGTTCGGTGCTGGCGGTTTCCTACGATAACGGGTTCTGGATGCAATTGGGGAAGGACAAGCACGAAATCAACACCAGCAAGTTGATGGTTCCGGATGGCACATCGCCGCACTGGACCGTCAAATACAGCAAATTGCTCCTCGGACGCGGTTCATTTAATCATACGCTTGGCATGCGCCTCGAGATCATTGCGCTGAAAGATCCCTACGCCCTTCCGTCAGGTGCCAAGATGCCTGTCCGGCTGCTGCTGAGCGGCAAGCCCTACGGCGGGGCGGACATCGTCTATACCGACGGGCTCAAGCCGCTCCCCGATGAGCAACAGCCGAAGGTGAAGACGAATAAAGACGGCATCGCTGAAGTTCCGTACACCGGCAAAGGCCCCGTGTTGCTGACAACCGACATCAATGTCGAACCTCTGCACCCGCCGCTTGCCGCCGTCGATCATTTATTCGCCTCGCTCTCGTTCGACACGTCGAAATAGGGAACCTTGGCTTCGACTTTGTCATGATCTCTCGCTAAATCCCCCGTTGCAGGCGGCCTGAAGAGTATCGCGTTCGGTTTCCAGCTCGCGCACTAGCTCGTCGAGCATTTGAGAGCGAGCTCGATGTGGAGGCAGGATCATTTGCTGCCGAAAAATTATCTGAGGAGCGAAAGGCTTCGCAACGAGGCCGAGCGCAGCGAAATCGTCGGAGATGTAGGTGAGGGAATTTGTTAGCCCGACGCCGGCGCCTTCCAGTGCAAGCCGACAAATAGTCGCGGCGAATTGAGTTTCGATAACTATATTGGGCACCGCGCCTTTTGCGCTCAGTGAACAATCCCATTGTTTCCGTGCGGTATCATCCGGTGCGAGCGCGATAATAGACTGCCCATCGAGCGTTTGGGGAGTGATGACGTCAGACAGCTCCAAAGGGTGCCCTCGACCCATCACGCAGATGCCGCTCGTTTCGATGAATGGAGATACGATCAGGTTCGAAGGGTCGATTTCGTCCCCGCAGAGGCCGATGTCATATGCGCCGCTGGCAACCAGGTTGCGCACGGTCACTGAATTGCCGATCTCGAAACGGATCGAGACTCCAGGCCGAAGGATGCTGAATCGCGCCAAAACCTTGGGCACGAACGATAGCCCTAACGCGGCCGAACTTGCGATGCGTACAGATCCAGTGCCAACCGCCCGGATGCGTGCGACGCTTTGGCGGATTCGGTCCAGGCCAACGAACGTGTCCTGCACCTCCTGGTAAAGCAGATGCGCCTCGGGTGTTGCAGTCAGCCGCGGGCCACTGCGCTCGAACAGCTTGAGTTTCGTCGTGTCCTCCAGCCGCTTGAGCGAACGACTAATGGCGGGTTGGGAAACGCGCATCACGGCTGCCGCTGCCGTAGTGGAGCCTGTTTTCATCACAGCGCTAAAGGCTTCGAACAGCGTCAGGTTCATGCCGGGGAGCATAACACAAACGCATGCGAACGCATCAACGATGAATTTGAATCGATGTCTCTCGCGGGGTAGCTTTGAGCAAGCGGAATGAGGGGTGGACTCAATGGACGTGCGCGACGCTACTCTATGCCTGAAGTCCCTTGGGGAAGATGGTATCGATTTTACCAGCCTGACCGTCCCGGTAAATCGGGCATCGACTATCGTTTTCCCAACGGTGGAGGAATATCAGAAACGAAGGCAGGCCATCTATGATGGCTATTCCTATGGCCTCTACGGTACGCCCACGTCACGGGCCCTGGAACACCGCATCGCGTTGATCGAGGGCGCGGCGCGGACGCTCGTGCTCCCTTCCGGATTCGCCGCAATTACACTCACTACGCTTGCCTGCGTGCAAACTGGACAGCGTGTGCTGTTCCCGGACTCGACGTACGACACGGTTCGGCCCTTCGCCGAGCAATTCCTCGCCGGACTTGGGATATGCTCAAGCTATTACGACCCGATGATCGGTGCTGGAATCGCGGACCTTCTTGAGGAGGATGTCGCGCTTGTCTGGGTCGAATCGCCCGGCTCGATGACGCTGGAAGTGCAGGACGTTCCAGCGATCGTCCAAGCCACTCACAAGCGCGGCATTAAGGTAGCTGCGGACAACACCTGGGCGACCCCGCTGCGATTCAAGCCTTTAGCCCACCAAGTTGATTTCTCGGTTTACGCGATCTCCAAATATCTTGGCGGCCACTCAGACGTCGTAATGGGTTCGATCTCCATGAGCGATCCTGCGCTCTATCGACGCCTCAAGGATTTCAGCCGCTACATGGGCTACGGCGTATCCGCTGATGAGAGCAGCCTCGTCCTACGCGGAATCGAGACGCTGGCGATCCGCCTCGATCGTTGCGAGCAAACCGCGCTTCGCCTTGCCCGCTGGGTCGCGGAGCAGTCGCCCGTGGTCGAGGTGCGCTACCCTGCTTTGCCGACCAACCCAGGGCACTATATCTGGAAGCGGGATTTCTCGGGCGGCACCGGACTCTTCTCAATTTTTCTGGCACCCTGGGCGCGGCCATTCCTGGCGGAAGCGGTGGAATCGCTTGAGCTTTTCGCCATCGGCGCAAGCTGGGGGGGGACGCGCAGCGTGGTGGCGGTGCTTGATCGTCCGCCTGTGCGGACGGCCACCGTCCTTGCCCATGAGGGCCCCATCATCCGACTCAGCATTGGCCTTGAGGATGCTGAAGACCTGCACGCCGATCTAGCCCGCGCCTTTGCCCTTCTAAAACGACGGCATGATGAGGAGGTTGCCGACGATCGGGCCGTGCAGGCAACAAGTTTGTGAAACGGCCTTTCCACACTCAAATGAATTGCGTTGATCTGGCGCCGGGGTTGGCGAGCTGCACCGGGGGACGGTCGACGATAGACCCGGTTGCCCTCGTCGTCGGCTCCCGCAAGAGCGAAGAGACGCCCGAACCGAAGCGCGCGGAATGAACCGTCCACTCATTTCTGACTCGCTCCTACGGCGCGAGATCGGGAAGATTGGAATCGCCACGATCGCCATGAATGGCGTCATAGGATCGGGAATCTTCGCGTTGCCGGCGGTGGCGATTGCACAAGCGGGTTATTTCAGTCCGTGGATCTTTGTTCTCTGCGGGATTCTGATCCTTTCCGTCGCCCTGACCCTTGCACGGGTCGCCAGTTTTTTCGACATCACTGGTGGTCCAATCGTCTACACGACCCATGCCTTTGGACGGTATGTCGGCTTCCAGACCGGGCTGTTGATTTACCTGAGCCGGGTCGCGGCCATCGCCGCAAGCGCAAATCTTATCGTCAGCCACGCGGCTACGATTTGGGCGCCGCTCGCGTCGGGTGGCGCGAGAGTTGCTGCCATGGCCGCGTTCGTTTCACTGGCCACAATATTGAACGCAGCCGGTTTGCGTGCGGGAATGGCTGGGGTGTACACGCTCAGCATTTTGAAGCTCGCGCCACTCTTCCTCTTGATTCTGATTGGCCTCCCGTCAGTTCAGTGGGGCTTGGTCGCGGGGGCGGGGGTTCTAAAGGCAGCCCCTTTAGGGCAAGCGATGCTTATCATGATGTATGCCTTCATTGGCTTCGAATTCAGTCTGATCAGTGCCGGAGAGACGAGAAATGCGAGAGCAGAGATACCCAAGGTGCTTGTGCGCACCGTGCTGGCCATCGCGTTCTTCTATACTCTTATTCAGCTTGTGGCCGTGTCGGTGGGCCCCGATCTTGGAGCAAGCGACACTCCGCTGATTGAGATCGCACGAAGGCTCATCGGCCCGTTGGGTGCTCTTGCCCTCGGACTTGGAGTAGTTTTTTCGATCGGCGGCTCGAGCTTGACGTCTTTGCTCACGGCGCCCCGGCTTACCTTCGCCCTTTCGCGAGACGGCAGCTTGCCAGCTTGGTTCGGGAAAGTGAATGAGAGGAGTGGCGCTCCCGTAAACTCAATTCTTTTTTGTGGCGTGCTCAGCATAGCAATGGCGCTTGGCGAGAATTACGTTTGGCTGATCATACTGAGCACATTCATTCGACTCTTGACGTATTTGCTCTGCATCGCCTCATTGCCAATCATTGAGAGAACGATGCCCACGCAGCCGGAGCAGTTCAAGTTACCCGGGGGGCTTACCATCCCCATCGTTGGCTTTGTGCTCACCATTTGGCTGATCGGTCAGTCCACAGCCAAGAACGTGTTCATCGCAAGCCTTATGATCGTGGTGGGAACGATTATGTTCTGGTTTTCGCGCCGAAAAGTAGATGCGGCGGGAAGCCTCTGAAACCGAACTCAGATCGAGATTTGGCCTCGGTGAAATGGGGACCGCATCCAGGCCTGCACGCGCTACGCCGACGCATGCGAGCGAATGGTCCCTGAACTCATCCCAGAAGAGGCACGGGTGCCGTTTTGCGACCCTCATGCGACTTCACATCGCCGATGTCGGTGGCTCCAAGGTCCCCAACCAGGCGACCAGTGCCAGAATCGTCACAACGCAAGCCGTTTCGATCGCAAGGCTCAGCCGTAGTTTGGCAAGCGCGGCGAGATGGTCATCGGCAATGGACCGCTCGAGCGACGGGGTAAGCCTGAAGCGGTTGAGCGAGGCAAGGCCGAGCATGGCTCCGAACAGCAGCAGCTTAACGAGGAGCAGTTGGCCGTAGAGTGCGGCGGGTAGTGAAGTGATGTTTCGGACGCCAACCAGGCGCCACCCGTTAACCAGCCCCGTGATCACGATCGTTCCAACGATGATGGTGCCAGCCACGCCAAATCCGTGAAGCGCACGGTGCGTCAGTTGGAGATGTGCCGTGTCAAGGCGAGATGCCCGCCGGCTCATCAGCAGGATCAACCCAAGAAGCGCACCAACCCAGGCGCCCGCGGCAAGCAGGTGTAGAACGTCGGCAATCAGATGCACCCAGCCGATAGCTCCTTCATCCATCGCGCCATGGCCACTCCATGCAAGCATCGCGAGCGCTAAACCTGCGGAAGCGGCCGCCAACCAGACCCGCCACCGGCGCCCTGCCACAAATGCGCCGGTCGTTCCGGCAATTGCCAACGACACCATGCGGACTTTCCACGCGGTCCCGATCGAAGTGCCAACGAGGAGCGACTTGATGGCCTCCACGTCGATTGGCCACCGCGGGGTGCCCGCCATGTTCGCAGCGAGTAAGACGAGCCCAACCACCGAGAGTGCAAGAGCAAGAACCGCAAGCGCCGCCAGCCACGACCCGAGGGCGAAGGCACCCTGCTCGCCGACCCGGAGTGCGTACAAGCTGAATGCCGAAAGGCCGAACAGGCCCGAGAGCACGATGTAAAGTGCGAACCGGGTTGCGACGAGCGGCCAATCGGCATCCACCTTACTTCACCGCGAAGGCATAATTGCCTGAGAGGTGGTGCGTATCCACCGAAACCGCATGCCAGTCGACGCGGTACCGGCCTGGGCCGAGCGGTCTCCTCGGCGTTAGCACCAAAGTCCTGCCGTCAGAGCCGGCTGCTGTCGCGCTGGCTATCTTCATTGGGGCATGGCCGGGCATCGCCATCATCAGGCTCGCTTTGGAAAAGCTCGCCATAAGCGGTTCGCTAAAATGCAACTCAAGCCGAACGGGTTTCGATACGGTCGCGTTCGGCGCGGGACTCGCGGACAGTAGTTTGGGGTGAGCCCCCGCCGTGCCGGCGACTCCGATCAGGGCGGCAATGCCGGCAAGCAACCTTGGGTAGTGCATTCTGTCTTCCTTTCATCAGTAGTAGTGACATGAATACGGGGCATGACCCTCAATCCCTCAGGAATCCCGAGGGATGCACGATATTTTTGCGTATGACAGATTGATTAGGAGTGCGCGGAATGGACGACATCGACAGAGTTTTGGCAAAGCTTGCCGGCGCAGCCGTTCCTCCAGGGTTTGACTCGCTGGAAGCGCGAGTGCTTGCGCGGATCGGCACTCGGCCGTCGGTCAGGGAAGCCAGGCTTGGAACGGGCCTTATCTCAGCGGGCGCCTTGGCGTTGGGGATGATAGGTGCGGGTCTGCCGGCTAGCGCGAGTGCGATATCATCGTTGGCGCCGCTCGTCGGCGGCTCTCCGCTTGCGCCATCGACGCTGCTTGCGGGGGCGCTGTGAGGTTGAGCGCCCGGCCGACTGTCTGGATTTTGCTGGCGTTCATGGCGGCAATCGGTGGAGTGTTCGTCGGACGGACCCTGTGGCCGGCTCCCAAACCAGCCGGCCAGGAGTTACACGACGTTCTGCACCATCAGCTAGCACTCGATTCCAATCAGCAGGCGCGCGTTGCTGTTCTGGAGCAGCGGTTCGCGGTTGAGCGACGCGCTATTGAACTTGAGTTGCGAGCCGACAACGCACGGCTCGCGGAAGCGATCGAAGCCGAGCACGGCAATGGTCCAAAGGTAGCAGCAGCGGTTGACCGAAGCCACGCGGCGATGGGCGATTTGCAGAAGGCGACCTTGGCGCATATTTTTGCCATGCGTCAGCTCTTGCGACCCGATCAAACCGCGCGGTTCGACCAGGCCGTCGAGAAGGCGCTCACCGACGACGCGCGTTGAGATCGGGGGAGTGAGCCTCGATTGGTCGACCTTGTCCGATGGCGAGCTCGCGCTTTTGAGCGTCGCCGGTCGCCAAGCTGCCTTCGCGCAAATCATGCAGCGCTACCGGCAATCCGTGTTCCGGTTGGTGCGCGCCTTCACCGGAGATCCGGAGGAAGCGATGGACCTGGCACAGGAAACCTTTGTTTCCGCTCATCAGGCGCTCGCACGCTATGATGAAGACCGGCCGATGAAAGCGTGGCTCTCGACCATCGCGCTCAACAAATGCCGTGACTGGTCGAGGAAACGAGCGGTGCGCCGTTTCCTATCGTTCGCTGGACCACTTGAGGGCGACGCGGAGCGCGTGCCGGATGACCAGGTCGCCATCGACGACGCAGCGGCCGATCGGCAAGAACTGGATCGGGTAACCCGCGCCATTGCTACTTTGCCGGCCAATCTCAAGGAGGCATTGGTGCTTCGCACCATTGAAGGATTGACCCAAGCTGAAACTGCCGAGGTGCTGTCGATCAGCGAGAAATCAGTCGAAACTCGTCTGTATCGCGCGCGCGCCAAGCTCCAGGAGAAGCTTGCTTACTAACAACCATTGCTGCGCTCCAACGTACGCAAACTCAGTGGCATCCACACTTGGCAAGTAACCGTGGAGGCGTGTTGGCGGTCAGCCAAAATCCAAACTTTGGATCGCCTCCGCACAGGGGATAGTCGTCACGTGTTAAAGTTGGCGCATCTGGAGAACCCCGGACTAACCGGCCCCGTAATGAGGGGCGCGGCCGCCCAGGACGTATCA
>JAIVIZ010000005.1 GCA_020200315.1 Sphingomonadales bacterium | reverse complement strand
CAAGCAACACCTCCAGGGGATGGAACAGGGTCGACGATCAGGCAGTTCCCTTCGACCCGTCGAATGATGACGTCAGCGCCGACCGCCGCCGGGCCACCGCGTGCGCTCCATTCGCCGTCGCCAAGCCGCACCCGGCCGGAATCAGCGTCGATCGGCTCCGTGACAGTCACTTGCCGCCCGACCAGCTGCGCGGCCCGGTCGTTGAGCTTGTGCGCGGAGGTCCGGTGCGGGCGCGCGTAGAAGCGCTTTCCGGCGAGCACGGCGAGCGCGGCGTAGATCACGAACAGAACCAGCTGCAGTTCGGTCCCAAGCCCGAACAACAAAGTGAACAGTCCGGTCGCGAGTGCCGCCGCACCGATGAAGATGAGGAAGAATCCGGGCGCAATCACCTCGGCGATTAGCAGAGCGACCCCGCCGATCGCCCACCACCAGCCAGGTTCGATTTCGCTCCAGTTCACGTGCGCGGCACCTGCACGATCGGAGTCGTGGGCTTGGCCGGCGCTGCCTTGGCCGAACCGGCGGGCGGAGAATCGATGCCAAGCGCTTCCTTCGCGAGCGCCCCGATCCCGCCGAGCGTGCCGATCAGCTGCGTCGCCTCGATCGGGAAGAGAATGGTCTTGGCATTGGGCGACGTTGCGAAGCCGCTGATCGCTTCGACATATTTTTGGGCGATAAAATAATTGATCGCCTGAGTGCTGCCACCCTCGATTGCATCCGACACCATTTTTGTCGCGGCTGCCTCGGCCTGGGCCGATCGCTCGCGCGCCTCGGCGTCGAGGAACACCGACGCGCGGCGGCCTTCCGCTTCGAGGATTTGTGCCTGTTTAAGGCCCTCGGCGCGGTTGATCTCGTTCTGCCGAGCGGCTTCGGACTCGAGGATCGTCGCGCGCTTCTCACGCTCGGCCTTCATCTGCCGGGTCATGGCGTTGACGATGTCGGCCGGCGGACGGATGTCCTTGAGCTCGACGCGCGTGATCTTGATGCCCCACGCCTCGGTCGCATTGTCGACCACCGCCAGCAGGCGGGCATTGATCTCGTCGCGGCGCGAGAGGAGCTCGTCGAGATCCATCGATCCCATCACCGTGCGCAGGTTGGTCGTCGCGAGGTTGAGGATGGCGAGGTACATGTCGCTGACCTCGTAAGCGGCCTTGGAGGCGTCGAGCACCTGGAAGAACACCACGCCGTCGACCGCGACCATCGCATTGTCCTTGGTGATGATCTCCTGCCCAGGGATGTCGAGCACCTGCTCCATCATGTTCACCTTGCGCCCGACTCGGTAGAAGAAGGCCGGGTAGAAGTTGAAGCCGGGGTTGGCGGTGGCGGTGAAGCGCCCGAAATGCTCGATCGTGTAATGATAGCCCTGGTGAACGATCTTGATGCTGCCCATGACGAACAGCAGGACGAGCGCGGCGACGAATAGTAGAAAGATGGTCAGCATGAACTTCCCTCCCGAGATGGCGCATGATGCGACGGGCGGGCGCGGCGGAAAAGGGAAATCGGCATGAATGCGGACCTGTTCGACCGGCGGGCGGTGCTGTTCCTCCCCGCGTCGCGGCCGAGCGCCATCGAAAGAGCGCGGGCCTCGATGGCCGAACTGGTGATCCTCGACCTCGAGGATGCGGTGAAACCGGAGGACAAGGAGGGCGCGCGCGCGGCGGCGGTGTCGGCTGTGGGAGAGAGTTGGCCGATGCCGCTTGCGGTGCGCGTCAACGGCATTGGATCGGCGTGGCATGACGACGACCTGGCGGCGCTTGCCGCATCGCCCGTCACTCACCTCGTGCTTCCGCTGGTCGATGATCCCGAAGATATTGAGCGGGTTGCGTCGGCCAGCGGAAAGCCGGTGCTCGCCATGATCGAGACCGCAAGAGGCGTGCTCACCGCCCAAGCGATCGCGCACAAGGCAGCAGCGCTGATCGTCGGCACCAACGACCTTGCCGCCGATCTTCGGCTGCCGGCAGGAGCGGGAAGGGGGCCGCTGCAGACGGTCTTGCAATCGGTTTTGCTCGCGGCTCGGGCGGCGCGCATCCCGGCGACCGACGGCGTGTTCAACCGGCTCGACGATCCCGAGGGCTTCGCCGCCGAATGCGCCGAAAGCCGCCGCCTTGGCTTCGACGGGAAAAGCTTGATCCACCCCGACCATATCGCCGCGTGCCTGGCGGCCTTCGCACCGACGCCCGAAGAGATCGCCCGCGCCGAGCGCCTCGTCGCCGCAGCGACCGGCGGCGCCGAGCGGTTCGAGAATGCAATGATCGAAACGATGCACGTCGAGGCCGCGCGCCGGTTGCTCCAACGTAACCGGTCATTGCGAGCGTAGCGAAGCAATCCATGGATTTGCCGCGCCGCCTGGGGCGGCTCGCAATGACGAAGGGTTGGCGAATCGCTCTCCGCCTGCCACAGGCGCGCATGGCCGACCTTCTCGAAACCGCCGACGTGCCGCTCGGCCTCACCTTCGACGACGTGCTGCTCCTGCCGCTCGAATCGAGCGTGCTCCCTAGCCAGGCCGACACGCGCAGCTTTCTCACGCGCGAAATCCCGCTGGCGATCCCGCTGCTGTCCTCCGCGATGGACACGGTCACCGAGGTCGACATGGCGATCGCGCTCGCCCAGCTTGGCGGCATCGGCGTGCTCCACCGCAATTTCGAGGTAAGCGATCAGGCTGCCGCGGTGCGCGCGGTCAAGCGGTTCGAAAGCGGCATGGTCGTCAACCCGATCACCATGACGCCCGACCAGACGCTGGCGGACGCACTCGAGCTGATGAAGAGCAACCGCATCTCGGGCATCCCGGTGGTCGAGAAGTCGGGCAAGCTGGTCGGCATTCTCACGAATCGCGACGTCCGCTTCGCCGAAAACCCCCGGCAGCCCGTCGCCGAGCTGATGACCCGCGACAATCTCGCCACCGTTCCGCTCGGCACCCGCCAGGAGGATGCGCGGCGAATCCTCCATCAGCGGCGGATCGAGAAACTGCTGGTGGTCGATGAAGCCGATCACTGCGTCGGCCTGATCACGGTGAAGGACATCGAGAAGTCGGTCGCCTCGCCTAACGCTACCAAGGATAGCGAAGGCCGCCTGCGGGTTGCCGCTGCCTCCACTGTCGGTGATGCCGGCTTCGCCCGGTCGGAAGCGCTGATCGACGCCGGCTGCGACTGCATCGTCATCGACACGGCGCACGGCCACAATCGCGAGGTCGGGCGCGCTGTCGAGCGCGTCAAGAAGCTGTCCAACGCCGTTCAGGTCGTCGCCGGCAATGTCGCGACAGCCGATGCGGCGCGCGCGCTGGTCGATGCCGGCGCCGACGCAATCAAGGTCGGCATCGGGCCCGGGTCGATCTGCACCACCCGCATCGTTGCCGGAGTCGGCGTGCCCCAATTGTCGGCGATCATGTCGGCGGCGGCAGCGGCGGCCAAATCCAACATTCCGGTGATCGCCGACGGCGGCATTCGCACGTCGGGCGACATCGCCAAGGCGCTCTCGGCCGGCGCGTCCACCGTCATGGTCGGCTCGTTGCTTGCCGGCACCGCCGAAGCGCCGGGCGAGACCTTCCTGTATCAAGGCCGTGCCTACAAGGCGTATCGCGGCATGGGCAGCGTCGGGGCGATGGCCCGCGGGTCGGCGGATCGCTATTTTCAGCAGGACATCAAGGACCAGCTCAAGCTCGTCCCCGAAGGGATCGAAGGGCAGGTGCCGTACAAGGGACCGGTCCGCGACATCGTCCACCAACTCGTCGGCGGCGTGAAGGCGGCGATGGGCTATACGGGATCGCAGACCATCGCCGAGCTGCAACAGCGCGCCCAGTTCGTGCGGATCACCAATGCCGGCCTTAGCGAAAGCCACGTCCACGACGTCGCCATCACGCGTGAAGCGCCCAATTATCCGACGCGGTAACTCCTTCGCCCGTCCCCGCTCTGGCGGGAGGGGGAAAGCATGACTCCCGCCGCGCGGGTTCAGGCCGCGATCGACATCCTCGATCAGGTGATCGCATCGGCCCGCGACGACGGGCCGCCGGCGGACTCGATCGTGAGCGCCTACTTCCGGACGCGCCGCTACGCCGGGTCGAAGGATCGCCGCGCGGTGCGCGAGCTGGTGTTCCGGGCGGTGCGCAGGGCAGGGGAACTGCCGCCGAACGGACGCAGCGCGATGATTGGCGTCGCGGACGACGATCCGGAGGTCGCGGCGGCGTTCGCGGGCGGCGCTCACGGCCCCCCCCCGATCGAGGATGGCGAGCCGCGCGCGCCGGCGGCTCTCATCCCGCGCTGGATCGAGCCGGAACTGTCGCCGCTGCTCGGTGCCGGGGAACTGCCCTTGCTGGTCACGCGCGCGTCGCTCGACCTCAGGGTCAATGTGGCGCGCACCTCCCGCGATGAGATGCTGACTGCCTTTCCGGACTCCGCGCCGACCTCGCTCAGTCCCTGGGGCATTCGCCTCGCCGCCGACAGTCGCGCCGATCAGCATCCGGCGTTCGCCGAAGGACTGGTCGAGGTTCAGGACGAGGGCAGCCAGCTGATCGCGCTCGCCTGCCGGCCCGCGCGTGGCATGCGTATCGTCGATCTCTGCGCCGGCGCCGGCGGCAAGGCGCTCGCGCTCGCCGCCGCCACTAACAACGCAGCCGAGATGGTGGCCTGCGATACCAATCGCCAGCGCCTGTCGCGGCTGGGCCCACGAGCCGCCAAGGCTGGAGCGACGATCGCCGTTCGCCTGCTCGATCTGCCGCGCGAGGCGGAGGGCTTGGCCGATCTCGAGGGGACCGCCGATCTGGTGCTGGTCGACGCGCCCTGTTCCGGGAGCGGGACATGGCGGCGAAGCCCCGAGGGACGCTGGCGCCTGACGCCCGAACGGCTCGCGCGCGTGGCGGCCTTGCAGGCGCGCGTGCTCGACCATGCCGCGCCGCTGGTGAAGCCGGGCGGGGCGCTGGTCTATGCCGTCTGTTCGCTGTTGAGCCGCGAAGGTGCGGACCAGATCGGCGCTTTCTTAGGCCGCCATTCAGGATGGAGCGCTCAAGACCCGCTCGACGGAATGGGGCGGATCGAAGGTCCGGGTCGTTTGCTCACCCCGGGACATGATTCGACCGACGGCTTTTTCGTCGCGCGGCTCGTGCGGTCGTGATAGGGTTGCCGTGTTCGGAACTGGAGATGAGAAGAGATGGCTAAGCGCTTGATCCTGTTGACGGCGGGTTTCGTTGCGGTGGCAATGGCGCCGGCAGCGGCCCAAAAGCCTGACGATCAGATCGCGGCGCAGTCGGTCGCGCTTCAGCGTCAGGGCGAAACGGCGCTTGCGTCGGGCAATTTCGTCGCCGCCAACGATGCGCTGGAAACCGCGCTCGCCGTCGATCCGCGCAACCGCGCGGTATTCGTCGATCTCGCCCGAGTGGCGACTCGTCAAAAACTGTTCGGGAAGGCGATTCGCTTCACCGGCAAGGCACTCGCGCTCGAACCTAACGATCGCGATGCGCTGGCGGTGCAGGGCGTGGCGATGGTCGAAGCCGGCGCGACGGCACGCGCCCAGCAGAATCTCGCCCGCTTGCAGGCCATCTGCGCCAAGGCCGGCTGCCCGCAGCAAGCCGAGCTTGGCGCGGCCATCGCGCACGGCCCGACCGTCGTCGCCAGCAAGCCGGCCGCGACTCAGAAGAATTAATTCCTAGCGGCGACGCTCAGGCTGCGCGCGATGGCAACGAACTGAGCGACGTTCAGCGTTTCGGCGCGGCGTTGGCTGTCGATCCGGAGCGTCTCCAGCGCGTCGAGCGCGCCCGGCGTCGACTTCAAGCTCTGGCGAAGCATCTTGCGCCGCTGCCCGAAAGCAGCCGCGGTAAGCCGTTCGAGGATGGCTGGGTCGACCCCCTCGGGCATCTCGGCGGGCAGGATGTGCACGACCGCTGAGGCCACCTTCGGCGGCGGCGTGAAGGCCGAGCGGTGGACCGGCAGCGCCAGGCGCGGAGTCGATCGCCACTGCGCCGCGACCGCCAGCCGCCCATAATGCTCCGAGTCCGGCGCGGCGACGATCCGTTCAGCGACCTCGCGCTGGAACATCAGGGTCAGCGACTCCCACCACGGCGGCCACGGCCCGCTTAGCCAGCGCAGCAGCAGTGCGGTGCCGACATTGTAGGGCAGGTTGGCGACAATGTGCGCGCCCTCGCCGACCTCCCCGCGCTCGTCCACCTGAAGCGCGTCCGCTTCGAGGATCCTCAGCCGTCCGGCGAACTGCGCCTGGAGTTCGGCGAGCGCCGGCAGGCAGCGCCGGTCGCGCTCGACCGCGATGACCTCGGCTCCAGCTTCGAGCAGCGCATGGGTGAGTCCGCCCGGGCCAGGCCCCACTTCATAGACCCGCTGTCCCGCGAGGTCGCCGGGAATGGCGGCGATTCGCGCGAGCAGCTGCCGGTCGAGGATGAAGTTCTGGCCAAGCGCCTTGCTCGCCGACAGCCCATGGCGGGCAATGACCTCGCGCAGGGGCTCGCCGACTGTGCTTGGGCTCACGCCGCCTGGCTGCAGGCGTTCAGCCGAGCCGCCGCGGCGCTCGCCGCCGCGCGCATCGCCGCCGCCATCGCGCGCGGATCGGCGCGGTCGCTGCCGGCAATGTCGAACGCGGTGCCGTGATCGGGCGAAGTGCGGACGATCGGCAGCCCCAGGGTGATGTTGACGCCCTCCTCGAAATGCAGCGCCTTCAACGGGATCAGCGCCTGGTCATGATACATGCACAGCGCGGCGTCGTAATTGGCGCGCGCGGCGGCATGGAACATCGAATCCGCGGAGTGCGGCCCGGTCACATGCCAACCCTCGGCCCGGAGCGCGGCAATGGCGGGTTCGATATGGTCGATCTCCTCGCGGCCGATCATGCCCCCTTCGCCGGCATGCGGGTTGAGCGCGGCGACGGCGAGCCGCGGCTGGGCGATTCCGAAGTTGCGCTGCAGTCCCCGCAGAGCCGCCCGCCCGCGCGCCTCGATCAGCGCCGCCGAGAGCATCTCCGGCACGCGTGCGAAGGGCACATGGATCGTCACGGGAACCGTGCGCAGGCTCGGCCCGGCAAGCATCATGGCCACGTTAGCGGACGCAACGCCGCAGCGTTCGGCGATGAACTCGGTCTGGCCCGGATGGGAGAACCCGATCGAATAAAGCTGTTCCTTGCTGACCGGCCCCGTCACCACGGCGCTGGCCGTGCCCGACCGTGTCAGCCCGATCGCCAACTCAAGCGCGTCGAGGGCGAGGTGCGCGCCGGCGACGCTCGGCTGACCGGGAGCAGCCGGCTCGGCAGCTGCGACAACGATGATCGGCAACCCGATGTCAAAAGCGGAATCCGCCTCGCGCGGATCGCCGACGACGGCAAGCGGCCCGTCCCAGACCTGTTCGATCGCGCCCGGATCACCGACCGCGACGAACGGCGGCAGGCCGAATCGATCGCGATTGTCCCAGCATTTGGCGACGATTTCCGGCCCGATACCGGCCGGGTCGCCGATCGAGACCGCGAGCGGACGCGGAGCGATGCTGGCGAATGCGCTGCTCGCCAATGCCTTACCGGAAGTCGATCACGGCGTCGCGGCGCAGGTCGCGCAGGTATCGCCGCGCGCGCAGGTTGGCGCGCTCCTCGTTCATCTGGGCATAGACCTGATCGAAGCTCGGCTGAGTCGGATCAGCTTCATCCCGACCGCAGATGACAAGAGTCCGAACGCCTTCCTCGATGGAGCCGAATGGGCGAGTCGCCTGGCCGACCTGCATGGGCAGCATCATTTCCTGCAGCGCCGGCGGCAGGTCGCGCAGCTTGACCTGGTCGGACTGGACGACTTCGCCCTTGAAATCGGCGGCAAGCTTGTCGGCCCCGCCGCACCCGCCGACGCTCTGCACTGCCGCGGCGAAACGCTGCACCGTCGGTTCGGCCTGAGGTCGCGTCATTCCCTTGGGAAAGGCGATCGACACCTGCTTCAGGTTGAGCACGGCGTTGCGCGGGTCGGCGGTCAGAATTTTGCGCGTGTCCTGAACCGCGACGATCGAAATGCCGCCCGGCACCGGAATCGGGTTGGAAACGGTGCCAGGTTTCATCTGCCGAATGGCGGCCGCGATCGGCTCGGGCAATTGCTCGGGGCGCACCCAGCCGAGGTCGCCGCCAACCGCCGCGGTCGAGGCCTCACTATACTGGCGGGCATAGCCGACGAAGGAGCCGCCCTGACGCAGAGCGGCGAGAATTTTCTCTGCATTGCCATTCGCCTGAGCTTCCTGGCCCGGAGTTGCCGCGAGGAAAATCTCGCCGACATGATATTCCTCGGTGCCCTTCGACGCATTCAAGCGGTCGATCACCGCCTTCACTTCATCGTCGCCGACGCTGCCGTTGTTCTCGATCTTGGCGCGCTGCAGCCGCGACCAGGCGATCTCCCCCTCGATCTGACGACGGATCGAGCGGATCGAGGAGCCGTGCGCCTTGAGATAATCCGCCATTTGCGACGGAGTCTGCTTCACGTTCCCGGCAACGCGCTCAACGGTCTTGTCGATGTCCGCCGGCGTGACCTTGATGTCCTCGGCCTTGGCGGCCTGAATCTGCAGCGTCTCGTCGATCAGGTTGCGCAGCACCTGCTGCCGCAGCGCCTGCATCTGGTCGGCGGGGATCTTGCCGCCGTTGGCGATCGCCAGCAGCGCGAGGCGCTGGTCGATGTCGGTCTGGGTGATCACCGAGCCGTTGATGATCGCCGTGGCCTTGACCTCGGTCGGTAAGGTCGTCCCGAACAGCTCCGGATTTGAGGGTAGCCGCAGCCCCGCCGTGCTGTTGATTTCGGTCGGGGTTTCCGTTTGCGGTTCGTCGCCTGTCGCCTGCGCCAACGCGGCGCCCGTGGCGCAGAGCGCGACGCTCGCCGCAAGTCTCGTCGTCCAGCTCATCGTCTTGCCAAAACTCACGCGATTGATTCCTTTTATCCCGCTCTCGCAGCGGGTTCCCTGCCCATTGTCCGCTGAACGCAAGCTTAGCGGCCGAGGTTCTTGAGCGCGAAGTGAAGCGCGAATGTGCTGCCCTTTCGGAACGTGCCGATGCGCTCATAGTCGCGCCGCCACTGGACGCCAAATATCAGGCAATCGTCCTCGTAATCGATGCCCAGCCGATGCCGCACCGGCTCGAATCCGCTGGCGAGCGACAGTGGGTCCTCGCCCTTGTTGGTGAGGTCGACGACGGTCGCGCCGAACAGCGACCAGTAGCGGCGGAACTTCCACCTCCCGGCGAGCCGCAATTCCTCCTTGTCGCGCAAATCCTCGATCGCCGGATCGACGTTGCGGTTGAGGCGCAGATAGCCGACCTGGAGATAGGTCTGGTCGCTGCCGACGGTGAGGTCGAGCTCGTTGCGCCGCACCGCGAAGTTGGTTTTGTCCAGGCGGAAGCGATTCGTGATGTCGAGGAAGCGGCCGTAGCGGATCCGGGTACGCCCGACGATGTCGGAAAAGCGGTCGGTCAGTCCGGTCCCTTCCGGGAACAGCGAGGGGCTGCGGCTCAGGCGGTAGCTCTGGCCGATCACCGTGCTGAGCGAAAAGCGCGGCCGCTCCAGCGAATATTCCGCGCCGTAGGTAACGCGCGAGCCGTCCTCCCATCGATCGTAGCCGGAGAAGCGGTTGATCGCGAACAAATTGCTGTCGTCGAGGTCGATCGACCGGCTGTCTTCGTTGGGAAAGGACAGGTTCGGCGTCGGCGGGGTCAGCACCACCTGCACGCGTGGAATGATCATCTGCGTGCCGCCGAATGCCGGTCCGACCAGCGGCCAGCGCGCATCGGCGGCGAGCGCGCCGATCGCTCGCGCGTGCCAGCCATCCACGCCGCGGTATAGGGCGGTCAGCGTCGAAGCCGAATCGTCGGTGTGATAAACGTCGCCGCGGCCGAGTGCGGTGAAGGTCAGCTGCTGGCCCATCGCTGTCAGCTTGCGCAGGTCCCAGCGAGCCTGGACGAAGGCACGCTGCGTGTCCTGTCCGTCGAGGCGAAGAATCGCCAGGCTGTTGGCCTGCAACTCTACGCGCCCGCCGAGCACCGGGTCGGGCACGCGGAAGCGCGCGTCGATCGCCGGCAGCGCGATCGGGATCGCCCGTTGTCGGTCGTCCACGCGCAAGCCCTGGAATGCCCAGCCGGCGATCGAGATATAGCTGTTCGGCGTGATCCGCTCGAGGTCGGCGAAGCTGCGCAATCGATCATCGCGGGTCAGATCATAGCGCCGCGTGACCGTCTTGTCGGTTGCCGCCCGCACGGAGACGGTCAGGCTCCAATACGGGTCGAACTGCGCCTTGCCGTTCGCCTCGAAATAGCCGCGCACGGCGTTGTGGCCGACCGGCTGAAGCGTGGTCGAACTGTCGACCCGCCCGTACGTCAGGAAACCGCCGACCTGAAAAGCGCCGATGCGGGTCAGTTTACGATAGCGCGCCTCGATCGCGGGCGCATTGCCGGTGTAGATGTGCGGCGTGATCGTTGCGTCGCGATTGGGGGCGAACTGCAGATGATAGGGCAGGGTGATCTCGAACCCGTTCGATGCCGAGTAGGAAAGATCGGGAATTAGCGCGCCGGTTGTGCCAACCTGGTCGGTGTGAACGACGAAGATCGGCAGCAACGGCAGGCTGACGCCGAGCACGTTGAGCCGGCCACCAGAGAAGCGGATTTCCTTACCGTCGGCCGATCGCGTCACCCGCGCGGCGGTGATCGTCCAGCTCGGCCGCTTGGCCTTGCCGCACGGCTCCGTCACCGGGCAGCCAGTGTAGATCGCGTTGTCGAGGACCGTCGCGCCGTTGACGCGCGATCCGCGCGTCGCCGCCACCCGGCCGCCGGTGTCGAGCACCAGCAGCAGATTGTCGATCGTCCCGTCCTTGAGCGTGTCGGTCAGGTCGACCTTCTCACCGATCAGCTTATTGCCTTGCGGATCGAGCACGACGACGTTGCCGCTGGCCTGGACCTTGCCCGTCTTGCGATCCCAGCTGACCTGGTCGGCGGCAAGATAATTCCCGTCCCGCGCCAGCCGCACCGATCCGTTCGCGGTGACAAGGTCGCGCTCATTGTCGTAGCTCAGCATATCGGCCGCGAAATCGATCACGCTGTCATTCGCGCTCGGATCGGCTGCGGCGGTCGGCACCGCCGTCGGGGGGGCGGGAGTCAGCGTCGGCTGAGCTGGCCCGGTCTGCGCCCAGGCGGCGCCGGGGACGGCAAGGAGCAGCGGCAGCGCGGTCCAACTCATCTTCATTGCGCGCAACGCCTGGCTTCCCCGCCCGGATGACTGTTCGGCCCGCCTATTGCACCTCCCCCGCGGGGCGGCAATCGCCGAGTGGACCGAAGCACGAACGACGGCGTTTTGCCATTGCGGACGGTGCCGACTAAGGCGGCGCTCGATTCCGTCCTTCATCCAAGCCTGAGGAAGTTCATGCAGATTCGCTTCGCCGATCGTCTCCCTGATAACCAGGACGCGCTCATCTTGCCGGTTGCGGGCACGACGACTGCGATCGAAGCGCGGGGCGCCGGACTGATCGAAGCCGCCCGGCGTCAGCGGTTCAAAGGCGAAGCGGGCGATGTCGCCGAACAGTTTGAGCAGAGCGGCCGCCGTGTGCTCGCCATCGGCATCGGCGCGCAAACCAAGCCGGCCGACGCCGCGGAGAAACTGGGCGGAACGATCAGCGCGAAACTTCTCACCTCGGGCGAAACCGGGGCGGTCGTCGACCTGACCGGCCTCGGCTTCGACGCCGACGCGGCCGCCAGGGTCGCGCTCGCCGCCGCGCTTCGCGCCTGGCGCTACGACCGTTATCGCACCAAGCTCAAGGACAAGCACAAGCCGACGCTCGACAGCTTGACCATCGTCGGCGCGCCTGCCGAAGCCGAGGCCCGCTGGACCGGCCGGTGGAAACCGGTCGTCGACGGTGTCGCGCTGACCCGGGAACTGGTCGCGGAACCGGCCAATATCATCTATCCCGAAAGCTTCGTCGAACGTTGCCGCCACTTGACCGACCTCGGAGTCGAAATCGAAGTGCTCGGCGAAGCGGAGATGGCCAAACTCGGGATGGGCGCGCTGCTCGGCGTGTCGCAGGGCTCGCGGCGCGAGGCGCAGTTCCTCATCCTGAGATGGAACGGCGGCGAGGCCGGCGGCACGCCGACCGTGTTCATCGGCAAGGGCGTGACCTTCGACACCGGCGGCATCTCGATCAAGCCCGCCGCGGGCATGGAATCGATGAAGTGGGACATGGGGGGCGCGGGTGCGGTTGCCGGCGCGCTGAAGGCGCTGGCCGGGCGCAAGGCAAAGGCCAACGTCGTCGGTATCTGCGGACTGGTCGAGAATATGCCGGACGGCAACGCGCAGCGGCCCGGAGATATCGTCACTTCGCTGTCCGGCCAGACGGTCGAAGTGATCAACACCGATGCGGAGGGACGGCTGGTGCTGTGCGACGCGCTGACCTGGGCGCAGCGCAATCTCAAGCCGGCGACGATTGTCGATCTGGCGACCCTGACCGGCGCGATGGTCGTCAGCCTCGGCCACGAATTCGCCGGCATGTTCGCCAACGACGACACGCTCGCCGATCGGCTTAGTGCCGCGGCCAAGGAGTCGGGCGATCGTCTGTGGCGCATGCCGTTGGGCGAGGCGTACGATCGGCTGATCGACTCGCCGATCGCCGATATCAAGAACGTCGGCCCGCGCGAGGGCGGCGCAATCACCGCCGCCATGTTCCTCTCGCGCTTCGTCGAGGAGGGGGTCAAATGGGCGCACCTCGACATCGCCGGCATGGCCTGGTCGGACAAGGCGTCGAACACCTACGACAAGGGCGCGACCGGCTTCGGCGTGCGCCTGCTCGACCAATATGTCGCGGATGTGCTGGAGAAATAACGCCGGCCCGTCATTGCGAGGCGCGCAGCGCCGCGGCAATCCACTGGATTGCTTCGCTATGCTCGCAATGACGGCAAGGTGATGAGAGTCGATTTCTATCAGCTCGGCGGCGCCTCGATCGACAGCGTGCTTGCCGCCATCGCCGCCCGGCTGCAGCAGGAGCAACAGCGTCTGCTGATCGTCGCGTCGGACGAGGCAGCACTCGCCCGCCTCGATCGCCAGCTGTGGGACACGGGCAGCACCTTCCTGCCCCACGCGACCGCCGGCGGCGTGGACGATGCGCGCCAGCCGATCCTCCTCTCCACCACCCCCGACGCGCCCAACCTCGCGCGCAACATCGCCATTGCCGCCGGCGCGTGGCGCGAGGCGGCGCTGGCGTTCGACCGCGCCTTCTTTCTGTTCGACGAGGGCCAGCTCGAGCCCGCCCGCCTCGCCTGGAAACTGCTTTCGGGCCGCGACGGGGTGGAGCGCAACTACTGGGCGCAGGAAGGCGGAGGCTGGGCTCAACGGGGTTGAGCCCAACGCACGTCTGGCAAGTGGGTGCAGAAGGGCTGAACCTTGCCCTTGCGGTGTCACCCGGCTAGGGGCGCGCCGACCATTGACCCTCCATTTCCAGGAGCCGCCCACCATGGCGACCGAACGCACCTTCTCGATCATCAAGCCCGACGCCACGCGCCGCAATCTGACCGGCGCGGTCACCAAGATGCTCGAGAACGCCGGCCTGCGCATCGTCGCATCGAAGCGCATCCGCATCACGCGCCATCAGGCCGAGGGCTTCTACGCCGTCCACCGCGAGCGGCCGTTCTTCGCCGACCTGTGCGGCTTCATGACCTCGGGTCCGGTCGTCGTTCAGGTGCTCGAAGGGGAGAACGCCGTCGCCCGCAACCGCGAAGTAATGGGGGCAACCAACCCCGCCAATGCCGATGCCGGCACGATCCGCAAGGAATTAGCGGAGTCGATCGAAGCCAACAGTGTCCACGGCTCCGACAGCCTCGAAAATGCCGCGACCGAGATCGCCTTTTTCTTCAAGCCGGAAGAGATCGTCGGCTGATCCAACATCTGAGCCGTTTCCGCGGTTCGTGTCGGCGAAGTCGAGACACGCTGAGCATGGTCCCTCGACTTCGCTCGGGACGAACGGAACATGGCTCTAGAACGCGTCGGCTGCGTCGATCAGCTTGGTCAGGCGCTTTGGCGCGGCGGTGCGCCAGCTGCGCTGGAGCCAGTCCGCGACATGGTCCCAATCTACTTGAGACCGGTCGAGGCGAAGCGCGATCCAGCCACTCGCTCCATAATAGGCCGGGCGATAGTAGATGTCCGGCTCGGCCTCGATCAGCGCCGCCATTTCATCCTGCCCGCTCGATTTGACCAACAGGGCGATGGCTTCCTCGCCATGATGGCGGACCGACAGGATGGCGAAGAACTTGCCCGCCTTGTCGCCGCCGACCCGCCACCCCGGCGAACCGTGGGCGGTGCGCGACGTCACTTCGGGCAGGGTGCAAGCAAGCTCGTCCACCCGGCGCTCGATCCACTCGGGCGATCGTTCGCGCGAGACGTAGTCGGCGAGAACGCGCGGCAGCAGCTGGTGCTCGGCGATGCGGACGCGTTCGGCGAGCGTTTCCGGCGTGTCGTCGGGCAGAATCGCGACCTCGGTCTGGCCGAGGACCGGACCGCCGTCGAGTTCGGACGTGACGAGGTGCACCGTGCATCCGGCCACCGTATCCTCGGCCGCGAGCGCCGCCGCATGGGTTACGAGCCCTCGATACTTGGGCAGCAGCGAGGGATGGATGTTAAGCATGCGCCCGCTCCACGCCTCGACGAAATCGTCCGGGATGATCCGCATGAACCCGGCCAGAATCACAAAGTCGGCGGATGACCGCCGGAGCGCTTGATCAAGCTCTTCGAAAAATCGCCGTTTTTGGTTGGAAGCAGGGCTCGCCAGCCGAGCGACGACGATCCCCTCGGCTTCCGCCAACGCCAACCCCGGTGCTTCCGGCCTGTCGCCGCTGACCAGCACCACCTCGAATGGGCAGTCCGTGGCTTTCGCGGCATAGACCAGCGCCGCCATGTTCGACCCGCGCCCCGAGATCAGGACGGCGACACGAGCGCGCTCAGCCATGCAGATGCGTCACCGACCAGATTTCGCGCGCGCTCCATGTCTCGAGACCGCCCCGAACTGTGCAGCCGCGCGGCCCGGCTTCGATGCGGCCGATGCGGTGGACGGTTTCGCCCGCAGCGCCGAGCGCACTGGTGACGCCGGCGACATCCTCCTCGCGCACCATGACCGCCATGCCGATGCCGCAGTTGAAGGTGCGCGCCATCTCCGCCGGCTCGATCCGGCCGCCGGCCTGAAGCTGGGCGAACAGGCGGGGGAGGGACCATGCATCGGCGTCGATCATCGCATGGGCGCCGTCCGGCAAAACACGCGGAATATTCTCGATCAACCCGCCCCCTGTGATGTGGGCGAGACCGATGATCCGGCCCGATCGCACTTCCGGCAAGAGCGACCGCACGTAAATTCGCGTCGGCGCAAGCAGCGCGTCACCGAGCAGCCGCTCGGGATCTGCTCGAGCCGGCCGGTCGAGCTGCCAACCCTGCTGCTCGACGATCCGCCGCACCAGGCTGAACCCGTTGGAGTGGACGCCCGAACTGCCCAGCCCGAGGATGATGTCTCCAGGCGCAATCGCCGCGCCGGTCAGCTGATCGCCCCGTTCGACCGCCCCGACGCAGAAACCGGCGAGGTCGTAATCGCCCGCGGCATACATGCCGGGCATTTCCGCGGTTTCGCCCCCGATCAGCGCACAGCCGGCTTGGCGGCAGCCCTCCGCGATCGACGCGACCACCGCTTCGGCGATCGCGCTGTCGAGCTTCGCGCAAGCAAAATAATCGAGGAAGAACAGCGGCTCGGCGCCCTGAACAATGAGATCGTTGGCGCACATCGCCACGAGGTCGATCCCGACCCCCTCATGCCGCCCGGTCTCGATCGCCAGCTCAAGCTTCGTCCCCACGCCGTCGTTGGCGGCGACAAGCAGCGGGTCTCTATATCCCGCGGCCTTGAGATCGAAGAATCCGCCGAACCCACCCAACTCCGCGGCGGCACCCGGCCGCGCAGTCGATTTCGCGAGCGGCGCGATGGCCTTCACGAGCGCGTTGCCGGCCGCGATGGAGACGCCGGCGTCTTCGTACGTTAGTCCCACACTGATTCCGTTCGGGCTGAGCCTGTCGAAGCCCTGTTCTTCCCTGCTCAAAAAAAAGAGCAAGACAGCCCTTCGACAAGCTCAGGGCGAACGGGGAGAAAAGCGCTCTAGCTACATCGTGCTTTTATTTCCACGCCGTTGTCGCCAAAAGCCGCAGCAATGTCCCTTCGCCGCCCCTTCGCCCTGTTTGTCGCCATGCTCGCCATCGCCGGCTTCGGCGGCGGCCTTCTGGCGCAGCTCGAAAGCGGCGATCGCGGCATCCTGCCGCTCGACAGCAGCGGCGTCCTCGAAGTCTCCGGGATCCACGTCGATGTCGGCGCGGACAGTGCCGAGGCGGCGCGCTACGCCGGTTGGCGCATTGCCCAGCGCGAGGGGTTCAAGCTGCTCTGGGCCAAGGCCAACAACGCCGCCCCGACGCAAGCTCCCGCGGTCGACGATGCCACGCTCGACGGGCTGGTGAGCTCTATCAGCGTCGAAAAGGAGCAGATCGGGCCCAAGCGCTACATCGCCACGCTCGGCGTGCTGTTCGATCGCGCCCGCGCCGCGTCGTTGGTCGGGATGGCCGGCGACCTGCGCCGCTCGGCGCCGATACTGCTGATCCCGATCACAATCACCGGCGGCACGGCAACCAGCCTCGAAACGCGGAATGCGTGGCAGCGGGCCTGGGCGTCGTTCCGCACGTCGACGAGCGCGATCGACTATGTCCGGCCCAGCGGGCTCGGCGTCGATCCGCTGCTGATCAATGCAGCCCAGGTGTTTCGGCCCGGCCGGTCATGGTGGCGCAACATCCTCGATTATTATGGAGCGTCGGACATCCTCGTCGCCGAGGTCGAGCTTCATCGCCTCTATCCCGGCGGCCCGGCGGTCGCGCACTTCCTCGCCCGCCACGGTCCGGACGGCGAGGTGATCGGCAGCTTCGAGGCGACCGACCACAATGGGGGCGATCTGACGGTGCTGATGAACACCGGCGTGCAGAAGATGGATCAGCTGTTCACCGCTGCGCTGTCGGAAGGCCGCCTCAACCG
>JAIVIZ010000200.1 GCA_020200315.1 Sphingomonadales bacterium | reverse complement strand
CAGCGGTGGAGCGGGACGGGCACGACCATAGCCGCGCCGGCGGGCCGGCACAGCGGGGCCATGAAGCGGGCCATCGTACGTGCCAGCGCGACCTTGCGGCCATATTTGAGCTTGAGCGCGATCGTGCGGGGGACGTCGCCATAAGCGACCGCGGCGCGCATCCGGTCGAGCGGGGACGGGGCGGCGAGGCAGGCCGCGCACAGATCGGCGCCCGCCAGGTCGAGCGGGCAGCCGCAGCACTGGCACCCCGAGTGGCCGAGCCAGTCAAGCTTCGACCAGCAATCGGGGCAGAAGCCGTCGAGCTCCTCGATCACCTCTGCGCAGCCGGCGCAGCGCGGCGGCAAAGCGAAGTCGATCATGGCCTGGCCGAGCTGCCGCGCTGGTCGGAGGAGTGCCTGCCACATCGCCCCCTTGTCGCGTGACGCGCGCCGTCGCACAAGCGCCCCGGTGAGCCAGCGCCAAGCGCCCCGCGACCTGTTCGACCGCCGCCGCCGCGCGCTTTGCCGCGACCGCGCGGCGCGGGCGGGGGCCGAATTGTTCCTGCTCGATGCGGGGTTCGACGAGTGCCTCGATCGGTTGCGCACGATCGCGCGGCGATTCGACCGGGCGCTGCTGATCGGCGCGCCGTCGCCGGAGTGGCCGACGCGGTTAAGCGAGGTCGCGGCGGCGGTCGAGGTGGTCGATCCGGGAACGCTGTTCGCGGCGGCCGCGGGCGGGCGGACCGTCGAGGAGGATCGCCACGATTTCGGCGAGGCGCGGTTCGACCTGACGGTCGCGGTCGGGACACTCGACACGGTCAATGACTTGCCGCTGGCGCTGCAGCGAATCCGTTTCGCGCTGGCGCCGGATTCGCCACTGATCGGCGCGATCGCCGGCGGGGACAGCCTGGCTGCGCTTCGGGCCGCGATGATCGAGGCCGACCGCGCGACCGGAAGCGTAGCCGCGCGCACCCATCCCCGGATCGAGCCCTCGGCGCTTGCGGGACTCCTCCAGGCCGCGGGGTTCGCCATGCCGGTGGTCGATATCGAGCGGCAGCGGTTCGGCTATCGCGATCTATGGACGCTGGCCCGCGACCTTCGTGCGATGGGCGCGTCGAACATGCTGGCGGACCGAGTGCCGGGGAAGGGGAAGGCATGGGCGGCCCGCGCCGCGGCGGCGTTCGAGGCGCAGGGCAAGGACGGGCGAACCGA
>JAIVIZ010000152.1 GCA_020200315.1 Sphingomonadales bacterium | reverse complement strand
GGATACGGATCTTGCCCTATTGAAACAGCTAATCGTCTCTGGGCAGGTACAAATTATCGGTGAAGTGACGTCGCAATATGCGAAACTTGGTCCCAACGATCCAGCGCTAGATCCTTTATATGCGCTGGCGCAGGAGCTTGATGTTCCCCTGGGCATCCACGTGGCTGGCATCGGCGCGGGAACACCAGACTTTCGCGCCGCGCTAGGGGACCCGCTACTCCTCGAAGAAATCCCCCTGAAATACCCGAAGCTGCGTCTTTACGTCATGCATGCCGGTTACCCGTTCGGGGACCGGATGATCAGCCTCATGCGGCGTCATCCTCAGGTCTATGTCGATATAAGCTTGATAGACTGGCAGATTACGAGGAGCGAATTCCACACATATCTAAAGCGCCTCATAGACAACGGATTTGGCAAACGTATCATGTTCGGCACTGACCAGGTTTCCTGGCCTGCCGCCATTGGCATCGCGATTAACAACATCGAGTCAGCGACGTTTCTTTCCCAGTCTCAAAAACGCGATATTTTGTACAACAACGCGGCTCGGTTTCTCCGTCTGAGGAACTCGCGCGCAAAGTAATGCGGCTGACGTCGACACAGGCTATTTATACGCCCCTGTGCGTTTTCTATCACAGTCAGCAGAAGCGTGGATCAGAGCAACCGGTGCAATCGGTCTGTCGGATACTTGCGCAAGGGCCGATCTAGCGTTCTAACGAGCGATGTTTGCAACTGGGCGGGGGACAAACTGATGTTTCGAGGAGTCTCGGCAGCCGCTGCGTTGATCGGATCGGCTGTCGGCGCCCATGCCCAACAGTCAACCAGCCTTGTTGGAAGCTGGAAGTTGGTTTCCGCGAGTGCGGTCAGTGGCGAAGGCCGGCCCATTGCATTACCGTTTGGTGACAGCCCATCGGGAGAAATAACCTATACCGGAGACGGAAGGGTATCCGTGCTCATCAGCCATGGCGGGCGAAAGCTTCTTAGCGCCGACAGGATTGCCGCCCCAACGGCTGAGAAGGCAGAGGCATTTGCGACCTTCTTCGCCTATGCCGGCACTTATTCCGTGCGCCGTGATCAGGTCGTTCATCACGTTGAGATTTCATCGGTACCCAACTGGGTCGGCACGGATCTGGTGCGGGCGGTCAAAGTAACTGGCAATGAGTTGACGCTCACCACGCCTCCGATAACGATTGGAGGGGTAGCGCAAACCACGGTATTACGCTGGATGCGAACGCGACCAAGATAGTCGTGTCCGGTCTGATTATCCCACGGGTGAGCCAGCGTTTGGCTAATGTCCGCTTTGGGTCGAAAGCGGACGTGCGCGAAAGCGGGAACTCAGCTGCGGAGACTCACTGGGTCGGCGGTCAGTTGTTTTTGTTTGCGCTAGGTTCCCGCGTGCGCGGGAATGACGATAAAGGTTAGCGCTTTGGCTCCAACTGCAACAACCGCGCGTTGGGTCCGTCCTCAATGAGGTAAATTTCCCCCGCCGTCCCCTGCGCGATGTCGCGGAGGCGGGCTCCAAAGTCCCAGAAGGCGACGGCGCGGGGCTTGTCGCGGTCGAGCACGACGCGGGTGAGGCCGGCGTCGGACATCGAGGTGATCAGCAGCGAGCCCTTGAGCTCGGGGAACTTCGCGCCGGAATAGAGAATCATGCCGGTCGGCGAGATCGCCGGGTTCCACCATAGTTTCGGCGCTTCGAGATCGGGGCGGCTGGGGTGGTCGGGGATCGGCTGGCCCGAATAATTGTCCCCGTTGGAGACGATCGGCCAACCATAGTTCTTGCCGGGGAGGATCAAGTTCAATTCGTCGCCGCCGCGGGGACCCATTTCCTCTGACCACAGCCGCCCGTCGGGCGCGAAGGCCATGCCATAGGAATTGCGGTGCCCGCTCGACCAGGTCATCGCCTCGACTCCGCCCTTGGCGAACATCGGGTTGCCGGGCGCGGCCTTGCCGTCGAGCGTCAGGCGGAAGAGCTTGCCGAGCGCCTGCTGCGGGTCCTGCGCCGGGGTAAAGCGCTGGCGCTCGCCCGAGCTCAGGAAGAGGTAGCGCCCGTCGGGCGAGAAGAGGATATTGCCGCCGAACTGCCCGCCCGGCCCGTTCACACCGGACCGCCAGATCACCGCGACATTGGTCAGCCGGGCGTCTCCCGTCGGACAGGGCGCCCGGATGCACTTGATGCTGTTGAGGTCGAGCGTCGCGCGGGCGAGCGCCAGTGCACTGCCGTCTGGACCGGACTCGGCATAGCTCAGATAGATGCTGCGATCAGCGGCGAAGCCGGGCGCGGCGGCGATGTCGAGCAAGCCACCCTGCCCGCCGCGCGCGACCTGCGGCACCCCGGCGACGGTCGAGACAGTTCCATCCGGGCGGCGCAGCTTGAGCACGCCGGCCTTCTCGGTCACGAGAATCCCCTCGCCGCCCGGCAGGACCGCGATCGCGAAGGGCGAGTTGAAGCGGCCCAACTCCACCGTCGCGTAGGGCGGCGCGGTCGGCGGCAGGTTGGCCCGTCCGGCCGTCGCCGGCACGTTGACGATGTTCGGTTCAAGCGGCGAGTTTTCCGGCACGCGAGTCGATACCGGCTTGTTCGCGGGCACCGTCGTCTGCGCATTGCCGGCGCTTTCCGGCGCGGCCGAACAGGCGAGCAGGCTTCCCGTCAGTACCAACGCTTGTATTGCCCGCTTGTGCATCCGATCTGTCCCTTCGCCCGTTTCTCGTTGCATATCGCTTCGCTGGCAAGCCGCCGAAAGTTTCCCCGCTGAACGCATCCCTACTCTCGCTTGCCACCGCTGTCCCGCCTTTCCCGATCCGCCAGGAGGAGGCGAAGGCGACCGGCCGCGCGCTGTTCGCGGGCAAGAAGGCGCTGTTCGACCGGCTGGCCGGCGTGTTTGACAATGCCGGGATCGACGAGCGGCAGCTGGTCGCGCCGCTCGAGTGGTACGGCGAGAACCACGGCTGGGGCGAGCGGAACCGGACCTATCTCGCCGCCGCCGACGCGCTGTTCGTTCGCTCCGCGCGCGATGCGATCGAGCGCGCGGGACTCGCGCCCGGCGACATCGACGGGGTGGTTGCGGTGTCGACCACCGGCATCGCCACGCCGAGCCTCGATGCGCGCAATGCCCAGACGATCGGCTTGCGGGCGGATGTCCGGCGGGTGCCGGTGTTCGGTCTCGGTTGTGCCGGCGGGGTGAGCGGGCTGGCCACCGCCGCGAGGCTCGCCGCCGCCGAGCCGGGCAGCCGCTGGCTGTTCGTCACGGTCGAGACCTGTTCGATTTCGATCCGGCTCGACAGCGACGATCCGGCCGCAATCGTCGCCACCGCCCTGTTCGGCGACGGGGCGGCGGCGGCGGTGCTTTCGACCGAGGGCGCGGCGCGTGTTCGACCGAGCGATCCCGCCGTTTCTGGAGGGCAATTTGCACGCGGGTATCGAGGCGATCCTTGCCGGGCTGGGCCTCAACTTCGCCGACATCGACCGGCTATGCAGCCATCCCGGCGGGGCCAAGGTGCTGACCGCGATGGAATCCGCGCTCGGCCTGCAGACGGGGACGCTCGACCTCGAGCGCGCGGTGCTGCGCGAGCATGGCAATATGAGCGCGCCAACCGTGCTGTTCGTGCTTCAGCGATTGCTCGAACGGGGGCTGCCGAAGCGCACGCTGATGACCGCGTTGGGACCGGGATTCACGCTGGCGGCGCTGACGTTGACGCGAGCATGATCTGGCCGGGAGTCGCGATTCTCGGCTTCGTCACCCTCCAGCGGGCATCCGAACTGCCGATCGCGCGCGCGAACACCAAGCGGCTGCTGGCGAACGGGGCGATCGAGGTTGCCTCGGGTCATTATCCCGCGATCGTCGCGCTTCACGCGGCGTGGCTCGCAGCGCTGTGGCTGCAGGCGCTCGGTCGTCCGGTGCACCTGCCGTTCCTGGCGTTGTTCGTGCTGCTGCAGGGCTTACGCGTCTGGACCTTGCGCACGCTTGGGCGGCGCTGGACGACGCGGATCATCGTCGTGCCGGGCGAGCAGCTCGTGGCGCGCGGGCCGTACAGATATGTTCGGCATCCCAATTATCTGGTGGTGATCGGCGAGATCGCCGTGCTGCCGCTGGTGTTCGGGTTGTGGCCGACCGCGCTGCTGTTCTCCGTGCTCAATGCCATCCTGCTCGCCGTTCGCATCCGCGCCGAGGACCGGGCGCTGCACCCGTAAGCTGCTTGCGTTGACCCGCCGAGCGGCCTATATCGCGCTCACTCCTCGACATCGCCGGATGCTGAGGCTGGGCCCGAAAGGATCCGGCAGCGAGATGCTTTTGACTTGTCATTGAGGACGCCCGTTTGGCCGACATTGCCGCCATCACCGCGCTCATCGCGCCGGAGGCCGACGCGCTCGGCCTGCGGCTGGTGCGCGTGGCGATGATCGGCGGCACCACCGACCCGACCCTGCAGGTCATGGCCGAGCGGCCCGACACGCGGCAGCTCGATCTTGGCGACTGCGAGACGTTGTCGCGCCGCATTTCGGAAAAGCTAGACGGCGAGGAGGCGGACGGCCGCGATCCGGTCGACGGCGCCTATCGGCTGGAAGTCTCCTCGCCGGGCATCGACCGTCCGCTGACCCGCCGCGCCGATTATGCCGACTGGGCCGGGCACGAAGCCCGCATCAAATTCGTCGAACCACAGGACGGCGCCAAGCAGGTCAGCGGCGTCATCGAAGGGATCGACGGCGAGCGGATCAGCATCGCCACGCCAAAGGGCGTTCGCGCCTTTGCGTTCGATACCGTGGCGTCCGCCAAGCTGCTGCTTACCGACAAGCTCATCAATGCGACCGCGCCGCTCAGCACTGACGGCGCCGATAAAATTGAGGTTGATCCTCGTCCGGCGGACGAGGTCAGCGAACATATCAAGACGGAGAGTTAGACAATGGCCACGACCGCCCCATCGCCGGCAGCGCCCAGCGCCAACAAGGCCGAGCTGCTCGCAATCGCCGATTCGGTCGCGCGCGAGAAGCTGATCGACCGGGGCATCGTCATCGAGGCGATGGAGGACGCCATCCAGCGCGCCGCCCGCGCCCGCTACGGTGCCGAGAACGACATTCGCGCCAAGCTCGACCAGGTGACCGGCGACCTGCGCCTGTGGCGCGTGGTGGAGGTCACCGAAGAGGTCGACGACTATTTCAAGCAGATCGACCTCAAGAGCGCGCAGAAGCTCAAGACCGACGCGGCGATCGGCGATTTCATCGTCGACCCGCTGCCGCCGATCGAATTCGGCCGCATCGCAGCGCAGGCGGCCAAGCAGGTCATCTTCCAGAAGGTCCGCGACGCCGAGCGCGAGCGCCAGTATGAGGAATTCAAGGACCGCGGCGGCGAGGTCATCACCGGCGTCATCAAGCGCGTCGAGTTCGGCCACGTCGTCGTCGATCTCGGCCGCGCCGAGGGCGTCATCCGCCGCGACCAGCAGATCCCGCGCGAAATGGTTCGGGTCGGCGACCGCATCCGCAGCCTCATCCTGCGCGTTGCGCGCGAGGCTCGCGGGCCGCAGATCTTCCTCAGCCGCGCCCACCCGGACTTCATGAAGAAGCTGTTTGCGCAGGAAGTGCCGGAGATTTACGACGGCATCATCGAAATCAAGGCCGCCGCGCGCGACCCGGGCAGCCGGGCGAAGATCGGCGTCATCAGCTATGACAGCTCGATCGATCCGGTCGGCGCCTGCGTCGGCATGAAGGGCAGCCGCGTGCAGGCGGTCGTTCAGGAAATGCAGGGCGAGAAGATCGACATCATCCCGTGGAGCGAAGACACGGCGACCTTCGTCGTCAACGCCCTGCAGCCGGCGACGGTCGCCCGCGTGGTGATCGACGAGGAAGAGAGCCGCATCGAGGTGGTGGTGCCCGACGACCAGCTCAGCCTGGCGATCGGCCGGCGCGGTCAGAATGTGCGCCTCGCCAGCCAGCTGACCAATTCGCAGATCGACATCCTGACCGAGGCGGACGCCAGCGAGAAACGGCAGCGTGAATTCGTCGAGCGCTCGACCATGTTCCAGGAAGAACTCGACGTCGACGAGACGCTCGCCCAACTGCTGGTCGCCGAAGGCTTCACCAGCATGGAGGAAGTCGCCTATGTCGAGCCCGATGAAATCGCGTCGATCGAGGGGCTCGACGAGGAGCTGGCCGGTGAGCTTCAGAACCGCGCGTCGGAGGCGCTTGAACGGCGCGAAGCGGCTTCGCGCGGACAGCGCCGCGAGCTGGGCGTCGAGGATTCCCTCGCCGAACTGCCGCACATGACCGAGGCGATGCTGGTGGTGCTCGGCAAGGCGAACATCCGCACGCTCGACGATCTCGCCGACCTCGCTACCGACGAGCTCATTCAGAAGAAGCGTCAGGAACCGCGCCGCCGCAGCGAGACCGCGGTCAAGCGCCCGGAGGACAAGGGCGGTCTCCTCGCCGACTTCAATCTTAGCGAAGATCAGGGCAACGAGATCATCATGGCCGCCCGCGCGCATTGGTTCGAAGATGACGCCGCTGCTGCTCCTTCCGACGGGGAGGACGCGGTTGCGGAAGCAGCCCCCGCCTTCGCAGGGGAACAGCCGGACGTGCATCCTCAGTCGGAGAACCGGCACGCGCGACAGCCTCATCCGCCTCGCGCTCGGGCCCGACGGCGGCGTCGCGCCGGACGTTGGCGCTCGGGCTCCCGGGCGGGGTGCGTGGATTGGCGTCGACCGTAGCTCGCTCGATGCGGCCAATGCCAAGGGCAAGCTCAAGGGCGCGCTCGTCCGTGCGTTCAAGACCAACGAGCTGACAGTTTCCGCCGACCTTGGCCAACGCACCGCCGACGCGCTGCGCAAGGCGGCGCTCGACCGGCTCGGCCTCGAGGCGCGCGGCGGCACCCTGCTGTCAGGCGCCGACAAGATCGAGTCCGCGGCGCGCGCCGGCCAGGTCCATCTGCTGCTTCACGCCGCGGACGCGAGCGAAGACGGCAACCGCAAGCTCGATGCCGCGTGGCGGGTCGGCGGGTCGGCCGATCTCGGCTATTCCCGGGGATTGGTTTTTCCGGAAGCCCGCCCCATCTTGTCGATGGCGCTGGGCCGCGAAAATGTGGTACATGTCGCCTTGACCGACCCCGCCGCCGCCGCTCGCGTTTCCCGCGCGATTGCCCGGTGGCGCGCTTTCATCTCTGCCGAAGCGGAGCTAGAGGACGGCGACGCTGCTCCAGCCGCTGTTTCGACTGCTGCGTTTGACGCTGAACAATTCAGCGCCAAAGAATCTGACGCCAAAGAATCTGACGAAGGACAAGAATGACCGACCAGAGCGACAAGCCCAAGCTTGGTACCCGGCCGCCGCTGGGCCTGAAGCGCACGGTCGAAACCGGCAAGGTGAAGCAGAGCTTCAGCCATGGCCGGTCGAATACGGTCGTCGTCGAGGTCAAGAAGCGCCGCATTCTCGGCCGTCCCGGGGAAGCGCCGGCCGCGGAAACGCCGGCGCCAGCGCCTCAGCCGGTCGCCGCTCCGGCACCGAAGCCGGTCGCGCCGAAGCCGGCAACGTCGCCGCCGGTGCGTCGTCCGGTCGATGACATCGCCTCCCGCCGCGAACTGCAGGAGCGATTGCTGCGCGAGGCGGAGGAATCGCGCATGACGAGCCTCGAGCAGGCCCGCCGCCGCGACGACCGTGCCAAGAGCGACCAGAGCGAGGACGAGAAGCGCCGGGCCGAGGAAAATCGCCGCGCCGAGGAGGCTGCGGCCACCGAAGCCGAGCGCGCCGCGCGCGAAGCGATCGAAGCGCCCGCGACCGCGCTCGTCGAGGAAGCGCCAGAGTCCACCGTATCTGCTCCGCGCGACGATGCGGAGCGTGGCTTCCGCCGCCCGGCGGCCGCGCCTGCCGCCAAGCGCCCGGAGCCCGCACGCCCCGCTCGTGGCCGCGGCGACGATCGCCGCCACTCGGGCAAACTCACGGTCACCCGCGCCCTCACCGGCGAGGACGACAACCGCACCCGCAGCCTCGCCGCGCTTCGCCGCGCGCGCGAAAAGGAAAAGCGCGCCCACCAGTCCTCCGGCCCGTCGGCCAAGCAGGTCCGCGACGTCGTCGTGCCCGAGGCGATCACCGTGCAGGAACTCGCCAACCGCATGGCCGAGCGGGGCGCGGACCTGGTCAAGTCGCTGTTCAAGATGGGCAGCGCCGTCACGCTCACCCAGACGATCGATCAGGACACCGCCGAGCTGCTGGTCACCGAGTTCGGCCACAACATCAAACGCGTCAGCGAAAGCGACGTCGAGATCGGCATCGGCGATGAAGCCGACGCGCCGGCGACGCTCGTCACCCGGCCGCCGATCGTCACGATCATGGGCCACGTCGATCATGGCAAGACCTCGCTGCTGGACGCGATCCGCGGTGCATCGGTCCAGTCCGGCGAGGCCGGCGGCATCACCCAGCACATCGGCGCCTATCAGGTCACCCTGCCCGACAAGTCGAAGGTCACCTTCCTCGACACACCGGGCCACGAAGCCTTCACCGAAATGCGCCAGCGCGGCGCGAACGTCACCGACATCGTCATCCTGGTGGTGGCGGCGGACGACGGCCTGCGCCCGCAGACGATCGAGGCGATCAACCATACCAAGGCGGCGGGCGTGCCGATGATCGTGGTGATCAACAAGATCGACAAGCCCGAAGCCAAGCCGCAGCGCGTCCGCGAGGAATTGCTGCAGCATGAAATCGTCGTCGAGGATCTCGGTGGCGACGTGCAGGACGTCGAAGTGTCGGCGACCAAGAAGACCAACCTCGAAAAGCTGCTCGACGCCATCCAGCTCCAGGCGGAAATCCTGGAGCTCAAGGCCAACCCCGATCGGGCCGCCGAAGCGACGGTGATCGAGGCCAAGCTCGACAAGGGCCGCGGCCCGCTGGCGACCGTGTTGGTCCAGCGTGGCACGCTCAAGGTCGGCGACATCTTCGTCGTCGGGGCCCACTCGGGCAAGGTCCGCGCAATGACCGACGACCAGGGCCGCCAGGTGAAGGAAGCTGGCCCATCGCTGCCGGTCGAAGTCCTCGGGCTCGGCTCGGTGCCGTCGGCCGGCGATCCGTTCACGGTGGTCGAGAACGAGGCGCGGGCGCGCGAAGTCGCCGCCTATCGCCAGGGCGTGCTCGATCGCAAGCGGACGACCTCGGCGCCGGTCAGCCTGGAGAATATGTTCGCCGACCGCGCATCGACCGTGATCGAGTTCCCGCTGGTCGTCAGGGCCGACGTGCAGGGCTCGACCGAGGCGATCGTCAATGCATTGAACCGCCTGTCGACGGACGAGATCAAGGTCCGCATCCTCAACTCGGGGGTCGGCGCGATCACCGAGAGCGACGTGACGCTGGCCGCCGCCTCGGGTGCGCCGATCATCGGCTTCAACGTTCGCCCGAACGCCAAGGCACGCGAAGTCGCGACCCGGACCAAGGTCGAGCTGCGCTACTATGACGTCATCTACCACCTCACCGACTGGGCCAAGGGCGCCATGGCGGGCGAGCTCGGACCCGAGATCATTGAGACGGTCGTCGGCAAGGCCGAGATCCGCGAGGTCTTCTCGGCCGGCAAGCACGGCAAGGCCGCCGGCCTGCTGGTGGTCGAGGGCGTCATCCGCAAGGCGCTCAAGGCCCGCATCACGCGCGAGGATGTCATCACCTACACCGGCGAGATTGCCTCACTGCGTCGCTTCAAGGACGACGTGGCGGAAGTTCGCGCGGGTCTGGAGTGCGGCGTCACCTTCACGCAGAACTTCACCGATCTGAAAGCGGGCGACTACCTCGAGACCTACGAAGTCGAGGAGCGCGCGCGGACGTTGTGAGCCGCCGAGCCTGGAGTAAGCGGAGCGAAGCGAGCGCACGCTAGGCGAAGAGCCGGCGAACGGCGGACGGCCTGCGCGCGAGCGGTTCAACCGCGAAGCGTGACAGGACCGACGGCGCGGGATTTACTCCCGCGCCGCTGCGTTAGGGAGGGTTGATGCGCAAGACCGAAACTCCCGAGGGCCGCTCCGTCCGCCTGCTGCGCGTCGGCGAGCAGGTGCGGCATGTGCTGAGCGGCATTCTTGCGCGGGGTGACGTGCATGATGAGACGCTTAGCAGCCATCTGGTCAGCGTGACCGAGGTGCGCATGTCCCCCGACCTGCGCTACGCGACGGTGTTCGTGAAGCCGCTGCTCGGTCAGGACGAAGCGGCGGTACTCAGGGCGCTGCGCACCAATACCGCCTATCTGCAGAGCGAGATCGCGCGGCGGGTGAACACCAAATATGCGGCCAAGCTCAAGTTCCTCGCGGACGAGAGCTTCGACGAGGGCGGCAGGATAGATGCCATCTTGCGTAGCGAGCATGTCGCGCAGGATTTGGGCGGTGAGGGCGGCGAATGAGTGGTCTCGCCGCGCCCATAACGGGCGACGGAGTTCGCGCCGACCCGATGGCCGAAGCGCACCGTGCGGCGCTAAAGGCGGCCTGCGCGGAAGATCTCGCGATTTGGGATATTTTCGCACTAAACTTCGGTCCCGAACAGTTCGATGCAAGCTTCGACCGGATCATGGCGCTGCCGTGGGCCCGCTTCGTACTGTTCGACGAGGCCGGCGACCTGATCGGAATGAGCAGCTTCCTCAACATCGTCGAGGATCGGCAGCTGCTCGAGATTGGTAACACCTACTATCGTCCGCGCTTTCGCGGCACGGGGATCAATCATCGCATCAAGGACATGATGATGCGCCGTGCCTTCGAGTGCGGCTACACCCGCATCGAATATCGCGTCGACCTGCGCAATCTGCGCTCGCAGGCCGCCATGGCCAAGCTCGGCGCCGCGCGCGAAGGGGTCATGCGCAAGGACCGCACCACCTGGACCGGCCACCGCCGTGACACGGTGCTGTTTTCGATCCTCAAGGACGAGTGGCCACCCGCCGAAGCGGCCCGCTGATGGCCAAGCTCTATTTTTATTATGCGGCGATGAACGCGGGGAAGTCGACCACGCTGCTGCAAGCCGACTTCAACTATCGCGAGCGCGGCATGGCGACGATGCTGTGGACCGCGGCGCATGACGAGCGCTCCGGCATCGGACGAATTGATTCACGGATCGGGCTCGCCGCCGAAGCCCGATCGTACGGGCCCTCGACCGACCTGCTCATCGAGGTAATCCACGAAGTGAAGGAGCGCGACGTCGATTGCGTGCTGGTCGACGAGGCGCAATTCCTGTCGCGCGACCAGGTGCTGCAATTGGCTCGCCTCGCGGACGAGGTGGGAATGCCGGTACTCTGCTATGGGCTTCGCACCGACTTCCTGGGCGAGCTGTTCC
This sequence comes from Sphingomonadales bacterium, assembly GCA_020200315.1. Lineage (GTDB taxonomy): Bacteria > Pseudomonadota > Alphaproteobacteria > Sphingomonadales > Sphingomonadaceae > Sphingomicrobium. The sequence goes on along the minus strand of JAIVIZ010000152.1, from coordinate 4,664 downwards.
CCTCGCTACGTCGCGCTGTGCCGGCGCCACTTCATGGAGCGGCTGCGCGAACGGGAAGCGCGGCAGCTGAGCCTGGGCCTTCCGCGCTAGTGCTTCACGGCTGGCTGGTTCTCGACAAGCCGGTCGCGCTTGGCTCGACCCAGGCGGTGAGTGCGGTCAAGCGCGCGCTACGTGAAGCCGGGGAGCCGAAGACCAAGGTGGGGCACGGCGGAACGCTCGACCCGCTTGCGTCGGGCGTCCTGCCGATCGCGCTCGGCGAGGCGACCAAGCTCGCGGGGCGAATGCTCGATGCGACCAAGGAATACGAATTTACCATCGCATTCGGGACGCAGACCGATACGCTCGACCTGGAGGGCGAGGTGGTGGCGACGAGCGACGCGCGGCCGACGCTTGCCGAGGTGGAGGCGGTGCTTCCCCGCTTCACGGGGCTGATCGAGCAGGTACCGCCGAATTATTCCGCACTAAAGGTCGATGGCCGTCGGGCGTATGACTTGGCACGAGCGGGTCAGGACGTGGAGCTCAAAGCGCGCGCGGTGACGGTGCATTCACTGCAGATCCTCCCCGGCACGGGGAGGGGGACCGCGACGCGGAGCGGCGTGGTGGAGGGGGATCGCCGCATCAGAGAAGTACGCGCGACGAACCCCCTCCACCATGCTGCGCATGGTCCCCCTCCCGGTTCCGGAGAGGATATCATCACCCTCACCGCGACCGTTTCGAAAGGCACCTACATCCGCTCTCTCGCCCGCGATATCGCGCTTGCGCTCGGGACGGTCGGGCACGTCACGATGCTCCGCCGCACCCGCGCCGGTCCGTTCGCGCTGGACCGAGCGATATCGCTGGACAAATTGACCGACCTTGCTAAGGCACGCGCGCTTGATGGGGCGGTCCTCCCGCTCGACGCGGGGCTGGACGACATCCCGGCCCTCCCCGTCACTCCCGAAGAAGCCATGCTGCTTGGTCACGGGCAGCGGCTTTCTCGGACGCTCGCGACACCGGGCCTCTTCCTTGCCACCGACGCTGGCCGTCCGGTTGCGCTGGTCGAGGCCGGCACCGATGGCCTCCGGGTCGTCCGCGGGTTCAACCTTTGACACAGAATGGAGTGAACCGATGTCGATTACCACGGAGCGCAAGACCGCGCTGATCAAGGAACATGGCCGCGGCGGCGACGACACGGGTTCGCCCGAGGTCCAGGTCGCGGTCCTGACCGAACGGATCCTCAATCTCACCGAGCATTTCAAGACGCACGCGAAGGACAACCACTCGCGCCGTGGCCTGCTGATGATGGTGAATAAGCGGCGCTCGCTGCTCGATTATCTGAAGCGCGAAGACGCCGCCCGCTACACCGATCTCATCGCGAAACTCGGCCTTCGCAAGTGACGCAATCGTTCGGCCCGCTCTCGCGGGCCGTTTACGTATTGCGTCATCCCGGCGCAGGCCGGGATCCAGCCTTTCCACGAGCGCGGTAGCGCTCCTGGATCCCGGCCTTCGCCGGAGAACGCAAGCAAAAGTCCCGCAATTCGGCGGGGCGCAAGTGGGGCTCAAGAAGCGCCCCAACCGCTCGCAGACCGGTTTGTCTGCCAAGCTGTCCCGGCCGCATCCGGCGCCCGGGTGAAGGAAAACAGATGTTCAATATCAAGACTGTAGAAATTGATCTCGGCGGCAAGACGCTGAAGCTCGAAACCGGGCGTGTCGCCCGCCAGGCCGACGGCGCGGTCATCGCGACGCTCGGCGAAACCGTCGTGCTGTGCGCCGTCACGGCCGCCAAGTCGGTCAAACAGGGTCAGGATTTCTTCCCGCTGACCGTCCACTATCAGGAAAAGTTCTCGGCCGCCGGGCGCATCCCGGGCGGCTTCTTCAAGCGCGAGCGCGGCGCGACCGAAAAGGAAACGCTGACCAGCCGCCTGATCGACCGTCCGATCCGCCCATTGTTCCCCGAGGGCTTCTATAACGAGGTCCTCGTGATCGCCCAGGTGCTCAGCTACGATGGCGAGAACGAGCCGGACATCGTCGCGCTGATCGCGGCGTCGGCGGCGCTGACCATTTCGGGCGTGCCGTTCATGGGACCGATCGGCGGCGCGCGCGTCGGCTACATCGACGGCGAGTATATCCTCAATCCGACTCAGGAGCAGATCAAGACGGGTGAGCTCGACCTCGTCGTGGCCGCCACCCACGGCGCGGTGATGATGGTCGAATCCGAAGCCAAGGAGCTGTCGGAAGAGGTCATGCTCGGCGCGGTGATGTTCGCGCACAAGGCGAGCCAGAAGATCGTCGACGGCATTATCCGCCTCGCGGAGCAGGCTGCCAAGGAGCCTTGGGAAATGCCCGAGGACACCGAGAGCGAAGGCATCCTCGCCAAGCTCAAGGATCTCGCGGGATCGGGCATCGAGAATGCCTACAAGCTGGTCGGCAAGGCCGAGCGCGTCGCTGCCCTCGTGGCTGCGAAGACCCCGCTCAAGGACGCGTTCGTCGACGCCTCGCCGAATGCGACGCTCAAGGCCGGCAAGCTCACCAAGAAGCTCGAAGCAGCGGTGGTCCGCACCGCAATTCTCAAGGAAGGCCGCCGCATCGACGGCCGCGACACCAAGACGGTCCGCCCGATCGAGGCGATGGTCGGCTTCCTGCCGCGCACCCACGGATCGGCGCTGTTCACGCGCGGCGAAACCCAGGCGATCGTCACGACGACGCTCGGCACCAAGGACAGCGAGCAGATGATCGACGGGCTGGAGGGCCTCTCCTACCAGCGTTTCATGCTGCACTATAACTTCCCGCCCTATTCGGTCGGTGAAGTCGGCCGCTTCGGCGCGCCGGGCCGCCGCGAAGTCGGCCACGGCAAGCTGGCGTGGCGCGCACTCCACCCGATGCTGCCGAGCATGGAGGAATTCCCCTACACGATCCGCGTCCTCAGCGACATCACGGAGAGCAACGGCTCCTCGTCGATGGCAACGGTGTGCGGCGGCAGCCTGGCGATGATGGACGCGGGCGTTCCGCTGAAGCGTCCGGTCGCCGGCATCGCCATGGGCCTGATCCTGGAGGGCAAGGATTTCGCGGTGATCAGCGACATCCTCGGCGACGAGGATCACCTCGGCGACATGGACTTCAAGGTTGCCGGCACCAGCGAGGGCATCACCTCGCTGCAGATGGACATCAAGGTCGCGGGCATCACCGAGGAGATCATGAAGGTCGCCCTCGCCCAGGCGAAGGACGGCCGCGCCCACATCCTCGACGAAATGGCCAAGGCGCTCGACCATGAGCGGAGCGAACTGTCGGCCCACGCACCGCGGATCGAGACGATGTCGATCCCCAAGGACAAGATCCGCGAAGTGATCGGCACCGGCGGCAAGGTCATCCGCGAGATCGTCGCGACGACCGGCGCCAAGGTCGACATCGACGACGAGGGCATGATCAAGATCAGCTCGTCCGACGTCAAGCAGATCGAGGCCGCGCGCGCATGGATCCAGGGGATCACCCAGGAGCCGGAGATCGGCACCGTCTACACCGGCAAGGTCGCCAACATCGTCGATTTCGGCGCGTTCGTGACCTTCATGCCGGGCAAAGATGGGCTGGTCCATGTGTCCGAGATCAGGAACGAGCGGGTCGAAAACGTCCGCGATGTGCTGAGCGAGGGCCAGGACGTCAAGGTCAAGCTGCTCGAGGTCGACCAGCGCGGCAAGGTCCGCCTGTCGATGCGGGTCGTCGACCAGGAAACCGGTGCCGAGCTGGAGGACACGCGTCCCCCGCGCGAGGATCGCGGTGATCGTCCGCGTGGTGACCGCCCAGACCGTGGCCCGCGCCGCGACGGAGGCGGCGGCCGTGACGGCCGTGGCCCACGCCGCGATGGTAGCGATCGTGGTCCGCGCCGTGACGGCGGCGATCGCGGTCCGCGCGGCGGCGGTGGAGGCGACGGCCGTGGCGATCGGGGCCCGCGCCGCGACCGTGACGGTGGCGGCAATGACGGCCCTGCGCCCGAGTTCGCGCCCGCGTTCCTGACCGGTGGCAACGACGAATAAGGCTCTACTTGCGAGCTGAACGGGAAAGGCCTCGCGGAGACGCGAGGCCTTTTTCGCATCCGGCCAAATGGTATCGCGCGGCTGAGACATCATCCATTGCCGCAATCAGGCGGCGGCTCCTATATTGCGCTGCTGGACCTCGGAGAACTGCAATGAACCCGCGCTTCGCACCGCTCATCCCCGCGCTGCTGTTGATCGCGGCCTCGCCAGCAAGCGGAGCGCCCGACTGGCAGGCGGTCGATCATGTGCTGGGTCGGACCGGAGCGGTGCAGGCAGGGGGCGTCCATCGCTACGGCTTCCCACGGAGCGACCTGCACGTGACGCTCGATGGCGTGGCGATCAGGCCCGCGCTAGCACTCGGCTCCTGGGTCGCTTTTCGAGAGATGGGCAATCACGCCGAAGTAATGGGCGATCTGGTTCTCACTCAGGAGGAGGTCAATCCGGTCCTCTCGCGCCTGCTCGAAAGCGGGCTGACGATTACTGCTCTGCACAATCACCTGCTGCGCTCGGCGCCGGCGACGATGTATATGCACATCCACGGTCATGGTGACCCGGCCAAGCTTGCCAGTGACATTCGCGCGGCGCTCGCAGCGTCGGCGACGCCTCTCACGCCGCCGGGCCCACCCTCACAGCAGCCCGCAGTGATCGATACGAGTG
>JAIVIZ010000081.1 GCA_020200315.1 Sphingomonadales bacterium | reverse complement strand
ATGCCGCGCAGCGCCTGGACCTCGCGCGCCGACCAGCCTGGCTTGGTCAGGATGGTGCGGATCGTGTTCCTGGTCGCCGGCGTCCGGTCCGGCGGATGGAAATAATCGGCCGCCTCGAGCGCCTCGTAGAGCTGCTGGATCAGGCCCTCGAGATGCGCGTGCGACGCACGCGGCTCGGCCTCGTCGCCTTCGGTCGGAACCGCGAGCTCGGCCCCTTTCGACCATTCATAGGCGATCAGGATCACCGCCTGGGCCAGGTTCAGCGACCGGAACTCGGGATTGACCGGCACGGTGACGATCCTGGCGGCGATCGCCACCTCGTCGGTCTCGAGTCCCGACCGCTCCGCCCCGAACAGGATCGCCGACGGCTCCGCATGCCGCCGGATCTCGCGCGCCGCTTCCTCCGGCGACACCACCGGCACCGCCAGCCCGCGCTTGCGGACGGTCGTGGCAAAAACGTGGGGGCAATCCGCCACCGCCGCGGCGACGCTGTCGAACAGCCGCGCTCGCTCCAGCACCATGTCGGCCCCCGACGCCGCCGGCCCGGCCGAAGGGTTGGGCCAGCCGTCGCGAGGGCTGACCAGGCGCAAATCGGTCAGCCCGAAATTGAGCATCGCCCGCGCCGCCTTGCCGATATTCTCACCCAGCTGCGGCCGCACCAGCACGATCGCCGGTGCGGTCATTCCTTCACGGTTCCGGCGAATTGCTCGAAATCGCGGGCTTCGCGGAAATCCTTATAGACCGAGGCGAAGCGGATATAGGCGACGGGATCGAGCAGCTTCAGCCCCTCCATGACCAATTCGCCGATCCGGTTCGAAGGCACCTCGCTTTCGCCGCTCTGCTCGAGCTGGCGCTGGACCGAGGCGGCGAGCCGCTCGATCCGCTCGGCCGGCACCGGGCGCTTGCGGCAGGCGATGGCGATCGAGCGCTCGAGCTTGCCGCGCTCGAAGGGCTCGCGACGGTCCTGTGACTTGATCACGAACAATTCCCGCAGCTGCACCCGCTCGAAGGTGGTGAATCGTTCGCCGCAGGCCTCGCACTGGCGCCGCCGCCGGATCGCCGCCCCGTCCTCGGTCGGACGGCTGTCCTTGACCTGGCTGTCTTCGTGGCCGCAGACCGGGCAACGCACGCGCTACCTCGGTCGCCGCCTGAACATGACGATGCCGGCGCCGACGAGCGCGCCGACGCCCATCGAGACGAAGGGGATGGCG
>JAIVIZ010000093.1:14714-35283 GCA_020200315.1 Sphingomonadales bacterium | reverse complement strand
GCCGGTGTCCGTCGGGGATACCGGCCTTTTTCGTGCGTTCTCGCACTGTGTTGACACAATAACACACCGGGTGTATTTGAAAGACACAGGGGAGAAGCCACGATGTTTACGCACCAGGACCTGGACGAGGCCGTCGCGGCGGGAGCCTTGAGCCCGGAAGCGGCGGACGGTTTTCGAGCGCATCTGGAATCGCGCGCGGCACTGCCGGCGGTGGACGAAGAGCATTTCCGGCTGCTGACCGGGTTCAACGACATCTTCGTGTCGATCGCGGCGGTGATCCTGCTGTTCTCGGTCGGGTTCATCGGACAGTCGCTCGGGCTTAGGATCGAGGATCAAGGCCCTTCGCCGCTATCGGGCCTGCTGGTCGCGGCCTGCGCCTGGGGTCTGGCGCTGTTCTTCACCGCGAAGCGGCGCATGGCGCTGCCCTCCATTCTGCTCCTGCTAGCCTTCGTCGGAGGGATATTCGAAGCTGCCGGGTTCACTGGCGTGCTCTTGGCCGGCGAGCAGAATCTGCAGGACAACAGCGCCGGCGTGGCGGTGATAGTCGCGATCGCCGGAGCGATCGCCGCAAGCGGGGCATGGCTGCACTGGCGCCGGTTCCGGGTGCCGATCACGGTTGCCGCTGGAGCGGCAGCCATTTCGGCGATGGCGGTCAGCCTGCTCGCGTCGGGAATCGATACGCACTCGATCCAGGGCGGCGACATCCTGCTCGCCTTCACGCTGCTGATCGGCGTCGGCATGTTCCTGTTCGCGATGCGCTGGGACTCGTCGGACCCGACCCGCGTCACGCGGCGCAGCGATGTCGCCTTCTGGCTTCACCTGCTGGCCGCGCCGATGATCGTTCATCCGATCTTCGCGCTGATGGGGGTGACCAGCGGGACGGTGTCCGTTGGCGAAGGTCTGGTCGTGGTCCTGCTCTATCTCGCACTCGGCGTGACGGCGCTGGCCATAGACCGGCGCGCGCTGCTCGTCTCGGCGCTGGCCTATGTCTTGTTCGCTCTGTCGAGCCTGTTCCGCCAGTTCGGAGCGGTCGAGCTGAACATTGCGCTGACCGCGCTGGTGATCGGCTCGGCGCTGCTGCTGCTGTCGGCCTTCTGGCATCAGGCCCGGCGGATGATCGTGGAGCGGCTGCCCGATACGCTCCGCCGCTACCTTCCGGCGACGGATCGCGCGGTCAGTCTCGCACCAGCCGCATGAGGCGGCGCTCAAGCGGGGCGAGCACGGGCGCAAGTTCGTGCCCCCGTTTGAGCACCACGCCATGCTCGCCGATCAGCGCGAACGCACCCTGACGCGCATGAAGTTGCGGGCGTTTTTCGATCCGCACCTCGGGCCGCTCGGTCGTCCGGCGAAAGGCGGCGAAACTCGCCACGTCGCGATCGAACGACATGGCGTAGTCGCGCCAATGGCCGGCGGCGACCATGCGTCCATAGAGATCCAGAATACGCTGCAGCTCGACGCGATCGAAGGCGGTCAGGCTGTGCCGATCCCGGGGACCCGGAAACGGCGCGACGACGCTCAAGCGCGTTTCGCCTTTGCCATTGGCTCACGCTGGGTGCCTGCCGCGGCGCGAAGTTCGGCGATCTCACGGCGAAGCGCTGCAACCTCATGCTCCAGCGCCGAGAGCCCGGCGCGCTGCGGGTCGCAGTCCTCACCGCACGGCGTGCCATAGGGAATGAAGCCGGGGCTGTAGTGGGTGGCGTCGACCGGGACAGGCTTGGCGGGGATGCCGACGACGCTGGTGAACGGGGGAACGTCCTTGGTGACGACGGCATTGGCGCCGACACGAGCTCCATTCTCGACCACCACGGGGCCGAGTACCTGAGCCCCCGAGCCGATCACCACCCCGTCGCGCAGGGTAGGGTGACGCTTGCCGCCAATGCCGGCGGTTGGGTTCGTCCCGCCGAGCGTGACGCTCTGATAAATGGTCACATTGTCGCCGATCTCCGCCGTCTCGCCGATGACGGTGAAGCCGTGATCGATGAAGAAGTTGCAGCCGATCCGGGCGCCCGGGTGGATGTCGATTGCCGTCAGCGCCCGGGCGACGTGATTGACCGCGCGGGCAAGGAAGAAGAGCTTCCCCTCGAACAGCCAGTGGGCGACGCGGTGAAAGGCCAGCGCCCACACGCCAGGGTAAAGCAGGATCTCCGCGCGAGAACGGGCCGCGGGATCGCGGGCCTTGATCGAGTCGAGATAGGCGATGAGAGTCGAAGGCAAAGGTGCGTCCTCAACGATGCTTTCCCTCATGTAAGGCGGAGCCACTTTGATATAAACCCCCGCTGCACGCACCGGTGGGGCAGAGAGGGGATCTTCGATGACGGTGCACCTGCCGACCCTCAAGCAGCTCCAGTATCTCGTTGCCCTGCATCAGCACGGGCATTTCGGAAGGGCCGCTCAAGCGTGTTTCGTTACTCAGTCGACCCTGTCGGCCGGGCTGCGGGAGCTGGAGAATTTGCTCGGCATCATGCTGGTGGAGCGCACGCGGCGCATGGTCCGATTCACGCCATTGGGCGCGAAGATCGCCGGCAAGGCCTTACGGGTGCTTCGCGAAACGGAGGAGCTGACCGACATTGCGCGGGCCGAGGGAACGCCGCTCAACGGCGAACTTCGGTTGGGCGTCATTCCGACGATCGCTCCCTTCCTGCTGCCCGCGATGCTGCCGCGCCTGCGCAAGCACTGGCCCAATCTCAAGCTGTTCCTGCGTGAAGAAACGAGCAGCGCAGCCTGTGAGGGACTTCACCGTGGACAGCTCGACTGCGTCTTGCTGGCGCTACCCTATGCCTGCGGGGACGTGGAGACGGCGATGCTGTTCGACGACCGGCTGTTCGTTGCGTTCCCGGGAGGGGAGGGACCGCCGGAGGGGATGATCGAGCCAGGCGCGATCGACGAGAACCGCCTGCTGCTGCTCGAGGATGGGCATTGCCTCAAAGACCATGCTTTGTCGGCGTGCAACCGGCCCGAGCTGCGGGCGGACGCCGCCGTGACCGGCACCTCGCTGCACACGCTGGTGCAGATGGTCGACAATGGCTTGGGTGTGACCTTCGTGCCGGAAATGGCGATCGAAGCCGGCATCCTTGGCGGCACAGGCGTCGATGTCCGGCCGCTCCAGTCGGAGCATGGCTTCCGCCGCGTGTCCCTGGTGTGGCGGCGATCGAGCCCGCGAGAGGAAGAATTCTCCCTACTCGCCGACACGCTTCGCACCATGGTCGGCGAGATCATTCCGGCCCAGGGTGCGAAGCCGTGACGGGTGCCGCGATCCTCCGGGGACCGCGGCACCGCGAGCTTAGGCCGGTTCCCGTGCGTGCGCCTTCGGATTAGCCGCCCGCCACTTCTCCTGCTTGCCCCCGCGGTCGTAGCCGATGAACTCCTCGTCGGCGCTCGTGTCGACCACCTTCCACTCCGTGTCCATGTCGAGCAGGTTGACGAAGAAGTCGTTGGTCAGCTGACCCTTGCGGTTGGTCAGCACGCCCTCCGGTGCATCCTTGTAGTTGGCCCCGAGCACGCGAAGGCCGCCGAGCAGCACCGTCATCTCCGGAACCGTGAGGCCGAGCAGCGACGCACGGTCGATCAGCAGTTCCTCGGTCTTCACCGAGTGCCTGGTCTTGAGATAGTTGCGAAAGCCGTCGGCGACCGGCTCCATCACTTCGAAGCTCTCGGGATCCGTCCAATCCTGCGTCGCGTCGCCGCGGCCACCGGTGAACGGCACGCTGACGTCGAAGCCGGCATCCTTCGCCGCCTTCTCCACCGCCGCCGACCCCGCGAGCACGATGGCATCGGCCATCGACAGATTGCCGCGTAGCTCCTCGATCTTGGCGAGAATGCCGCCCAGTTCCTCCGGCTCGTTGACCGCCCAGTCCTTCTGCGGAGCGAGGCGGATGCGCGCGCCGTTGGCGCCGCCGCGATGGTCGGACTTGCGATAGGTCGAAGCCGATGCCCAGGCCGTCTTCACCAGCTGACCAACGGTGAAGCCAGCACCGAGGATCTTCGACTTGAACGCCTCGGCATCCCCGTCGGGCGGCATGCTGCCGGCCGGAACCGGATCCTGCCAGATGAGGTCCTCGGCGGGCACTTCCGGCCCGAGGTAGCGGACCTTCGGACCCATGTCGCGATGGGTCAGCTTGAACCAGGCGCGAGCGAACGCGTCCTTGAACGCCTCATGGTCGTTGCGGAACTTCTCCGAGATGACGCGGAATTCCGGGTCGACCTTCAGCGCCATGTCGGCGGTGGTCATCATCGTCGGCACCTTCTTGCCCGGAACATGCGCGTCGGGCGCCATGTCCTCCTCACGCTGGTTGATCGGCTGCCACTGCTTGGCACCCGCGGGGGAGCGCACCAGCTCATATTCATAGTCGAGCAGCAGGCGGAAGTAGTTCTCCGACCACTCGGTGGGCGTGTTCACCCAAGCGCCTTCGATGCCGCTGGTGATCGTGTGCTCTCCAAAGCCGCTCTCGTGCGCGCTGGCCCAACCGAGACCCTGTAGCGCCATGTCGGCACCTTCCGGCGCATCGCCGACCAGAGTCGCATCGCCCGCGCCATGCGCCTTGCCGAAGGTGTGGCCTCCGGCCGTCAGCGCGACCGTCTCCTCATGGTTCATCGCCATGCGCTCGAACGTGATCTTGATGTCGCGCGCCGACTGCAGGGCATCGGGGACGCCGCCCGGTCCTTCGGGGTTCACGTAAATCAGCCCCATCTGAATCGCGGCAAGCGGCTCCTCAAGCTCAAGCTGCTCCTCGGGCAGGATGCGGGTCTTGTTCTCGGGATGGCCGACGAACTGTTCCTCGCTGCCCCAGTAGATGTCCTTTTCCGGCTCGAACACGTCCTTGCGCCCGCCGCCAAAGCCAAACACCGGTCCGCCCATCGACTCGATCGCGACGTTGCCCGCCAGGATGAACAGGTCGGCCCAGCTGATGTTCTTCCCGTACTTCTGCTTGATCGGCCACAGCAGGCGGCGGGCTTTGTCGAGGTTGCCGTTGTCGGGCCAGCTGTTGAGCGGGGCAAAACGCTGCTGCCCGCTGTTGGCCCCGCCGCGGCCGTCCGCCGTGCGATAGGTGCCGGCCGCGTGCCACGCCATGCGGATCATGAAGGGGCCATAATGGCCGTAATCTGCGGGCCACCACGGCTTGCTGTCCGTCATCAGCGCGACGAGGTCCTTCTTCAGCGCCTGGTAGTCGAGCGCCTTGAACGCTTCGGCATAATCGAAGTCGGGTCCCATCGGGTCGGGCGAGGTGTCGCCCTGGTGAAGCACGTCGAGCGGCAGCGAATCAGGCCACCAATCCTTGTTGGTACGACCGAGCAGCGAGCGCACGGTGTTCGGTTCACCCATCGGGCACTTCGGGCCGGAGCCCATCTCACCAGTCTTCGCGTCCATGCCGAACCGTCCTTCCAGAGTCTGTCGTTGCGCCGTTAGACCTCCACTCGCATCGACGTAAACGATTAAAGTCGGTCAGAGTGACTTGCAAAATCGATTAGCGACTCAGTCCATGTGCTTCATGCCGATGCGCAGATAGTCCCAGCCAGTGACCAGTGTGAGCAGCGCCGCCGCCCACAGGCTGGCGAGGCCGACGAGGTGGACCCACGGCAGATGCGGCACCGCGCCGCCGAGGATCAGCGCACCAAGCGCGACGAGCTGGAATGTGGTCTTCCATTTCGCGAGCTGGCTGACGGGCACGGACACCTGCAGGCTCGCGAGATATTCGCGCAGCCCCGAGACGATGATCTCGCGCAGCAGGATGATCAGCGCGGCGACGATGTGCAGCCCGGCGATCTCCGGCTCCGGGTTCGCCTTGCGGCTGGAGATCAGCATGATCAGCACGGCCGCGACCATGATCTTGTCGGCGATAGGATCGAGGAACTGGCCGAGGCGCGAGATCTGCCCTTGCGCACGAGCGAGATAGCCGTCGAAATAATCGGTGATGCCGACGATGCAGTAGAGGACGAAGGTGATCGCGTAATCGAGCGGTGCCGGGCGCCACAGCAGGGCCACCAGCAGCGGCACCGCGAAGATCCGCGATAGCGTGAGAAGGTTGGGCAGCGTCAGCATCGCAGGGCCGAAGCGTTATAGCGTTTGGCCGTAAGAGCAAAGCTGGCTATGCCGGCGCACCGGCGGCGACACAGGAGCGGCAAGCCAGCGCCTTGATGCAGAATACAATCCACCTGCTTCGTGCGCGTCGGTTCCTCCCCATTTTCGCCACCCAGGCGCTGGGCGCGTTCAACGACAGCCTGTTCAAACAGGCGGTTGTGCTGTTCGTCACCTATCAATTGTACAGCAATGCCGCGCGCGAGGCGCAATTCTCGGCGATTGCGCAGGCGCTGTTCATCCTGCCGTTCTTCCTCTTGTCCGCGATGTCGGGCCAGCTCGCCGATGTGCGCGACAAGGCGCGCCTGATCCGCTGGATCAAGGCCGCGGAAATCGGGATCATGCTTATGGGCGGTGCGGGCCTGCTCCTCGCCAACATTCCGCTGATGCTTGCGGCGGTGTTTGCGATGGGCGTGCACTCGACTTTCTTCGGCCCGATCAAATATGCGATCCTCCCGCAGCACCTCCACCGCGATGAGGTGCTTGGCGGAACGGGGCTGGTCGAGGCGGGAACCTACCTCGCCATCCTCGGCGGCACGATCCTCGCTGGGGTGCTTGCGAACCGCCCCTCGGCCACCGCGCTGGTGGTGGTGGTGATCGCCGGCCTCGGCTTTCTGACCGGCAGGCAGGTTCCGCCGGCTCCGCCCAGCGCCGACTGCGCCAGGCCCGACTGGCACATCGTCCGCTCCTCGATCCGGCTGGTCAGCGCGACGATGCATATCCCGCGCCTGTTCCTCGCGATCTGCGCCATTAGCTTCTTCTGGACCATCGGCGCGGTGCTGATCATCATCTTTCCGCCGCTGGTGAAGAATGTGCTCGGCTCCAACGAGCAGGTCGCCAGCCTGTTCATCGCCGTCTTCTCGATCGGCATCGCGATCGGTTCGGTGCTCATCAACCGGCTGCTCAAAAGCGAAGTCTCGGCGCGGTTCGCGCCCGTTTCGGTGCTGCTCATGGGCGCCTTCGTGCTGATGCTTCACTTCGTCGCGATGCACTGGGCGAAGGCCCGAGGCGATCAGTTGATCACCCTCGGCAATTTTCTCGTGCAGCCCGGCTCCGGTCTGATGGTTGCGGCGCTGCTCGGGATTGCCGTGACGGGAGGGATGTTCGTCGTCCCGCTCTATGCGTTCCTGACGACCACCGTTCCCAAATCGGAGACGGCGCGGACCGTTGCCGCCAACAATATCGTCAATTCCGGCGCGATGGTGATCGGCGCGCTGATCGCTTTCGCCCTCAGCAGCGTCGGGATCGGCCCGGGCGGTCAGCTGGTGCTGGTGGCGGCGATGTGCCTGATCTCGGCCTGGCTAGGCTGGCTGCTGCACAAGGCCTGCGATTAGGCGAGGTCAGCCGAGATAGATTGCCACGAACATAAAACCGCCGAGGAAGGTCAGCGCGAACAGCTTTAGGTCGGCGAATGAGTCAGACGGCTGGCGCTGCGCGGCGGATACCCTGGCCGTCGAGACGCGGCGCCCGAACTGGGTTGGATCGAGGACGGTGGCGGAACGCATCGAACGCATACGGACTTCTTAACGTGGTTTTTACCACGCCGCCAACGTCCGATTTGAAGCATTGGCTCCCGCGCGTCCCGCGCCGGGACGGCGGTTCCGCGCGTCACTTGAAAGGCGTCAACCGACGGCTTTGAACCGCGGCAGTTCGTTGCCAGGATGGGGCGCGGAGTGCCGATCGCGCAGCAACTGCGCGGCTTGGTGGGCGGTCATCGGCTTGCCGAAATACCAGCCCTGTCCGACGGCGCAGCCCATCCCGAGCACCGCCGCATGCGTCGCGGCATCCTCGATCCCCTCGACCGTCACGGGCACGCCGATGGCGGTGGCCAACGTCGCGACCGCGCCGACGATCGCAGCGCTTTCCCGATCGCGATCGATGGTGGCGACGAAGCTGCGGTCGATCTTGATCACGTCGAAAGGCAGGGTGCGCAGGTGCGAGAGCGATGAGAAACCCGTGCCGAAGTCGTCGAGCGCAAGGCGGATGCCCTGGTTCTTGAGGCTGGTCACGATCGCCCGGGCCTGGTCGATGTCGGCGAACAGCGAGCTCTCGGTGATCTCGACGACCAGCCGGGTTGCGGGAAAGCCGGTCTCCGCAAGGACGCGCACGATCTTCTCGGCGAGCCACGGATCGGTGAGTTGGACCGGCGAGATGTTGACCGAGATTTTGATGGCCGGGTCCCAGGATGCGGCCTCGCTGAAGGCGGCGTGCATGACCTGTTCCGACAGGCGGCCGATCACGCCCATGTCCTCGGCGACGCTGATGAAGCTATCGGGAGAGATGATGCCGGATATTGGATGGCGCCAGCGGGCGAGGACCTCGAACCCGACGATCGCGCCGGTTTGCAGGTCGACCTGCGGCTCGAAAAACGGCTCGAACTGCTTATGTTCCAGTGCCAACAGGATGCCCTGTTCGATCTCGCTGTGGGCAAGCAGCGCGCGCTCCATGCCGGTGTCGAACCACATCGGCCGGGCGGCCTTCGCCGTCTTGGCGCGATCGAGCGCGATGTCGGCACGCCGCAGCAGGTCGGCGATGGGTATCGTCCCGCCGTCGCTCATCGCGATACCGACATAGGCGCCGACCTGAATGACCTTGCCGTCGACCGTCTGAGCGCGCGTGACCGAGCGAAGGACGCTCACGCCAAGGCGTTCGATTTCGCGTTTATCGCCGGACGATTGCACGCAGGCGACGGCAAACTCGTCGCCGCTCAGCCGTGCAACCAGGGCATCGGGATCGACGACACCGATGATACCTTCCGCGATGCGGCGCAACAGCTCGTCACCAACGTCGAAGCCGAAACGGTCGTTGATGCCCTTGAACCGGTTGAGCTGGACCGAAAAAATCGCCAGCCGCCGTTCGCCGCTCGACCCGTCACTGGATAGTTCGCAGGCCTTGTCGGCGAAGCCCTTGCGATTGAGCAGACCGGTCATGGGGTCGGTTGTCGCCATGACGATCGCGCGGGCATCGCTGTCGGCGCGCAGTTCGCTTTCGTGCTGAAGATCGACGTAGCGCCGCCACCCAAACAGGATCAAGGCGACGTTGAGCGTCAGCGCCGTCCATGCGACGCGCACGCCTTCGCCCTGTTGATCGCCGACGAACTGGATTTCATGGAAGAACAGGCTGCCGTTCCAGATCAGCAGCACGACGGCCGCGATCAGGATGGCCAGGACGAGCGCATCGCGCCGCGCGGTCGCTAGGGAGGAAACGCGCTTCTGGCGAGGAGTTTGGCGGGTCGTCGACAACACTCGCCCGGTAGTAGGGCGTCCCCGTTAACAAATCGCTCAAACGGTAGCGATTTCGCACCGGCTTCAGCTTGCTGCGACGAAGGGGTGCTCGCATAGTAAGGCCTTGATTGACATAAGGCAGGGCTGATGAGTGATTGCACGCGGTGGTTGGCGACCTCGGCCCTGGCCGCAATGGTCTGCGCCGCCCCAGCTTCAGCGAAATCGGCTCGTCAGCATAGCGGAATCGCGCGGAGCGCGAGCGAGGCGCCTGACCCGCTCGGCAAGACAGCTCGCTTGTCCGGCCTGCTGCCGGTCAACATCGACGAGCGAGGGGGCCGAGTCCTCCTCACGCTATCAGCGCCGGCCGCGGATGGCGTTTACGGCCGCTATCTCTACACGCCCTCACTCCGGTCCGGACTGGGTGCAGCGCCGACGCTGCTCGATCGCGGCAAGGTCGGCAATACGCAGATGTTGGCCTTTCGTCGGGTCGGCAAGAAGGTCGCGATCATATTTGAAAACCCACGCTTCCGATTGCCCGGGTCGACGCAAGGCGCTTCGCCCGACTTCGCCACGTCGCTTGTGTGGATGGGGGATGTGGTCGCGACGAAGCCCGATGGCGCGGTGGTCGTCGACATCGCGCCTTTTCTCGCAGCCGATGTCATCGGCATTGCCCGGTCGCTCGGCCAGGAGGATGACAGCCTTGGTATCGGCACCCCTCCGCAAGGCGCCGGCAAGGATTTCAAGCTTGAGCCGAGCCTGTCGGCGGCGATGCCGGCCTCTGCCAAACTGTTTCCCGACAATTTCGAGGTCGACGCGGTTCAGACCTATGTGTCGGACAAGCCCGGCGAGGAGGTCGGCAACATCGCGCCCGATCCGCACCGCGTGTCGTTCACCGTTCACCACAGCTTCGTCAGGCTTCCCGCGCCCGGCTTCAAACCGCGCCCGTTCGACCCGCGGATCGGCGGCTTCGCGACGCAGTCGGTCGATTACGGAACGCCGCTCGGCAGTGATGTGGTGCGTGACTTCGCCAATCGCTTCCGGCTCGAGAAGACCGACCCGCAAGCGCCGCGGTCGCGGGTCAAGAAGCCGATCCTCTTCTATGTCGACCGCGCCGCAACCGAGCCGATCCGGTCGGCCCTGCTGGAGGGAATCGGCTGGTGGAAGCAGGCGTTCGATGCGGCGGGCTACATCGACGCATTTGACGTCAAGCTGCTGCCCGAGGGAGCCGACCCGCTGGACGTGCGCTACAACATGGTCAACTGGGTCGACCGGGCGACGCGCGGTTGGTCCTACGGACAGGAAATCGTCGATCCGCGCACCGGCGAGATCATCAAGGGGATGGTGGTGCTTGGCTCCGAGCGCGCCCGGCAGGACATCCAGATTTTCCAGGGACTGGTCGGAACGGCGACGACCGGCAGGGGCGGGCCCAACGACCCGGTCCAGGTCGCGCTCGCACGCCTGCGCCAACTCGGCGCGCACGAGGTCGGCCACTCGCTCGGCTTCGCCCATAATTTCGAAGCGAGCACGCAGGGGCGTGCTTCAGTGATGGATTATCCGGCACCGCGGATCGCGCTGGTCGATGGCAGGCCGGATTTGTCCGATGCCTATGGCATTGGGCTCGGCAAATGGGATCTGACGACAGTCGATTGGCTCTACGGTGAGCCCACCGGGGCACAATCGGACCAGCAATTCGCCGACGCGAAAGCGGCCGCTGCCGTCGCCGCCGGGCTGCGCTACATGCAGGACGAGAATGCGCGCCGCGCCGACACGGCTCAGCCGTGGGCCTCGCTGTGGGACGATGGTCCGGACCCGACGGCAGAGCTGCGTCGCCTCATGACAGTGCGGCGCGTTGCCATCGATCGCTTCGGGCTCGCCAATCTCGCGCCCGGTGAGCCGGTCGCCAACCTCCGCCGACGGTTCGTGCCAATCTATCTGTTGCACCGCTACCAGCTGGTGTCGGCCGCCAAGTCGATCGGCGGCGTCGATTTCGCTTACTCCGTCCAGGGCGACGGACGGGAAGCGTCCACGCCGGTTCCGGCCGCGACGCAGCGGGCGGCGATCGAAGCGGTGCTCGGCACGATCGGACCCGATCCACTGCGCATCCCGGCGGGGCTGTTGCCGCTGCTGTCGGCCGCTCGCAACGGCAGCGACAATCGTCAGTTCGACATCGAGCTGTTCCAGTCGGCAGGCGGACCCGTTTTCGATCCTCTGGTGGCGGCGGATGTCGCTTCGGAGCTTGTGTTCAACACGCTGCTCGCTCCCACGCGGCTGGCGCGGCTGGAAGTGCAGCATGCGACGGATGCTTCCATGCCAGGCGTGATCGAGCTCCTCGACCGCATCGAGGCGCGGCTGTTCCCCACACAAGCCGACGCGCTCGGCCGGCGGGTCGCGACCCGCGCCATCATCACCATGGCGCAAGTCGCGCGCCGTTCGGCGACCCCGCCCGAAATCGCAACGCTGCTCGGCGATCGTGTCCACAGGATTGCGGAAACTCTAAGCCGCCGTCAGGGCGACGCCGCCGATCGCGCCTGGAGCGCCGATCTGTCGCGGCAGTTGCTCAATCAGCAGGCGCTGGACCGGCTGGTGGCCGAACGCCCCCGCCCCGTGGACATTCCGCCCGGCGATCCCATCGGCAGTGGCGGCGAGGCCGACTGGATGGGAGCGGTCGACCGCTGATCGGCTAGTGTGCGGCCGCTTGTTTCGCCCTCAGCCGAAAGGCGTGGAGCAGGGGCTCCGTGTAGCCATTCGGCTGGCTCGCGCCTTCGAACACCAGGGCGCGCGCCGCCTGGAACGCTAGGCTCGCCTCCAGGTCCGGGGCCATCCGCCGATAGAGCGGATCGCCGGCGTTCTGGGCATCGACCTTGGCCGCCATGCGGCGCAAGGCGGCGTCGACCTCGTCCGCGGTGCACACGCCATGCATCAGCCAGTTGGTGATGTGCTGTGAGGAAATGCGCAGCGTGGCGCGGTCTTCCATCAGGCCAACGTCATGGATGTCCGGCACCTTGGAACAGCCGACCCCCTGGTCGATCCAGCGCACGACATAGCCGAGAATACCCTGGGCATTGTTGTCGAGTTCGTCCCTGATGTCATTCTCGGACCAGTTGCGCCCAACGGCGAGCGGCGGCGTCAGCAGCTCGCGCAGTGCCGTCGGCGGCTCGCCCGCGAGTTCCGCCTGACGGGCGAAGACATCCACCTGATGATAATGGATCGCGTGCAGCGTGGCCGCGGTCGGGCTCGGCACCCAAGCCGTGTTTGCTCCCGTCTGCGGGTGAGCGAGTTTCTGCTCGACCATGTCGGCCATGCGATCGGGCGCGGCCCACATGCCCTTGCCGATCTGCGCCTTGCCCGAGAACCCGCAGGCGAGACCGATGGCGACGTTGCGCTGCTCGTAGGCGGCGATCCAGGCGCTCGACTTCATCTGGGCCTTGCGGATCATCGGTCCGGCGCGCATCGAGGTGTGAATCTCGTCGCCGGTGCGATCGAGGAAGCCGGTGTTGATGAATACGATCCGCTCGCGCGCCGCAGCGACGCAGGCCTTGAGGTTGGCCGAGGTGCGGCGCTCCTCGTCCATCACCCCCATCTTGACCGTGTTGCGGGCGAGGCCGAGCAGATCCTCGACCGCGTCGAACAGGCGGTTGGCGAAGGCGACCTCTTCCGGGCCGTGCATCTTGGGCTTGACGATGTAGACCGATCCGGTGCGGCTGTTGACGAAGCGGCCGAGCCGGCGAAGGTCATAAAGCGCGATCAGGCTCGACATCACCGCGTCGAGGATGCCTTCGGGCGCGTCGCTCCCGTCGGGCAGGCGGATCGCCGGCGTGGTCATCAGGTGCCCGACGTTGCGAACGAACAGCAGCGAGCGGCCGGGCAGGGTGAAGCTGGTCCCGTCGGGCGCGGTGTACGACCGGTCGGGATCGAGGGTGCGATTGACGGTCTCGCCACCCTTGCGAAAAGTGGCCGTCAGGTCGCCGCGCATCAGGCCCAGCCAGTTGGCGTAGGCCGCGACTTTGTCCTCGGCGTCGACGGCGGCGATCGAATCCTCGAGATCGACGATGGTCGACAGCGCCGCCTCGAGCACGACGTCGGCAAGCCCAGCCGGGTCGTCGCGGCCGATGGGATGGTCGCGGTCGATGAGCAATTCGATGTGCAGGCCGTTGTGCTGCAATAGAATCGCCGAAGGTGCGGAAGCGTCGCCCCGATAGCCCGCGAACAGCGCAGGATCCGCAAGCACGGGTTTGAGTTGCCCGCGCTCGATCGACCATCCCGTTACATCCGCATAGGATTTGTTCGCGAGTGGAACGGTTTCGTCGAGGAAAGCTTTCGCCTGTACAATAACCGCGGCGCCGCGCTCGGTATCGTAGCCAGTTCCCGAAGGTGCTGCGCCGAGGACATCGGTGCCGTAGAGTGCATCGTAAAGGCTTCCCCACCGCGCATTGGCGGCGTTGAGCACGAAGCGGGCATTGAGCGATGGAACGACGAGCTGGGGACCGGCGAGGCGCGCCAGTTCGTCGTCGACATGTTCCGTGGTGATCGCAACCTCGGCGGGCTCGTCGACCAGATAGCCGATCTGGCGGAGGAACGCTTCCTGCGCGCTACCGTCTTGAGCCTCGTGAGGATGCTCCTCGCACAAGGCATCGATTTCCCGTTGCAACGCGTCGCGCCGGGCGAGCAGTGCCCGATTCTCCGGGGCGAAGCGCGCATAGATGGCGCCGATTCCTGACCAGAAGCCGTCGGCTTCCATCGCCAGGTCGGGGAGCACCTGCTGTTCAACGAAAACGGCGAGCGGCTCCGCGACCGAGAGGCCGCTGCGGTCAACATAACTAGTCATTGGCGGCACCCCCGGTCGGATCGAGCGAGCCGCCTTAGCCGCGCCGGATTGGCGCGGCCAGCCGCAATGGATGCCAGCAACGGCCCGCCGAAACGCTCCGTCAGAAGCGAACGCCGACGCCCGCCATCACGCGCTGGCGGCTGGTGCGATCGTCGTAGCGCGAGCGAACATATTGCGCGTCGACATAGACGTGCCGCATCAGCGAATATTCGATCCCGCCGCCGAGCTGATAGCCGTCGATGTTGCGCCGGTCGGAGATCGAATAGCCCGGCCCGACGATTCTGCCGTTGATATAGAACAGCCCGTTCGGGGAGACGAAGCTGCCGGACTGCCGATTCTTGACGAACCCTGCCTTGCCGAAGATCAGCAGCGACGGCGTCACCAGGAAGCCGGCGCGAAACGCCGCGCCCAATTCCCGCCCCGATCGGTCGCACAGCGTCGAGCCGCTGGCGTCGGTCGTACAGATTTCATTGCCGTGGCGCGTCCGCCAGTAGCTCGCCTCGACGCCGAACAGGAAATGGTCGGTGACGAGGCCGTCGAAGCCCGCCGACGCACCGTAGCCGAAGCGATTGCGATGCGTGCCCTGCGCCTGGAAGCGATCGCCGCCGGCGTTCACCTCCACACGGAAGCCGCGATAGGGATTGAAGGGCGTGGTCTGGCTCTGGGCCGCCTGCGGCAGCAGGAGCAGGGCCGGCAGTGCAAGGCTAGCAAGTTTAAACATGGGTAACTCCCTGTTGGCAACGTGTTGAACTGGTTGGTGGGGTGTCGGGTTCGGCAATCCGCCTGGCTTCGGTGATCGCCGCGATGCGCCGGCGCCCGCCGAGCCGGTCGAGCTGAACGATCACGTCGATCATCGATACGGCATAAGCGATGGTGTCGGCACGGCTGAGGCCGAGGCCCGCTTCCATCACCATCAGCGCCAATTGCTCGAGCGCCCCGGCGGGCGAATTGGCATGAATGGTGGTGAAGGAGCCGGGATGGCCGGTGTTGATCGCGCGAAGGAAGCTGATCGCCTCGCGGCCGCGGATTTCGCCGAGCACGATCCGATCCGGGCGGAGGCGGAGCGCCGCCTGGAGGAGATCCTCGGTGGAAATGCGCGCCTCGCCCTCGTCGCCCTTGACCGCGACCAGGCCGAGCCCGGATGCGCTTTGCAGGCGGATCTCCGGCGTGTCCTCGACGAGGACGACGCGCTCCTCGGGCGGGACTTCCCCCAGCAGTGCGTTAAGGAAAGTCGTCTTGCCGCTCGACGTGCCGCCGCTGACGAGGATCGTGCGGCGCCGCTGCACCGCCGAACGCAGATAGCCGATCGGGTCTTCGGTCGGGTCCGGCTCGGCTGGAGCCATGCCTTCGCCAAGTGGTCCAAGATTATAGGCGTCGAGCGGCAGGTCGATCAGCCGGTGGCGGCGCAGCGCCATCGCCCAGTGGTCGCGCGTTGCCGACGGCGCGATGAACTGCACGCGGGCGCCGTCGGGCAGGGTCGCGGCGAGCAGCGGCTTGGCGCGGTTGATCCCCTGATGGCTGATCCGCGCGACCTGCTCGGCCAGCCGCTGAATGTCGCGGTTAGTGAGACCGGGGAGTTCCGCCCGCTGAAGGTGCGGCACGCCGGCCACTTCGATCCACACCTCGCCCGGACGGTTGACGATGATTTCGCTGATGTCGTCGCGTTCGAGCCACGGGCGGAATGGCGCGAGATAGGCGTTGAGAAAGACGCTGCCGTCTTCGATGCTATGGAGCGTGGCGCTCATTGGCCGCCGGCCGACCCGCCAAAGCCGGCGAAGTCGAGGTCGCGAGCGGTGAATACGCGGATCGGCTGACCAGGCGCGACATGGATCGTCGGCGGGATCGCACTATCCCGCTGGGCGGCGACCGACGCGGCGCTCTGCCCGCCCGACAACACGGTCGAGCCGAGCGACGACAGGCCACCAACCACCGACAGCAGGAAGGCCGATCCGAAGCGCTTCATGAAGTGGCCGTCGACCTTGCCGTCGAGCCCCGAGCGCCCGTCGTTGGCGACGGCCGGGGAGGCGAGCGCGACCGACACGCCGTCGGGGCGGATCAGCCGGGTCCAGATCACATAGACGCGGGTCTGTCCGGCGGTCAGGCCCGACTTGTACTGGCCGATCAGCCGTGAGGAGCGCGGCACGAGCACGCGTGCGCCGTCGAACGAGCGCACGTCGCGGCTGACGATGGCGCGGGCATAGCCGGGCAGGTCGGTATCGATCGCGGTTTCGAGCACCGCCGGAATCAATGTGCCCTGAGTCACGGTGGTCGCCGGGTTGGCGAGCGGCTGAGCGCTCGCGACTTCCACTCCGGCCGACCCGACCCGCGTGGCGAACTGGTCGTTGTCGCCTCCGGCGGCGGCGATGGCCGACGAAGGTCCGGCGGCGCGTGTCGCGGCTGACCCTGTCAATGGCGCGGTCGCCGGATCGGCCGGCGTGGATGGCGCGGCGCTGCCGTCGAACACCATCAGGGGAGCGACCGAGCGCTGATCGGCGGGGCGCGCACCGGTGAGCGGGAACGGCAGCTGCGGCGGGACCGATGGCAGGATCAGCGACCCGCCACGCGGGGCCAGCACCGGCGCTCCCTGGTTGGGCGTAAGCAGAGCCGGCTGATTCTGCGGCGCGGTTGCCGGTGCGGGGCTGGGCGTGACTCGCTCATGCCGGCTGCCGCTCATCGAGAAGAAGGTCAGTGCGCCGAGCAGCGTGGCGATCCCCGCGCCGGCCATCAGCCCGAAGCCGTCCTTGCGCGCTTGTTGCGTCGCGACGACCGGGTAGGCGTTGCGGCTGGCCTCGATCAGCGCGCTGTCGTCGAGTTCGAGGCGTGGGTCGAACGCGTCGATGGGGCGCAGCATCAGCCGCGTGGGGGCGGGGGCGAACTCGTTCATGACTTGGTCTTCTCGCGCGGTGCGGCCGAGGCCGTGGCGGGGTCGGCCGGCCCCGGCGCGCGCGCGCGGGGCGCACGGCGCAGAGCGGGAGTGAGCGTCGCCATCTTCTTGCCCGACCGCAGCACGAGCTGTGCCGGGACGCCCTCGATGACGATATAGTCGCCTTGCACGCTGTAATTGACCGGCCCTTCCGAGCCGCTTGCATCGCGCACCAGAATTGCGGGCAGGCTCGTCTCGGCGGGCCAGGCAAGATAGGTCGCGCGGCCATCGTCGAAGAAGCGCGTCGGCAGGAGCGCTCGGGTGCCGCCAGCCGCCCAATTGAAATTGAGCAGGGCCGGGTCGGGACGGGCGGCTACCGCCGCCACCGGCTGGACCGCCGACGCATTCGCCGCAGCGACGACCGGCGCGGTGCGCTTCGGCTCATTTGGGTAGGTGAAGCGCAGCAAATAGACCGCTCCGCCGGCACCGCCGGAAACGAGATCGAACAGATAGGTGCGCTGGTCGGTGACGACCGTCATATTCGTCCGCGCCCTAGCCGACAGCGGTTTGATGAACAGCAGGTCCGCGCGGCGGTTGGGGGTCACTTGCCAGGCCAGCGAATTGCCGACCGCGACATTCTCGATCCGCTCGTCAGGTCCAAAGGCGATGGTCGACTGGATGCCGGTGCCGCCATGAATCGTGACGATCCGGCCGGGCTCATAAAATTGACTGGCGACGCGCGGGTCGGCGGCGGCGCTGCCGGCGAAGCCCAGGCTGGCTGCAACGAGCGCGGCGGCGGCAAGCATTTTGCTCATGACAGATATCCCTTGGGAGCCGAGCGGGGACGGATGCTCATCCCCTGGCGAATGCCCTGGAGCCGGTGATCGATCACTCGCGCCGGGAGCGCCACGCCGCCGGGACCCGCGAGCGCGATTTGGCGGGTGACGTCGCGCGATCGCGAGGTGGCGAAGCTTCCGGCAACCACGGTGCCGCCTTCCGAGGCATGCGAGGCAGGCAGGGCCGACAACATCTGGCGGACGCGCTCGTCGGGGATGCGGCCGCCTGCAATCGATGGTTGCGTGAGCATGTTCGTGCCGCGCGCCGCACCAGCCGCGGCAGCCGCAGCCACTTCGCCACGCTGCTGACGCCGGCCTGGACCAAGCGTCTTCCACCCGCCGATGATCGTGCCCGCGGTCTTGAGCACCATGATCATCAAGGCGATGTAGACGCACGCGCCCATGAACAGCACGCCGACCTTGTGCGGGTCGGGCTGGCCGCCCTCATTAGCGATGCTGCGTACCACGGGTCCGAGCGCGCCGAGCGCGCCGCCACCGATCAGCACGGCGAGGAGCGGCACCAGCGCGAACATCACCAGGGCCTTGACCCAGCCGTCGAACAACCCGCGCGTGCCGCCGAACAGCGCAAAGACGATGAACAACGGCCCGAGTGCGAGCAACGCGGCGAGCGCAATCTTGGACGTCACCAGCACCCCGGCGGTGCCGAGCAGCAGCAGGATGGCCGCCAGCCACAGCACGGTCGACGCGGAGAAACCCGCAACGGTCGGCGCCGCCGGCGTGATCCCGGTTTCGGTCGGAGGCGCCGGCAGGGTTGCCTGATGCGCCGCGTCGGCAATCGCGGCGAACAACTGATCGAGGCGGTCGGCGAAGGCCGTGGTGGCCGATCCATGGGTTCCGGCGAGCAGCGTGGCCACCTGATCGGGAGCACCGCTCGCGAGCGTCCAGATGACGTTCTGGTACGCCGCCCACGACGTCGCGAAGGTCAGCACCAGCCCGAGCGTCATCATCCGCGGGGTCAGCGCCGCGACGCCGACCCGCGTCCGTCCGGTCAGCAGGCCAATGGCGAAGAAGGCGACGTAGAGCGTCATCGCGGCGGTCAGCGCCGGCAGCAACTGCCCATGCGTCCCGAACAGCCGGCCGAACGCCATCGCCGTCGTCTCGCCGGTCTGGCAGTCGAGGGTGCGCAGGGCGCTCGCCATTCCCTCGCCGCTGCTGCCGCCGACCGCGCCCAAGGCTGCGCACGCGCTCATTCGGCGGCCTCGCTCAGGCCGTGCTCGTCGTCCTCGCCGGGCCAGCTCATGCCGGTGAGGAGGGGATACCAGGCGGCGGGGTGATCCCCATAAATCTCGCGCAGCCCGTCGAGCCGGCGCGTCGTCGCCTCACGACCAGACAAGATGGTCAGGAGATCGGCCTGGCCGGACAGGTCGAGGCGCACCACGACGGATTCGTTGGCGTGGCGCACGAGGAAGCAGCGGCTGTGCGCCGGGAGCTGACGGATGAGTTCGAGCTCGTGCTGGCTCAGTCCGAAACCACCGCAATAATCCTCCTCCCGCGCCTTGGCGTTGGGCGTGAAGATCATCGTCGCGGTCTGCTCGACAATCGCCGAGGCGATGCGGCTGTCGAGCGCGTCGCGGGCGGATTGCGTCGCGAAGCCGACCAGCGCGTTGCGCTTGCGCAGCGTCTTCAGCCAGTCGCGGATGCGCGCCACGAACACCGCGTCGTCGAGCGCTTTCCAGCCCTCGTCGATCAGGATCATCGTCGGCGACCCCTCCAGCCGTTCCTCGATGCGGTGAAACAAGTACATCATCGCCGGCGTGCGGAGCGCGGGCGCATCGAGCAGCGCCGTCATGTCGAAGCCGATCATGCGCGCTTCGAGATCGAGCCGATCCTCGGCATTGTCGAACAGCCAGCCATGCTCGCCCGTGCCGATCCACGGATCGAGCCGCGAGGCGAGGTCGCCCTGCTGCGGCCGGCTGCGGCCGGCCAGAAGCTCGCGGAAATAGCGCAAGCGACGGAAGACCGGCTCCGCGTCCATGCAGGCGTCGACCGCCGCCGCGATCGCCGCAGCTTCCTCGGGCCCGTCCTGCGCCAGCAGCACCCCGAGCCAGTCGCGCAGGAACGCGCGGTTGACGGCGGTTTCGGGCAGGCGGAGCGGATTGAACCCGGTCGGCTCGCCCGGCAGCAGCCGGCTGTAGAAGCTCTGGCAGGCGCGCAGGAATATCTCCGCGCCCCGGTCCTTGTCGAACAGGATGGTGCGCGGCGCGAACCGCTGCGCCTGCGCCGCAAGGAAGTTGAGGATGACCGTCTTGCCGGACCCGGATGGGCCGATGACGGTGAAATTGCCGAGGTCGCCTTCGTGGAAATTGAAGAAATAAGGGGTGGCGGCGGTGGTCTCGAACACCGTTACCGCTTCGCCCCAGTGATTGCCGGTCGCGCTGCCGATCGGCATGCCGTGGAGTGAGAGAAAACCGGCGGCGTTGGCGGTGGAGATCAATGCGCGGCGGACGACGTAGGATTCATTGCCCGGGAACTGGCCCCAGAAGCTCGGCTCGAGATTGATATCCTCGCGCACCGCGACCGCGCCGATATCGGCGAGGGTCGCAGCGGCGCTGGCCATCGCGGTGTCGAGCGCCGCGAGCGATTCCGCCCGGACCATCAGCGAGAGATGATGATCGCCGAACCCTGCCTGGCCGGCGCCGAGGGCGTCGCGCGCCGCGAGCATTTCACCCCGCTCGACGCCCGCTTCCTCGTCCGCCGAGCGCAGGCGGCGGATGGCGAGGTCGATCC
>JAIVIZ010000093.1:0-14568 GCA_020200315.1 Sphingomonadales bacterium | reverse complement strand
GGCATCGAGCGCGCGCAGGTCGCCCTGCCCCACTTCGCCGCCCTGACGCGACAATTTGCGGCGAATGCGCTCGGGCCAGCCGGTCTTCCCTCGCGCCGCCCGGCGAACGATCGTGATCAGTTGCTCGTTGACGAACAGCCGCCGCTCGTCGAGCCGTCCCTGCCAGCGCCGGTTGAGCAGCGCCGCGAACGGCGCCTCGATGCTTTCGTCGAGCCGCACGCTGACGCGCCGACGGACGACGTGATGATAAACAATGAAGCGCGCATCGAGCACCGAGCGCAGCATGACTTCGCGGACGCCGAGATGATGGTTGAGCGCGTCGGCGTCCTCGGTCTCGAACGGCAGTCCGGGCACCTGCAGCATGCACATAACCGACCCGTCGCGGAGCGCCAGATGATGATCGGTGAGGTGGCGCGCATAGGGCAGCCGGTCACCGGCCTTGGCCTCTTTGGCGCCCCATGCGGCCGGGCCGCGCCAGCTGGTTTTCACCGACTGGGTCATGGCGCGTAGCTGTTGCAACCCCACCGCTTCCAATTGGCCACCCGCGGGCAGCGGCTCACCTTGGTCAGCCACAGATCGAAGATGCGCGGCTCACGAAGCGAAGCGAGGTAGCCCACGCCATGAATTGCCAGCGCAACCGGGAGCGCGAGAAAGCTGCGCGTCATGAGAAACGCTTCGGTCGTCACCGCGGCGTTGAGAATGAAGAAGCTGTAGGTCACGCCGGCGAACATCTGCGGCCGCGTCAGCGCGCGGAAGACGGGCGTGCGGTCGAGCGCAACGCTCATCCCACGGCGGCCGTCGACTGGATGCCCGAGACGATCGCGGACGCACCGAACAGAACGAAGCAGCCGACGATAACCGTCGCTCCAAAGCGCCAGTTCATCCGTCCGGTCAGCATCATGAAGCCGACCATCGCGACGGCGATCACCGCGACCGCCGTGGCGACGTTGCCGAGCAGCGTGCCCTGGAGCCAGGCCATGGCAGCGACGATCGGACCCGATCCGGCCGGGTTGGCGCCCGCCTGCTGCGCGTCGGCTGCAGTAGACAGCGCCGCCGCGAACGTGGCGGATGCCAGGTGAGTGACGCGACGAATCATCGGTTTGCTCCTTGCGAAAGATCGGCCGTGGTTCGCCCCAGCCGGTCGATGATTGACGAAACATAGGCGCGGGTTTCCGCAATGGCCGGAATGCCGCCGGCGATTCGCACGCGACCTGGCCCCGCATTGTAGGCAGCAAGTGCCTTTTCAATGTCACCATCGAACAGGTCAAGCATCTGCCGCAGATAGCGCGCCCCGCCCTGAAGGTTCGCCGAATAATCGCGCGGATCGACGAGCAGGTCGCGCGCGGTGCCCGGCATCAGCTGGGTGAGGCCGAGCGCGCCTTTGGGCGACACCGCGTTCGGCCGCCAGCGGCTTTCCTTCCAGACCAGCGCCTCGAGCAAAGCCGGGCTGACGTTGGAGGCGCTGGCAGCCTTGAGGAAGGAAGCATGGACCGCCTCGGGGATGGCTGGAGCTGCGATGCTGGTGATCGCAGCGGCCGGAACACTCGGCGCATCGGTTGTGTCGATCAGGTCGGCAGCGACATCCGTGTTGGCGTCGACCGGATGCCCGGCCCAGCCCCTGTCGGCCGCGCGGACCACAGCCGCGCCATTCTGGCCGATCTCGATCACATCCGCCCGCGCGGGTCCAGCGGCGGAAGTCGCCATTGCGATCGCAACAGCCGCCCAACCCACGGCTCCCACACCGCGGAAACGGTTTGCGCCGGATCCGCGGGCGACCTCCGGCACAGCCATTGCCGCCAGTAAGTTCATGCCATTCCCATCGCGTCGCTTCGATCGGCTGGCACCGCGCGCGTCAGCTCGCGGTGCTGGTGTTGATCAGCCCGTTGACCCCGTTGGGGAAGAAGCCACCTTTCGTCGCCGCCATCCTGGTCAGGAAGACGATATCGAGCACCTGACCCGGCGTCCGGCTGAAGGCGATCGCGTTGCTGTCCGACGGAACGATGTTCGACGCTCCGTTGATCGGGCGGATTCCCTGATCGTCGTCGCTTGCGCCATCCAGGCTGTCGCGGGCATTCGAGATCGCCTCGGTGGCGTCGATGAGTGCCGGTGCCTGGATGCCCTTGGCGAACAGGACGGTGCGAATGAGCCCGGCATGATAGGCTTCGGCGGCGAGGATGCCGGCTGCCGCCTCGAGGAACGTCGCGTTCTGGATCAGCGGCGAGGCGCCCTTGTACGCAGTCACCCCGACATCCTCGAAAATGAACGCGCCCAACAGGAAATTCTCGTCGCTGGCATAGGGGTCGAACGATTGGCCCGCGCCGACCAGCCCCGCCGCGCGGGCCGCGGTCGAAAAGGCGCCGTTCGGATCGGTGCCGACGTCGATCGCCGGCTGGGCGACCGCCGATGCCCCGAGCGCGGTGCGGAGGAACTTGACGTGGTTGGTCTCGTCGAGCGAGATTTCCCGCGCATATTGGGCGACCTGTGGGTCCCTGAACGGAACCTGGCGACCGCCGATGACGGCGCCTTGGGTGCCCGTACCGCCGAGGATCGAGCTCGGCAGGCCGGCTCCGGTTGCCGCGTAGGAATAGAATTGCGCCTCTAGATATTCGAGATTGAGCGCGAAATTGAGAATGTCGGCATCGCCGACCGTGTTCTTGGTGGGCGGCGTGACGACGCTGCCGCCGTTGCTGCCGTCGCCGCCGCAGCCGGACAGCATGGCCGCGCCGCCGATGGCAGCGGTTGCTGCCCCGGCTGCCTTGAGAAACGTCCGTCGGTCGTCACGGCGCTGGGCGCGACGTTCGAATACCTCGGCAATGAGATGGTGCTGATTCATCGTAACGGCCTCCGTTTGGGTCACGCCCTGCTTAGCTGGCAGCGCTCAGGTTGATCGCGCCGTTGACGCCATTGGGGAAGAAACCGCCGCGCGAGACGGCCATTCTGTTGAGATAGACGATGTTGAGCACCTGGCCGGCCGACCGGCTGTAGGCGAGGCCGTTGGCATCGAGCGGAGCGATGTTGCTCATGGTGCCGATCGGTCGAACGCCCTGATCATCGTCAGTCGACCCGTCGAGGCTGTCGCGCGCATTCGAGATCGCCTCGGTCGCGTCGATCAGTGCGGGCGTCTGGATGCCCTTCATGAACAGGGTCGTTCGTATCAGGCTGGCATGATAGGCTTCGACCGCGAGGATCCCCGCCGCCGCTTCGGTGTAGGTCTTGTTGGTGAGCAACGGCGCCGCGCCCTTGTAGGCGGTGACGCCGACATCCTCGAAGATGAACGCGCCCAGGAGAAAATTCTCGTCGCTCGCATAAGGATCGAACGACTGGCCCGCGCCGACCAGGCCGGCAGCGCGGGCAGCGGTCGAAAAGGCGCCGCTGGGAGCCGTGCCGACATCGATTGCCGGCTGGGCCACCGCCGCCGAACCAAGCGCGGTGCGCAGGAAGGCAACATGCGCGGCCTCGTCCGCTGCAATCTCCTTGGCGTAGGCGGCAACCTTGGTGTCGGTAAACGGCACCTGATGCCCGCCGGTGACCGCGCCCTGCGTCCCGGTGCCCGTCAACATGCTGTTCGGCAGTCCGGCGCCGGTAACGGCATAGGTGTAGAATTGCGCCTCAAGATATTCGAGGTTGAGGGCGAAATTCAGAATGTCCGCATCTGTGACCGTCGCCGCATCCGCTGGGGTGGCGTTGCCGGCCAGCGCGGCGCCGCCCGCGACAGCGACCGCACCAAAGGCGCGAAAAAAGTCTCGCCGGTTTTCGCGGCGGCGTGCCCGTTCCTCGAACACTTCAAGCACCTGCGTCTGCTCGACCATCGCACCGACTCCATTTCGTGAACCAGCGTCTAAGGATACGCCGATTAACGAGTGGGGCCAGCGGCTTAGCCGTCCAGTACGCGAGCGTACGGTGCTGTGTTTACGATTGTACGCTGGCGTACCGGTGGGTTTTCTGTGGGAACATACCGAGGGTTTGGCTATTCGCGCGGGCGAAGGGTTTGTTTCAGTCCGATGCATCCGTAGCGCGCGGTCTCTCGTAGCTTGAGCAAACAGGGAGAAGCGTGGATGTTGGCCAACCCAAGGGAGACAGGCCTGTTACTGGCCGGAAACGCCCTGTTGAGCGGCCTCGATCACAACGACCTCCACCTGATCCTGCCTCACCTTTCGCGGGTCAGCGTCGGCCACGGCGAGATATTGTTCGACGCAAACGACGGTATCGATTGGATCTACTTCCCCGAAACCGCCATCATCGCACTGGTCGAGCATGACGACAACGGCCGCAGCATCGAGACCGGCCTTGTCGGGCGGGAAGGTTTCGTCGGTTGGACTGCCGTGATGGGCTATCCCTTGGCGACGTGTCGCGCGATCGTACAGCTCGATGGGGGAACGCTGTTGCGGGTTGGAACGCGCACCCTTGCCACGGCTTGTCACGTCAGCCAGACGCTCCTCCACACGCTGCTCCAGTTCGTTGAAGCGATGACGGTGCAGATGAGTTGCTCGATGCTCGCCAACGCGACCTACCCGCTCTCGAGCCGCCTCGCCCGATGGCTGCTGATGCGGCATGACCGGATGCCGGTCGACGAGATACACGTCCACCATGACGAGATCAGTGCCAGCCTCGGCGTTCGCCGCGCAAGTATTACCGACTGCCTCCATCTTCTCGAGGGCGAACGGCTGATCCGTTCGCGCCGGGGCAAGATCGTCATCGTGGATCGTGCCGGACTGATCGCGCGCGCCGGTGGATCATACGGCGTGGCGGAAGAACACCAACGCGCTGCCATTCGATCCGCGAACGATCAGGCCCAAAAGCTGGAGCCGACCGTCACCGCGACGGACCTCCGTCACCGCCGCATGGTGACCGCCGAAACGCCCCCCGTGGGGCGAAACTGCTAGAGCATCACGTGCGAAGCTAGTGAAGCCGAATTCACTTGGCGGCATCGGCCCTCCTTGCGCCGAGGCTCAATTTTCAGCAGTTTGTCGAGCGACCAGGCGCCCCCGCCGCGAGCGATCAGCAGCAAGAGCAGCCCCGCCCATGACAAATGGGTCGGCCAGGCGTCCGGATAGACGAAAATCTCGATCACGGCGGTCATGCCGAACAGCGCCAGTGCTGCGGGCCGGGTGAACAGGCCGAGCACCAGCAGAACCGGAAACAGATGTTCCGAATAGGTCGCGGCATGAGCCGCGATCTCGGGCGGCACCAGCGGCAGCTTATAATCGGTTCGAAACAGCTCGTAGGTGCCATCGGTGATCGTCAGCAACCCGTCGACCTTGGTTCGCCCGGACAGGAAGAACACCGCGGCGATGCCAAGGCGTGCAACGAGCAGCAGCGAGGAGTCGGGAACGGCCTGGCTGAGCCGCTCGCAAACGCGCCAATATAAGGTCCGTATCATGCCGCTTCCTCATCGGAGCGTCGGGCGCGACGGCGCCCGACCTGCCGCTACGCCTTGGGATTCAGCGATCCGAATCCCTTGGGAGTTTTGATCGAGGTGCAGGTGCCGGCTTTCACATATTTCCAGGCATCGCCCTGATAATTGGCGTGCGACGTGGCAGCGCAGCTCGTGCCCGCGCCGGCCTTGCAATCATTTTTTCCAGCGAGGCTGACGCCGTAGCATTTCTCCATGGGAGCCTTGGCCGGACTCGCCGCGCTGGCCGTGGCAGCGATTGTGGCAAGGGCGGCGGTGGCGGCGATCGTAGCGACAGTGCGCATGAGGTATTCCTTTGTAGTGGTGGGTGTGTCGCGAGGCCCGGCCAGGAGGAGCCGGGCCTCGCTGTGATCGTCAGGGGGCATAAGCCGATCACGAAACGGGTTCGCGCGATCGACACCCTCGGTTACGTCGGGAAGTGCGCCGATTGATTTTTCCCGCGTGAGGTCGAACGATGTAACTGTTAAGAGCGCCGGTCCGAACTTCTGTCCAGGGAGCCCCAATGCGAGCGGATGAAAGCCAGCTGCGGACGTGGATGATCGGCGGTCTCGACGGCGACGCGGAAGCGCATGCCTGTCTGCTTCGAGCGCTTGTCCCGCTGCTGCGCGCTTTTTATCGGCGCCGCGTCACCTTCGTCGGCAGCGACGACATCGAGGATCTGGTGCAGGAAACGCTGATTGCCGTTCACACCCGACGCGCGACGTTCGACCGCGATCGAGTCTTCACCGCCTGGCTGTTTTCGATCGCGCGGTACAAGATGATCGACCAATTCCGCCGTGCGCGCCGGACGGTCCCGCTCGAAGGCCTTGAAGACGTCCTCGTCGCGGAAGGCTTCGAGGCGTCGAGTAATGCGCGAATGGATGTCGATAGTTTGCTCGACACGCTGCCGCCCAAGCAGGCGCGGTCCATCCGGGCGACGCGCATCGAGGGCGCCAGCATCGCCGATGCGGCGAGTGCGGCAAGCATCGGCGAGTCCGACGTCAAAGTGTCGGTGCATCGCGGGCTGAAAGCGCTCGCTGCCCGGGTTTCGGGACAGTCACGATGAACACCGACGACCTCATCACCTCGCTGAGCAGCGGCGTCACGCCGGTCAGCCGCAGTGCCGTCGGCTGGCGGCTGGCGGCGGGCGTTATCGTCGGCGCGGCCGCATCGACGCTGCTGATCATCGCAACGCTCGGTTTTCGCCCCGACTTGTGGCTGGCGATGCACGGCAGCACCTTATGGATGAAATGGGGCTACACGATCTCGCTTGCTGTCGCGGCCATCTATGCCACGGCTCGCTTGGCGCGACCGGAGCCCGGTGGGCTGCGCCGCTTGTGGCTGATCGCCGTTCCGGTTCTTGGGCTCGCCGCCATCGGCGTGAACGAATTGATCAATACGCCAAGGGCCGACTGGCTGGCCATGTGGCTGGGGCAGACCTGGGACAAATGCCCGTGGCTGGTGCTCATTCTCGCCATGCCGATTTTCATCGGTCTGCTATGGTCGTTCCGGCGGCTGGCGCCGACCCGGCTGCGCGCCGCGGGGGCGGTCGCGGGGAGCGGGGCCGCAGAGCGAACAAGGACCAAGTTTCGCTGGGTGAGCTCCCCCGCAATGAGGACCATCAAGATGCACCTGCCCCAGTTCGGCGGATTCGGACTTGGCCTGCGCAAGCCGCACTATGCGGCGTTCCTCGACGGGCAGGTCGGCGTCGACTTTGTCGAGGTCATTTCCGAAAACTTCATGGTCGACGGCGGGCAGCCCCGCCGCATTCTGCGCCAGGTTCGCGAACATTATCCGGTCGCACTGCACGGTGTCTCGATGTCGGTCGGATCGGCCGATGGAGTCGATGACGCTTATCTTGCCCGGCTGCGCACCCTCGTCGACGAGGTCGAGCCCCTGTTCGTATCCGACCATCTGTGCTGGACGCGGATCGAAGGCTTCAACTCGCACGATCTCCTGCCGTTGCCATACGACGAGGACACGTTGAACATCGTCGTGGCCAACGTCTGCCGCGCTCAGGACGCGCTCGGCCGCGCCATGCTGATCGAAAATCCGTCGAGCTATGTTGCGTTCGGTCACTCGGAAATGACGGAATGGGAGTTCCTCGACGCGCTCTGCCAACGTAGCGGCTGCGGCCTGCTGCTCGACGTCAACAATGTCTATGTCAGCGGCCGGAATCATGGCTTCGACGCGCTGGCCTATCTCGACGGCGTGCCCGCGAGCCGCGTGCGCCAGGTCCACCTCGCCGGTCACAGCCAAGGGGAGGACTTGCTGATCGATACGCATGATCGGCCGGTCTGTGCATCGGTGTGGGAGCTGTACGCGCATGTCTTGCCGCGGTTGGGACCGATCGCGACGATGATCGAACGCGACGACGACATTCCATTGCTCGAGGAATTGCTGGACGAATTGGATGTCGCACGAGGGATTGCAGGCGCGGCGCTGCGGAAAGCCGCATGACCCTGCTCGCGCTGCAACGCGATTTCCGCGACTGGCTCCACGTCGGCGAGGACCGGCAGGCAGCTTGCTTCCCGCCGTCCGCCCGACCCGGCTTAGCCGTGTACCAGAACAACTTTCGCGGACAGATCGCGGCCTGTCTGGGCGAAAGCTTCCCCGTCACGCGCAGCTGGCTCGGCGGCGAGGCGTTCCATAAAGCCATTGTCGTTCACGCCGAACGAACACCGCCAAGCAGTTGGACGCTTGATGCCTATCCGTGCGATTTTCCGCACACGCTGGGCCGGCTCTACCCGGATGACCGGGAAGTGGCGGAGCTTGCATGGTTGGAGCTGGCGTTGGCGGAAGCATTCGTCGCCGCGGACGCGGTGCCGATCTCCGCTGATGCGCTGGCCTGTATCGATTGGGAGCATGCCGTTCTCGAGCTTGCACCTTCGCTGCAAATCCAGCCGATTAGTACCAATGCGCCGGCGATCTGGTCCGCCCTCGCCGGCGAGACGTCGCCCCCCGCCGCCGAGCAACTGACCGAGCCGGCGGCCCTCCTCATCTGGCGACAGGGGGAGCGGTCCCGCTTCCGCACTACCGACCGGGCCGAAGCCGACGCGCTGTCGCTCATCCGCAGCGGATCGAGCTTCGGTGCGTTGTGTACAGGGTTGGCGGAGGCGTCAGATGGGGATTTGGCAACGGCCGCGGCCGCTAGCTGGCTGGCTCAATGGATTACAGACGAACTCATCATCGGCACCAAAGGAGAAACGACATGCACCGCCTGATCCTGATTGCAATCGCGGGACTGTGCGCGACAGCCGCCCCGGCGGCGGATCCCGCCCATCCAACCGTGGTCGAGCTCTACCAGAGCCAAGGCTGTTCATCTTGCCCGCCGGCGGACGTTGTGGTGAATGCGCTTGGCGATCGGGCGGATGTCCTGCCGCTCAGCTTCGCCGTCACCTATTGGGATCAACTCGGCTGGAAGGACACGTTCGGCGACCCGGCGTACACCAGGCGCCAATGGGATTTTGCCAAGGCCGGTGGGCGCTCGAATGTCGCGACGCCCCAAGTCATCGTCAACGGCCGGGGTGCCGTGACCGGCAACAGCCGGAGCGAAGTCGACGCCGCCATCGCGCGCTTCGACCGCGGCACGCGTGGGCCGGACATCGTTAGCGACGGGAAGACCGCGATTGTGCAAAAGGGCGCCGGTAGCGGCATCTTGTGGCTGGTACGCTACGATCCACGCACCATCGCCGTGCCGATCGGTGCGGGGGAGAATGGCGGCCGCACAATCCCGCATCGCAACATCGTTCGCCAGCTCATCACCCTTGGCCGCTGGAACGGGTCGGCGGCGCGTTTCGCACTGCCAAATGCACCACGGGGAGGTCTTCGCACGGCCCTGATCCTTCAGGCCGGGATCGGCGGCCCGATCATCGCCAGCCGGCGCGTGTAACGGCTCCGGCTCGCGACAATCAACTTAGATGCCGGCGTACCATTGGTAGCCGGCATTATCTTCCCAATAGCCACCCTTGCCGCCGTAGAGATGCGCGAGCGAATTCACGGCCTCGACGCGCATGACATATTTGGCCTGCTTATAGCCGAGTTGCCGCTCCGCGCGCAGCCTGAGCGGAGCGCCATGCGGAACCGATAAGGGCTGGCCATTCATCCCCCAGGCGAGAATCGACTGCGGGTGAAAGGCGTCGACCAGATCGACCGACTCATAATAGGGCGTTCCGTCGAAATCGTCGGCGCAATGGAACACGACATAGCGGGCCGAGGAGCGGATGCCGGCCTGCTGCAGCAGCAGCCGCAGCGGCGTTCCGGTCCATTGGCCGATCGCGCTCCAGCCCTCGACGCAATCGTGCCGCGTGATTTGCGTGCGGCGCGGCGCCGCGCGGAGTTGATCCAGCGACAGGCTCAGCGGCCGGGCGACCAGCCCGTCGACGACAAGCCGCCAGTCGGCGAAGCGGCTGGCGAGGTGCGCCGCATAATCGTCCGACGCCGGCATGTCGTTGCCGTTGACCCGGAACAGCGGCGACATCTGCGCGAGGCTGAATTCGGGCGCCAGCGCCGTCCGGTCGCTGACCAGCCGCTGCGCGCTATAAGTCGCGCGTTCACCCAGCCCGAGCAGCTTCTGGACGCTCGCGGACCCATTGATCTTGTCGCAGCCGGCGAGGAGCAAGCCGCTCGCGCCGGCGACCAGCCCGCGCCGGGTGACCTCGATCGTC
Organism: Sphingomonadales bacterium; assembly: GCA_020200315.1. Classification (GTDB taxonomy): domain Bacteria; phylum Pseudomonadota; class Alphaproteobacteria; order Sphingomonadales; family Sphingomonadaceae; genus Sphingomicrobium. Next base: position 4,509 of record JAIVIZ010000093.1, on the reverse strand, counting down.
ATGCCGTTTCCTCCGCGATCTGGTTGTCCGGGACAGGGTCCGGGGCCGGGCGGTACCACCCACTGAGCATTGAGCGAATTTCGTTGATCGGACCCGCCAGGATGACCTCGACGAGGTGAATGAGGATGAAGAGCGTCAGCCCCATCGCGCACATGAAATGGATCGACCGTGCCGACTGCCGCCCGCCAAACAGGTCGAGTAGCCACGGCCAGGCCGCGTCGACACCCGGCGACATCGACAAGCCGGTCAGGATCATCAGCGGCAGGAGGATGAAGATGACCACCACGTAGCTGATCTTTTGCAGAATATTATACCGTTTCGCGGCATCCCCGGTCGGAAAACGCAGCCGCGCGTGCTGGGTGATGTCGTGCCAGATATGGCGCGGGCGGAGTTCGTCGCGAGTGGGAGCGAGATCGCGTCGGTGCCCGGCGAACAGGGTCCAGGCGAGGTACAGGATTCCTGGAACGACGAGCAGCCAGGCGAAGGCGAAATGCCATTCGCGCGAGCCGGCCAGATCGTAATGCGACGGAATCGTGAAAAGTGGATTGACGGCATAGCCGCGGCCGTTGACGCTGGCCCCGAAGATGCCGAGCCCCGGCAGCATCAGCGATCCGACGCGAACATGACCCGGCAGAATCTCGAACCAGGCGTGATCGGCGGCGGAGTGGGCGCTTCGATCTCTTCAGAGGCGTCCGGCATGGGGTTCTCCATCTCGCCGAAACTCGGCCTCGCCGTTATCGGCGCAAAGTGCGCGGTAGGCAATTGCCGAAGTCGCGCAAGCGGACCATGAGGCGCAATGCTCGGTCTCGCAATTGCCTATTTCATCACGGCCCTGCTGTATGCGTCGGTTGGGTTCGGCGGGGGATCGACCTACAGCGCGCTGCTGGTGCTCGCGAAAACGGATTATCACGTCATCCCGACGATCTCACTGCTGTGCAATCTGGTGGTCGTGACGCTTGGCAGCTGGCGCTTCGCGCTTGCGGGCGAAGTCCAGTGGCGCCGCATCTGGCCCTTGTTCACCTTGTCGGTGCCGCTGGCGTGGGTGGGCGGACGATTGGCGGTCCCGGAAATAATTTTCGTCGGGCTGCTCGCCGCATCCTTGTTGGCCGCCGGCGTTGCGATGCTGCTGCAGCGCAAATCCCTTCCCGATACAACCCGCCGCAATGCCTCGTGGCGCGAGCCGCTGCTTGGCGGTGCGCTCGGGCTGCTCGCGGGAATCGTCGGCATCGGTGGCGGCATTTTCCTGGCGCCGGCTCTCCATTTGATGCGCTGGGGCGGGGCGAAGGCGATTGCCGGCACCTGTGCGGTGTTCATCCTGGTGAATTCCGTCGCCGGCTTGTTCGGTCAGCTGGCTAAGTCCGGCGCATCCAATCTGCTCGGCGTAATCGGCACGCACTGGCTGCTGTTTCCCGCCGTCGCCATCGGCGGCCTCGCCGGGTCGATGATCGGCTCCTCCCGACTCAAGTCGCGCCACGTCGCGGTATTGACGGCGGTCCTCGTGCTCTATGTCGGAGGACAACTGGCGCTGCGCTTCGCCCACATGCTATCGACCGGCGCGTCATGATCGATCCGTTCGGCCGCACAATCACCTATCTGCGCCTGTCGGTCACCGACCGCTGCGATCTGCGCTGCACCTACTGCATGCCCGAGCGAATGACCTTCCTGCCGCGCGCCGATCTGCTTAGCCTGAAAGAGCTCGATCGGCTTGCCTCGGCCTTCGTTCGGCTCGGCGTTCGCAAGCTGCGCCTCACCGGGGGTGAGCCGCTTGTCCGTCGCGATATTCTGTGGCTGGTCGAGCGGCTTTCGCGCCATCTCCGCTCGAATGCGCTGGACGAGCTGACGCTGACGACCAACGGCAGCCGCCTCGAACAGCTCGCGCAACCGCTCGCCGCTCTCGGCGTCAAGCGAATCAACGTCTCGCTCGATAGTCTCGACGCCGCGACCTATGCCCGCATTACCCGCGGCGGCGACCTGGCCAAGGCGATCCGCGGAATCGACGCCGCGCAGGCGGCGGGTATCGCGATCAAGATCAACGCTGTGGCGCTGCGTCACGACAATCTCGACACGCTCATCGATCTTGCCGAGTGGACGCATCGCCGGGACGCCGAGCTCAGCGTCATCGAGGTGATGCCGATGGGCACGGTGGAGGCCGACCGGCTCGACCAATATGTGCCGCTGACCGAAGTCCGCGCACGCTTCGCGGAGCGCTGGACCTTGACCGATCTGGTCCGCTCCACGGGCGGACCGGCGCGCTATGTGCGCACGGACGAGGGCGGCACGATCGGCTTCATCACGCCGCTCACCCACAATTTCTGCGGCGGCTGCAACCGCGTGCGGCTGACCTGCACGGGCCAGTTGCACCTGTGCCTCGGTCGGGACGCCGATGCCGATCTGCGCGCACCGCTGCGCGCGTGCGGGGACGACCGGCTGGTCGACGCGGCGATCATGGCGGCGATCGAGCGCAAGCCCGAGCGCCACGCGTTCGACTATGGGTCGGCAGCGCCCGCCGTCGCGCGTCACATGTCGCGGACGGGCGGATGAAGCTGCTCTATTTCGGCCGTCTGGCGGAGATCGCGGGAACGCGCGGCGGCGAAGTCGCGCTGCCGGCGCATGTCACCACCGTCGCGGCCGCGCGCGACTGGATCGGCGAAACTCAGCCGGAATTGGCCGAAGCCCTCGGCAGCGAGCGCGTTCGCGCGCTTGCCGATGATGAGTTCGTGGGCAACGACCGAAGCCTCGCCGGCGTGGCCGAACTGGCCTTCCTCCCACCGGTGAGCGGCGGATGATCCTGGTCACCGCTGACCCGATCGACCCCGCCGCGCTGCTCGCCGGCTTCAGCGCCGAACACCCGCAGGCCGGCGCAATCGTCAGCTTCGTCGGCCAGGTGCGCGGTGGCGAAGCCACGGCGCTTCACCTCGATCATCACCCGCGCTTCACCGCCAAGGTCATCGAGCAGATCGCGAGCGATGCGCGCGCTCGATTCGCGATCGCGGATTGCCTCGTGGTGCACCGCCACGGCGACCTCCTCCCGGGCGAGCCGATCGTCGTCGTTGCTGCCGCCTCCGACCATCGGCGGGCGGCGTTCGAGGCCGTGGACTACCTCTTGGACCGGTTGAAAACCGAAGCTCCACTGTGGAAGCGCGAGCAACGCGCGAGCGGGGCACAGTGGATCGAAGCGCGTCCGTCCGATCTCGCCGATCGCGCGCGGTGGGAGGCGGCGCGTGCCGATTAACGAGAGCCGCGCGTTCATCCCGATCGGCATTGCCGTGCTCAGCGTTTCGGACAGCCGCACCCTCGACACCGACACGTCGGGCGCGATCCTCGCCGATCGCATCACGGCGGCTGGTCACAAGCTTGCTGACCGGGCGATAGTGCCGGACGATGTAACGGCCATTCGCGAGAAGGTCGCCGCCTGGATCGAAGACCCGCAAATCGATGCCATTATTACCACCGGCGGCACTGGGCTGACAGGCCGGGATGTGACGCCGGAGGCCGTGGCGCCGCTGTTCGACAAGATCATCGACGGCTTTTCGGTCATCTTCCATCAGGTGAGCTTCGCCAGCGTCGGCCTGTCGACGCTGCAGTCGCGGGCTTGCGCCGGGGTCGCGCGCGGCACCTTCATCTTCTGCTTGCCCGGCTCCAACGGCGCGGTGCGCGACGGCTGGGACAAGGTCATCTCGCACCAGCTCGATGCGCGCCAGCTGCCGTGCAATCTCGTCGAGCTGATGCCGCGGCTGCTCGAACGATGAGCGAGCTGACGCATTTCGACGAGGTCGGGCGTCCGCGTATGGTGGATGTCTCAGCCAAGACCGCTACCGACCGAAGCGCAACGGCGCGGGGCTTCGTGTGCGTCTCGCCCGAAACGCTCGCGCTTGTGCGCGCGGGCAGCGTTGGCAAGGGCGACGTAATCGGAATTGCCGAGCTCGCCGGAATCATGGGGGCCAAGCGGACGAGCGACCTCATTCCGCTTTGCCATCCGCTGGCGCTGACATCTGTTGAGGTTCGCGTAATGGTGGAGGAGCATGGTTTGTCGGTCGAAGCGACGGCGCGCACGACCGGGCCGACCGGCGTCGAAATGGAGGCGTTGACCGCGGTCGCGACCGCCTGCCTGACCATCTACGACATGCTCAAGGCGGGCGAGCGCGGGATCGTCATCGAGGAGATTGCGTTGGTCGCGAAGTCCGGCGGTCGCTCGGGTGACTGGCACCGCGAGTGATCAGCGTTGAGGAGGCCCGCGAACGGCTGATCGACGGCGCAGCGCTGCTCGGTTCAGAGCGCGTTCCGCTCGACCGAAGCGCCGGACGCGTTCTTGCTGAAGACGTCGTTGCCTCTCGCGATCAACCGCCAGCTCCCGTGTCTGCGATGGACGGCTATGCCGTCCGCAATAAGGACTCCCATGTCGGCTCGAGGCTTACGGTCATCGGCGAAGCGCCAGCCGGCGCGCCGTTCGCTCGCAATCTCGGACACGGCGAGGCGGTTCGCATCGCGACCGGCGGCGTCGTGCCGGCC
>JAIVIZ010000151.1 GCA_020200315.1 Sphingomonadales bacterium | reverse complement strand
CACTTCGGCTTCGGCGATGTTTCCGGTTTCGACAGCAAGCTGATCGGACCGGGTATCGTCGGCCGCGGCGCCGTCGTGACGAACCGACCGCTGTTCACCACCAGCGGTTTCGACCGCAGCCATTTCGAAGGCGATTTGCCCGCGGGTTGGGAGGCCGAGCTCTATCGCAATGGCGAACTGCTCGCCTTTTCACCGACCAGCACCGACCAGCGCTATCATTTCGACGACGTTCAACTGCTCTACGGCGAAAACCGCATCGAAATCCTGCTCTACGGACCGCAGGGGCAGGTGCGCAGCCGCGTCGAAACGCTCGATGTCGCCGACGCCGCCGCGCCGCCGGGCAAGACCTGGTATTGGGCAGGCGTGAATCAGCCGGGGCGCGATCTCGTTATGCTTGCCGGGCAAGGGCGGCCGTCCACCGTTCCCAAGCTACAGGCGACGGCGGCGGTCGAACACGGGCTCGATGCGCGGACTTCGATCGGGCTCAATGCGACCATGCAGCAGCTCGACGACGAGCGGTTGACCTACGTCGAAGGGACGGTGCGCCGCTCGGTCGGCCGGGCGCTGGTCGAAGTGTCCGGCGTCCGCGATTCCAGGGGTGGAACCGCGGCTCGCGTCGGGCTTCTGGCGCGCCTGGGTAGCGTCAACATCTCGGGCCAAGCGCTGGTCGCGAGCAATTTCCGGCTGGAAGGCGTGCGCGAGCGCAGCATCAGGCAGGCGGAGCTTGCGCTCGACGCGCCACTTCATCTCGGCCGGACGCTGATCCCGGCGCATGCCTCGTTACGCGTGGTCGACCGCGCCGACCAGTCGCGCGAGATCGATGCGGCGGCGCGATTGTCGGCCAACATCAACCGGTTCAACCTCGCCACCGACCTTCGCTATCGACACCTTACGACGCCATACGGACCGGCGCCGCCCGACACGCTAGCGGCATCGCTGATCGGCGCCGGCCACATCGGCCATGTGCGATTGCGCGGCACGACCACCTTCGACCTGCTGCCATCGGCCCGCTTCGCGCTGGCCGATGTGTCGGCTTATTGGTCGGCGTCGGAGAGAGCCGATTGGGAGGCCGGCGTCGGCTACGACGGCTTCGCCAAGCGCGCGCGGGCGCGCATCTCGCACATCCGTCGGTTCAACTCGATGGCCGTCGCGCTGACCGGTGAGGCGGCCAGTGATGGATCCGTCGCCGTCGGCTTCAATTTGCTGTTCTCCCTCGATCCGACGCGCGGATTCAGACCGTCGCGGCAGCCGATGGCGAGCGCCGGCCTGGTCCGCGCCCACGTCTATCGCGATCTCAACGACAATGGCGCGCAGGACGCGGGCGAACCCGACGAGCCGCGCGCGCTGATCACCACCGGCACGCACGTGGCGACCGAAGAAACCGACAGGCACGGACGCGCGCTGATCGCGGGGCTGGCGCTTTACCGGCCGATCGCGGTGGGGATCGACGAATCGAGCCTGCCGGATCCGATGCTCACCCCGCGCAAGGCATTGCAGGTGGTCACGCCACGGGCGGGCGTTGCCGCCGACATTGAAATCGGGCTCGTCGGGGCGGGGAGCGTCGAGGGCCTGCTGGTCAAGAGTGGCGGCGGCGGGTTCGAAGGCATCGATCTCGAGCTGCTCGACGGGTCCGGCAAGGTCGTCGCCACCGCGCGGACCGATTACGACGGCTATTTCCTGTTCGATCGGGTGGCCTACGGCCGCTACGGCGTGTGCCTTGCGGCCGCCTCGGCGAACGCGATCCACTCCGCCGTCGCGATCGATGCCAAGGTGGTCGTCAGCGGCGAGCGACCGACGGTCAGGCTCGGCTCGCTCAGGCCGAATGTCCTTCCGCAAGTCGCCGGAATCGAACCGCAAACCAGCCGCGGCGACCATTAACCATAGTCGTCTGAGACGACTTTTTCCGGATGTGGTGCGGTCGAGAAGACTCGAACTTCCACGGCCTTTCGGCCACAGCGACCTCAACGCTGCGCGTCTACCAGTTCCGCCACGACCGCACGTGAGTAGGCGCGATCGGCTGATCGCTTCGCCCCTGGCAAGGCGCGGCCCCTAGCAAAGGGCTTCCGGGCGCGCAATGCGAAACGCCACCTAGCGGGAGAGTGGGCCGCGTCCCGGCACGGGACGGAGGTAAATGCGCTGTTTACCAAGCGCTGCCGGCGTGCGTTATGGAGCGATGCTCGCGCTGTTCCTTGCTGCCGCCGCATTCACGCCAAGCGCCACCGCGCGAAGTGCTCAGACGCAAATCAGCGTCCGGATCATCGAGGGCACACGGGTCACACCCGGCGTTTCAAGCCAGGACCAGATCACACCGGTCCGCCGGACATTGGTCACCATCAACGGCACACCGCAACCGGCCCGATTAGTAGAATTCCAGTAGTTACAGACACTTAGCCCGCCCAGCGCAGGGTCAACGAGGTTGCGTTCGGCGGCACGCCGAGCTCGGCGGCGTTGAAACTGGCGCTGCCCCGCGGCGGCAGGCGCGAAGCCGGCGGCGCGATCGTCCAGCTATAGACCAGCTTGCCGCCGCCGTCGCGCAGGTCGGCCTGAAGCGGGGGAACGGTCAGAGTCTGCTCCGTCGGATTGATCACGCGGCCGCTCAATGACACGAGATCGTTGCCGCTGGCGAGCTTCTGCCGATCCTGGCTGGTGACCATCAGCTTCAGCGGGCTGTCGGTCGCAGCCTCGCGAAGCCCGGCGCGCGCCAGCCACTCGCGCGGTGCCACGAACCAGGCGGCGGCGGCGAGGGCGGCGACGAACAGGACCAGCAGGAGGAGGATGAGCGGCCCTTTGCCGCGGACAGGCGCGACCTCCCCGCTGTCGTATCCGGCGCTGCTCCAATCGCTGAGATCGTCGGTCTCGACCGAAGTGGGCTCGGTGGAAGGCGCTTCGGTCGCCGGCGGCGGCTGGAGCGATCCGACGTCCGTCGCGACGGTGTCGACCGGTTGCGAAGTCGGCGCGGCGCTGTCGGCATGATCATCGGCCAGGGCTGGCGGGGGGATGGAGATGTCATCGGAACCACTCTGACCATGAGCACTCGATGGTGCCTGTGAGGGCGAGTTTCCGGGTTCTTCGCTCGACATTTCCTGCGTCGCGTCGGCTGCCGTCACGGCTTGAGCCGCCCCCTGCTCCGGATCCTGGTGCCAGCTATGTTTGCATGACGCGCATCGCACTTGCCGGCCCTGCGGCGGAATGGCGCCGTCCCTGACGACGTAGCTGGTTCCGCAGGCGGGACAGGTGAGGATCATGCGCGCGCCGGCTCCGGTGACGTTGAATCGCGGTAAACAGCAATGCGCCCTCCTTGGCAAGGCGGCGCACCCTGTGCGAGACTTGGGTCGTGACGGGGGAAACAGCGATCGTTGAATTCGAGCGGGTGGGGCTACGCTATGGCACCGGCGGCGAAGTGCTGCGCGACCTCGACTTCCGGCTCACGGCGGGCAGCTTCTACTTCCTCACCGGTCCGTCCGGAGCGGGAAAGACGTCGCTGCTCAAGCTGCTCTACCTCGCCCAACGCCCGACGCGGGGGGCGATCCGGTTGTTCGGGGAGGAGTTGAGCACGCTCGCACGTGACGCCATGCCGCCGCTGCGCCGCCGGATCGGGGTGGTGTTCCAGGACTTCCGGCTGGTGCGGCATTTGAGCGTGTTCGACAATGTCGCGCTGCCGCTGCGCATCGGCGGCGCGACCGATGTCGAAGTTGAGGCGCCCGTGCGCGAAATGCTGGCCTGGGTCGGGCTCGCTGACCGGGCCAGCGCGCGGCCGGCGACGCTATCGGGTGGCGAGCAGCAGCGGGTGGCGATCGCTCGCGCGGTGATCGCCAGCCCCGAGCTGATCGTCGCCGACGAGCCGACCGGCAACGTCGATGCGGCGATGGCCCAGCGCATCCTCCATCTGCTCACCGTTATGAACCGGCAGGGAACCACGGTAGTGGTCGCGACGCACGACCTGTCGCTGATCGCGGCGACGCCGGGCGCGCAGCTGATCCGGCTTGAGAACGGCGCTCTCACCGATCCGACCGGCGGGTTGCGCAACCCGGCAGCGGGCAGCTTCGGGCCTCGGCGATGAACTGGCTGTTCGCGCCCTTGTCCGAGCGAAGGCTCATTCCTGGCGGCGGGCTGCGCGGGGCGACGCCGTGGGTAATCGCGATCATGGTGTTCGTGATGATCGTGGTCGCGGCGGCCGGGCTCGCCCTGTCCAACGTCGCGGGGCTGGTCGCGCGCGGAGTCAGCCAGCGCTACTCGATTCAGCTCGCCGACGGCGCCGGCCGGCAGGGCGTCGCCGTCTTCGCCGCCCGGTCGGCACCGGGCGTCGTGGCGGTCCGCCCTGTGTCGCCGGCCGAGATGCGGGCGACGCTCGAACGCTGGCTCGGACCGGCGGGCGCAAGCGCGGATCTGCCCTTGCCGGCGATAATTGATCTTGACCTCGCGCCGGGCGCCGACGCGGCGGCGGTCGGGCGGCGGATCGAGGCGGCGGTTCCCGGCGCACACTTCGTGGCGCATGCCGACAGCCTCGCGCCGCTGCTGACGGCATTGAAGTCGTTGAGCTGGCTCGCCGCGGCGCTGGTGCTGCTGGTCGCGCTCGCCAACGCCGCGGCGGTTGTCCTCGCCGCGCGGGGTGCGCTCGACACCAACCGCGCAACGATCGAGGTGATGCACGGCATCGGAGCGACGGATCGGCAGGTGGTACGGCTGTTCCAGCGCCGCATCGCGATCGATGCGCTCCTCGGTGGAGTCGCCGGCGGGGTGGCTGCAGCCCTGGCCCTTCTGGTCGTGCTCGGCACCGGCAGCGGGTGGATCGCCGAACTTGCCGGCGGCGCGGCACTGCGCGCGGGCGATGTGCTGCTGTTGGCGCTGTTGCCGTTCGCCGTGGCCGTGCTGGCGACGCTGGTGGCGCGTTCGGCGGTGCTCACGGCGCTGAGGACCAATTTGTGACGGTCCGCGCGTTCGCCCTGCTGCTGCTCTTCTACGTTCTTGGATTCGCGCTGTTCGCTGCGACACTCGGTCGCCCTGCGCCTGCCTCCGTGACTACGGAAGCGGTCGTCGTGATCA
>JAIVIZ010000199.1 GCA_020200315.1 Sphingomonadales bacterium | reverse complement strand
CTACCAGCTGATGCCCAGGATGCCGAAGCTGAGGGCGCTCCATCGCGACCTTCATATCGACATCGACACCCGGCCGCACGCGCTCGCCCGGCTCGACGAGGGCCTGGACGCGGCGATCACCCTCGCGCGCGAAGTCGAGCCGCCGCTTTACGCGCGCCGGCTGGGGACGAACCGGGTCGTGGCGATCGGCGCGCGTCATCTCGCGGAAGGTCCCGCGGCGCTGACCCGCCCGGAGCAGCTGGCCGAGGCGACGGTGCTCGTCCATCGCGACCTGGCCGAGGCTTTCGATTACTGGCGCGAGGCGGTCGGACTGCCGCGGCTCGAGCCGGCGGCAATCGACCATTTCGATTCGGGACAGCTGATCCTCGACGCCGCCGCGCAAGGCCTCGGGGTCGCCTTCATGTTCGAGATGCACCTCGAGGGGGCGCACGATCCGCGCCTCGTCAAGCTGTTCGACGTCAGCGTCGAGAGCCCCTACGCTTATTGGTTCGCCTGCCGGCGCTCGGCGCTGGGGCGGCCGCCGGCGCGCATCTTCCACGACTGGCTGATCGGCGAGCTCGGCTAGAGCGTGCACTCCGATTTGCAATGGGCCCGCGCGTACCAGATTCTTGCTGTCGCATCGCTGGTGCCGAAAACCGGAACCCATGATGGGGCTGCGCTGTCCCCCGGACAGCGCGATGGGGCCCCATCATTTCGGTGCGATGCCCTATACCTTTATCGCGCCGACGATCCGGCGCATCGCGGCGCGCGGCAGGAAGCGGCTGGACTGGGACGTGACCTTGTTGGCGAGGCCGGGAATGATCACGGCCTTGTTGCGATCGAGGCCGCGCAGGCCCACGCGAACGACGCTGGCGGCGTCGGCGCTGATCCGGCTCAGCATCGGGCTGCGGACCCCGGCGACATCCATGAACTCGGTCTCGGTCGGCCCCGGGCAAAGCGCCGAGACCCTGATGCCCTGGCGCTTGAGCTCGTGGTGGAGGGCCTCGGTGAAGGAGAGAACATAGGCCTTGGTGGCGTAATAGACCGCCATGTTAGGTCCCGGCTGGAAGGCGGCGGTCGAGGCGACGTTGAGGATCGCGCCGCGTCCGCGCTCGACCATGCCGGGCAAAACCAGCCGGCAAAGCTCGGTCAGCGTCCGGACGTTGAGGTCGATCATCTCGCGCTGGCGGTCGAACGGCAGCCGGGCGAACTTGCCGGCGAGCCCGAAGCCGGCATTGTTGACCAGGGTCTGGACCGCGA
>JAIVIZ010000049.1 GCA_020200315.1 Sphingomonadales bacterium | reverse complement strand
GCGCCGCACGACCAACATCACCGAAGTGATCGGCATGGAAGGCGACGTCATCGTCACCCAGGAGCTGTTCAAGTTCGAATATATGGACGAGAGTTCCGACGGCAAAATCATCGGCGAATACCGCTCGATGGGCCTGCGTCCCTACACGATGGAAAAGGCCAAGCAGTTCGGCTTCGATCAGCCTTATCTGGAAGCGTGCCTCTAACGCTCCATGCGATAGCGCAAGCTCAGCGTCACTCCCGTTTCGATTTGCCCTGGCTGGATCGAGCCACCGCCTCTTTCGCCCATCGGTGGCGGAGGCGGCGGTGGTGCGGCGACCGCTCTCATACCGGTGACGACAATGTCGCTGGCGCGGGACGACACTCCCTCCTCAATCGACAGCAGGCGCACGCGGGCAAACCCGGCGTTGGCGGCATATTCCTCGGCCTCGGCCTGACCGCGCACCATCGCCCGTTTGCGCGCCTCGCGGCGGAGCGGCGCCGGATCGGCAATGCCGAAATTGGGTCCATAGACCTGGTCCGCCCCGGCTCCCGTCAGTGCATCGAGCAGGTTCGAGAGCCGGTCGATCCTGCGGGTCTTGATCCGCACCGAGTTGCTGGCGAGGTAGCCTATCATTCGCTGTTGCCCACGGCCGGCGACCTGCTCGTAGCGATAGTCGGGGTTGATGTTCACCCCCTCCGTCTGAATGTCCTTCGCCGCAATCCCGGCCGCGGCGATGGCCTTGACCAGTTCCTCCGTTTTTACCTTGTTGCGTTCGAGCGCGACCGAGGCGGTCGGTGCGCGCGACTGGGTCGAAACCGTCAAGGTCGCCTCATCGGGGGGCGTGCGCAGCGTCTCGGCGATATTCAGGCTGATGACGGGCGTTCTCGCCATCTCGTCGATGCTGCCTGGTATCTGGGCTGACGCCGGAACCGCGCCAGCCATTAGGGCCAATGCGCCAGCCACCCGAAGTCCCTTCATGAGCAATCTTCCCCTCGCCTCCTTGCGACTATGCCAAGGGACGAGCGAGTTGCGCAAGTGCTGTTCAGCGGAGGCCCGCCGCGGCTGAAAATATGGTGGGCGTGGCAAGGATTGAACTTGCGACCCCTGCGATGTCAACACAGTGCTCTACCACTGAGCTACACGCCCACTGCGGCGCTCTCTAGGGGAGCCGAACCGGGGTCGCAAGTCGCTTCGAGCTGTTACAGCCGCCCGTGCTGGTCCTCGGTCTGAAACAGCCGGTCGACCTCGGCGACGAGGTCCTTAAGATGGAACGGCTTGGACAGCAGCTTGGCCTCGGGCGCGGTGCGGCCGCCCTGTAGCGCGACGGCCGCGAAGCCGGTGATGAACATGACGCGGATCGATCCGTCGATCGCGCTCGCCTTCTGCGCCAGTTCGATGCCGTCCATTTCGGGCATGACGATGTCGGTCAGCAAAAGGTCGAACTTCTCCGCCTGAAGCAGCGGCATCGCCTCGGTCCCGCAGCCGACCGCGACCACGTCATAGCCGACGCGGGTCAGCGCGCGCGCGAGATACTCGCGCATCGACGTATCGTCTTCGGCCAGCAGGATGCGGATCATCGGTCGCTTGTATGCGCGCAACATTTAAGAAATTCCAGCGCTTCCGTGCGCTTGCCGCCGCGAAGCATCGCTTCTAGGGCAGCGACGTGGACGCAACCCTCGCCCCACCCCTGCTCGTGCCCCGCCGCAACGGGCTTCCGCTGCTCCTTTCGATTGCTCATTCGGGACGCGACTATCCTTCCTGGCTGCTGGCCGAAGCGCGGCACGGACGGAAGGCACTCGCCAGCCTGGAGGACCCCCTCGTCGATCGCCTCGCGTGGCGAGCGGTCGCCGCTGGCTTCGGCGCAGTGATCGCCCAGACGCCGCGCGGTGCTGTGGACTGCAACCGCTCGCCGGAGGAGCTTGATCCTGCGGCGATCGAGGAGGTCGGCAGCGCTCCCGTCGGGCCGCGAGCACGGCACGGATTGGGAATCGTCCCTTCTCGAACGCATCGCCACGGCGCGCTGTGGAAGCGGCCGCTCGCACGCGAAAGGTTCGAAGCGCGGCTTGGCGCTACCTACACGCCGTTCCATGACCTGCTCGCCGCCGAGCTCGCGACGCTTCGGAGCCAGCACGGCGCCGTGCTGCTGCTCGATCTGCACAGCATGCCGCCGCGCGGGCGAGGCGCGCCGCAGGTCGTGGTCGGCAATCGCCACGGAACAAGCGCTGGCGACTGGCTGGCCGAGGAAGCAGCATCCATAGCGGAGCAGGCGGGCTTGCGATCGGCTCTCAACGATCCCTACGCCGGTGGCCACATCGTCGAGCGCCATGGCCGACCAGCGGAGGGCATTCACGCGCTTCAGGTCGAGCTTGACCGGAGTACGTATCTAGCGCGCGACCTGATGAGCGCGGGATCGGGTTTCGACCGGGCTAGCCGCCTGGTCGAGGCACTGGCGAACAGGCTGGCCGAGGCCCTTCGTTCCCAACCAACAGCCCGCAGGGCCCTTGCCCTGCTGTACCTGCCGAGCGAAGATGTCGCGGATCTGCGCCAGGCTGAAGAGATGCGCGAAGATCAGCGGCAGCATGCCGTTCTGGTTCATCTTGCGGAGCTCGTCGCCGCGCATTTCGCGCAGCTTCTCCTCGTCGACCATCTGGAAACCGCGATAGACGAACGGCTGCTCGCTGCCGTCGGGCTGGATGGCGACTTCGCCGTCCATCAGCAGGTTGGACTTGACCAGCTCGCCCACAAAGGCTCCGGTGCGCTGGCCGGCCGCTTCGAACTGCTCGCAGAAATCGAGGATCTCCTTGACTCGGGCCGACGGCTGACTGTCTTCGAAGATCGGGTCTCCGTCGGGACCGTCGCCGATCACGCCTGAGGTCGGATCGACGCACAGCGACAGCTCGTCGCTGCCTTCGTTGAGCTGGGCGAGGAGGAAGGGGTAGCGGCGCAGATAGGCGGGCAGATAGGTCGGCTCGATCTGCATGCCATTCTCGTCGAGGTAGGTGTTGACGCCCTCATTGAGGCCCATCAGGGCAAGTGGAACGGGATTCTCCCCAACTGAGAAGACAATCGGATAGGTGCGTTGGACGAGGGCGAACTCATCGACCGTAACCGGCACGGCGTGCGCCTGCCCGATGTGCGGCGCACCCTGGATCGGCTTCAGCCGCTTGTCGCCATGCTGCTGCAGGCTGATCGGCTCCAGCGCATTGTAGAGGAGGGGCAATGCGGATTGGGGCGCTTGGCTCGCCATGTCGAGGTCTCCTGGGGCGGGCGGCGCGGCCGCGCTACCCAAAGGGCTGCGCACCGGTCGCGAAAGATGTGCCGCCCCTTAAGTGGGCGTCCGGTTCAGCGCAAGCGCGATGGCTCTCAGCAAGCGCCGGATCGAGTTCACCCGTCGTTCAATCCTTCGCTGCCAACCCCTTGCGCATGCCCCGGCTGATCCATTGAACCTGCTGCACCTGTTAGCGCTGATCCCGGCCATGCTCGGCCTCGCAGCGAGCGAGTCGCGTTCGGTCAGCAGCATCACCGTCGAGCAGACCACCGTGTTCCGCATTCCCGTGCGGCCTCATCCGCCTATGACGCCGATGATCGAATGGCAGGAGCATAAGGGGCCCAAATGCCTACCAGCGGCGTCGCTCGCGGGCGCCATGCTTGCCGGGCGCGACGCAATTGATTTCATCACCCGCGACCGGCAGCGGTTCCGGGCGCGGATCGACGACGACTGCACCGCGCTCGACTTTTACGACGGCTTCTATGTCCAGCCGCAGGACGATCGGCTGTGCGCCCGGCGGGACGAAATCCGCTCCCGCATGGGCGCGAGCTGCCGCATCGAGAAATTCCGCACCCTGATCCCGGCCTTTCGGCGTTAGCGACGCAATGGGCCAAGGGTCGGGATGGTGACGTATTTTGGGCGGATGTCACGGAAGATAATATTCAGCCCGGAGCACGTTAGCGAGCCTACAGCTTCGACGGCTCCCAACCGAGCGCTTCGGCATCGTCGAACGCTTTCTTATTTGCGGCAGCGAGTTCGAGGTAGCGGGGCTTGAGCGTGGTGGGGATCGAGGCTGGGTTCGGATATTTGTCGTAGAACTCCGTCTTCAGCATTGCTGCAATGGCGGTGCCCTTTTTCACCATCGTGTAGCCGTCCTTCGGATCGGCTGCGAGTATCGCATCGGCGACTTTAACGACTTCCCCATTCTTGCCGACAATTAATAAATGGTCGAGAACGGTGTTCGCCATTAGGGCAATCGTCTCGCGATCCGTATGAGTGCGAAGATAAAGGCCGCTCTCAATCGCCCGGTCGCTCATTGGGAGGTTCTGCCGATACCAACTCGTCTCGAGCGAAGCGGCCGCCGCTGGTCGCCTCGACGTTCAGCGTGGGAAGGCCCGGATGGGTGTAGCGGACGAGCAGGTGGAGCGGAGCATCGGTTAAGGTGAGGTGTAGGCCAACGCCGCGCCCGACAATCATAAACAGGATCGGCATCGTAACGCAGTTGCCGAGGCGGGTTTTCAGATATTCCGACAGCAGCTTATGCCGGACGTTCTCACCGAGCGGGTCGCTGTGATCATAGGTGAACGGCCGGTTATCGTTCCATGGCCCAGACTGGTAGAGAACTTTTCGGACGGCATCGAACTGCGCCCCTACGCTGGGGTGAGGGCCTGCGAAAGTGCGAGCAGCAGCGGTTAGTGCGGCAACCTCCTTCACCACATTAGCCGAACGGATTGACGGATTGATGATGTGATCCAGAGCGACTTTGGTCGACAGGAAGTCGCTAGACCGGAGAGATTCAGCAACGGCGACCTGAGGTTGCTCCTTGGCGGCCATGCCCGCAAAGGCAGGAGGAGTGACGAACAGCAGGGCAAGCGACGCGATTCGTGAGAGAACCTTCAGTCGCATTTGGCAATGGCGCGGCATAACTTGCTCAAAATTTCCAAGTCCGATTTCAGAGCTGATCCGAGCACACCTAATAGCCGGAATTCCTGCGCCTCGTTCGGGCATCTCGTAGAAATAAACTGGAAGGCGCTATTCTCGTCGATAGCGTCAGCGCTCAAAGTGAGCACTAGGTCGCTGACGGCACCGATTACTACGTCGTCTATTGCATCATGTAAGCTTGCCGGTTCCGGACCGGTTGCGAACAAAAATCTGCATCCCTTATGCACTAGCGTTTTGACGATCTCTGAATCTTCGTGTGACCAATGACGATCCCAATGAATCCATGCAGCAAATCTCCCGTCGGCAAGAATGCCACCTGCAAGCGCCTTTGAGTCAGCGAGCGTGATCGGTTCCGAAGTCATGTCTATTGCAGTCTATCGGCGTCATTCTTCAGCCGTACCGCCGCCTGTAAATCTTGTCGTGCTTGGTTCCGGAATTCAGCAGCCTCGCTTCTTAGATGGTCAACGCGGGCCTGTTGCTGGCCGGCTATCACCTCCTTGGGCTGGCCTTCCATTCCCGGCCTAACCGTCGGATTTTTCGCGAACTCCGCCGCCCGCTGCTCGTGATCAGCCGCATTCGCGAGCTTTGATGCCGCGCCCTTTTCCAAACTGCCTGCTTGCCTGAGCAGCGATGCCCGCTCGGCCTGACGTTCAATCGCGACTACAGTTTTGAGAGCGCCGGCATTCCGCGCGATACCAGCAAGCGCGGCCTCGCAGCCACCCACTGCGCAAGCGACTCCACCTGTATAGATCACTACCATACCAATAAGGCCAGCGCGGGCTGTCTGCGGATCGAGATTTAAAGTCTGCGGTCCGTCGCAAGCACCAAACATGCACGCGGTGCTGCCCGATTCCTTACCGGTCGGATCGTTGTGGTTTAGCGGATCATCCCCCACGTATTCGTAGAGGTTGATCTGGTCCTGATATCCGACGGGATCGACTTGCAGGAATCGAGATTGGGCCGGTGTGGTAAGAAGAACGGCGCAGGCAAGACAAACCAGCGCTCGTGATAGAGCCCCAAGTTTCACCAAAAAATTCCCTTCCCCGAGCGCTCCCATTCATCCTCTGAAAATGGCAGTCGTCAAGCCCTAATCTGCTGGGCGTGCGGCCACTCGCTACCACTTAGCAATTCCTTGACATTTCGCATGGTTTTGCGTCTAGCTGACAGCGTCGCGGCGTCGCCTCGACCCTCCTCCAGTCCGGACAACTTGATGCCCTTTGCCGATCTCGGCCTTTCCGACCCCTTGCTCCGCGCCGTCGCCGACAGCGGCTATGATGAGCCGACGCCGATCCAGACAGGGACCATCCCCGCCGTCCTGATGGGCAAGGACATCATCGGCATCGCCCAGACCGGCACCGGCAAGACCGCCGCCTTCGTCCTGCCGATGATCGATATCCTCGGCGAAGGCCGCAGCCGCGCCCGCATGCCGCGCTCCCTGATCCTCGAGCCGACACGCGAGCTCGCCGCGCAGGTTGCCGAGAATTTCGAGAAATACGGCAAGAATCACAAGCTCTCGATGGCGCTGCTGATCGGCGGCGTGCAGATGGGCGATCAGGTGAAAGCGCTCGAAAAGGGTGTCGACGTGCTGATCGCGACGCCCGGCCGGCTGATGGACCTCTATGGCCGCGGCAAGATCCTGCTGACCGGCTGCAATCTGCTCGTCATCGACGAGGCCGACCGGATGCTAGACATGGGCTTCATCCCGGACATCGAGGAAATCTGCTCGCGTCTGCCCAAGGCCCGCCAGACCCTGCTGTTCTCGGCCACGATGCCGCCGCCGATCAAGAAGCTCGCCGACAAATTCCTGTCCGATCCCAAGACCGTCGAAGTGTCGCGCCCGGCGAGCGCCAACCTCAATATCGAGCAGCGGCTGATCATCACCCGTGCCGACAAGAAGCGGGATGTGCTGCGCGACGTGCTGCGCCACGAGGAGGTCAAGAACGCGATCGTCTTCGCCAACCGCAAGACCACCGTCCGAGACCTCGCCTCGAGCCTCAAGAAATCGGGTTTCAAGGTCGGCCAGATCCACGGCGACATGGAGCAGGCGGAGCGCATCGCCGAGTTCGATCGCTTCAAGAATGACGACATATCGATCCTCGTTGCCTCCGACGTCGCGGCGCGCGGTCTCGACGTCAAGGGCGTCAGCCATGTCGTCAATTTCGACGTGCCGTGGCAGCCCGACGATTATGTCCACCGCATCGGCCGCACCGGCCGCGCGGGAATGACCGGAATCGCGATCACGCTCGCGACCCGGGAAGACGCCGAGGCAGTTGCCGCGATCGAGAAACTTACCGGCCACAAGATCGCGCGCGTCGACGCCGAGGGCGAGGTAAGCGCTGGTGCGGCGCCGACCGAAGAAGCTCCGCGCGAGCCAAGGCGAGCGCCTCGGGCAAAGGCTTCGCCGAAGGCCGATCCGGTCACAAAGGCCGAGGCGCCCCACGAGCGAGCGCGGCGCCGCGAGGAACCGCCGCGCACCCCCCGCGAGGAACCGCGCCGCGATCCCCCGCGCGAACAACGCGAACCCCGATACGAGGAGCCCAGCCGCGAAGAGCGTGAGGAAGAAGTGGCCGATGCCCCGCTTGTCGCCGATGCCGCCCCCGGCTGGAACGGCCCTCTGCCGAGCTTCCTGTCGTTCGGGGCGAGCTAGGCTGGGAGGGTACGGAGCTCAGTTGCCTGCTTT
>JAIVIZ010000150.1:1439-11106 GCA_020200315.1 Sphingomonadales bacterium | reverse complement strand
ATGCTGCCAGTAGTTGAGGAAGTCGCGGACCAGGAGCAGCAGCGGGAACAGCACAACCGCCGACACTGCGGCGGACAGATCGACGATCGGCCGCGGACCATAGGCTCGCCAGACCGCATCGAGCGGCACGGCGACGAGAATCGTCACCAGCGGCAGCGTCAGGATGAACAGCACGCCCGGAAAGCGATCGGCGAGCCGATAGCGCGTTCTGGGCATCATATGCTCCATCGCCACAATGAAGGGGAGGAGCACGACGATGGGCATCATTCCCAGGATCAGCGCTTGGACGGTGGAAAGGAGAAGGCCGTGCATCGGACGGTGCTAGCCCGAAAAGATTAACCATCTTGAACGGAGTTGCCTTCAAGCGGGATCACATGTGCTCTCCGCCTGTTTTCTCCGCCTGACCGGAAGGTCGTATTGTGCCCGGCGCCATACCGCGGCAATCTCGCTGATGGAGGTGGTAGCGGAGGTCCGTAGCAGCCATTACCCCCCGACAGGAAAAATGTTCCATATCATGGACTTACGCGGGGTCTGGCAGCGCCAAGTCCTCAGAAACGCTGGGGCCGCTAACATTGAAGCGCGAGATCCAGCTCGAATTGACCCGTGCCGTAGCCAAACTTGTAGCACGAGCTAACCACGAGGCCGACTAAGCTGCCGCTGGAATGCCTTGGGTCCAGTGGTTAGCTCGGCATGCCCCGTCGCGATGAGTCCGTGATCCAGCGCACAATGCGCTCCATGAAGGCCCATACGTCGCCTGCGGCGGGCTTCACGTAGGTGGCGTGATTGGGATCAGAGCCAAGACGCTCGAGCATCGCAACAGTCCAATCAGTTTTTTTGCCAAGGACACCGAGGTGCGCTAGCCAGTTCTCGAGCTCACCGCGTCGCACAGCGAAAATGCCAAACGAGTCCAGGTCGTCGAAAAGCCTGTTTGCGGCGGCCTCGTCCGACGAACCCAGCAGGTCCACCCCGCCATCCGTCTTCATGTCCTTACCAGTTGCGCGAAGCGCCATGTCGATCGCAGACCGGGTCTGACCGTATCCGAGGTGCAAAGCCTCCGGCACCTGCGACGCCTTCAACCAATCGGTCCAAGTCTTGCCGCCATCCTTAACGATATCGATGTCGGGAATGGCAGCTGCCGGCACGCCGAAGCGGCGCAAAGGACCGATGATGTCGCGAATGGTCTGCTTGTTCTGAGCATTGATGAACAAGATGGCCGGATAGTTTGACCTCGTTTGAGCGATCCGATGATAGATCTCCGAGTAGAACGCCCGGTCATTGTCGGACTCCAGCACCACGACTCCGTCGTGAAACAGGCCGGATATGACGTTAGCGCTCCGCATCAACGGTCGGGTCAGAAGATCCGTCAGGTCAGTCGGGTCGATTGCTCGTGCTCTCGACTTGCCCTTGCTATATTCTAAGCGGACAACTCGAACCGTCTTCGAGGCCTGCACGCAGCCCATCAAGAAGTCGGCGCTGTGCGTCGAGGCCACGAGCGCCCCCCCTCCTTCAGATGCAAGTGACGCGAGGTTCTTGCCAAGCTTCCTCGCGAGCGGCGGATGAAGGAAGGCTTCTGGTTCGTCGATGAGCAGGGTGTGATATTCGCCGGAAAGAACAGCAGTGACGATGCCGGTGAACGCCTGAACGCCGTCGCTAGCTTCTTTGATGTAAGTGGCCCGCGAGTAATATGCTCGCGCCTTGGCGTTTAGCGACTGCTCATCTTTCGCAGGCTTCTCGTCTGACAGCTTAATTCTAAGCTGACCGAGATTTGTAGGGTCCACGACGAAATACGTGCCGAACGCATCGAACACGAACTCCCTAACCTTTCGGCGTGCGTCATCATCCTTGAACAGGTGCGACAGCACGTTGCCCGCATCGGCCGTCAGATCGCCTGCCGTCTGATCGTTGGTCAGGTTGAACCTCGAACGTCCGTCGAGCCGCAGCACGCCGAACTTGAAATATTGCGTCGTGATCCAGTTCTTGTCGGCTTGTGCTTGGACGATCCCCAGCAACGACCCCTCGTCGTGACCCGTTGCCTGGCGCCCGTGGCTGGGATGAACTCGGCTGAGCACGACTTGCCCGATGGGTGTGGTCCTAGGTTGGGTCTTTTTGATTTTGCTCAGCGCGGCTTGGACGTCGGCCAATGAGGGCCATTCGACATCGTAATCGGTCACGATATGCAGCCCAGCAGGAAACGGGTGAACCTCAAAGACTTGCTCGATCTCGCGCAGGACCAGGCTTTTGCCGGAGTTGTTCGGCCCCACGAACACGGTGATGCCGTTCATCGGCAGGTCGAGCCGCCCGGTTTCCGTGAAGTTCAGTTTCACGGTCTTGATCATTCTTGAGCCCCTCGAAGCATGCTCGAATAGCTACACCAGTCCGGTGGTTCGTCGAAGCTGTTCATCGAGATGGTAGCGGATACTCGGCTAAGCCGTTGAGAATAAAGGCTTTTTTTCTTCCGAAATGGTAGCGGAGGAGGGACTTGAACCCCCGACACGCGGATTATGATTCCGCTGCTCTAACCAGCTGAGCTACTCCGCCCCATCGGCCTCGCGGCGAACCGCGGGCGCGGCGTGCCTATAGGTCGGCGCCCGACCGCGGTCAACGCGGCCGACCCCTTGCGATTGCAGCGGAACCGGGCGGCGAGCCGTGTCGTTCAACGCCCAAACTGGAGACAAGAATGGACCCGCTGACGCCGCTCGAGACCCTGTGCCGGATCATCCTGCGCGCCCGCGAATATGAAGCGCAGGTGCCGACCGATTACGACGGCGGCGAGGCGGCGGAGAATGTCGACGACGAGGACAGTGGCGAACGGCTGTCGGTACTCGACGACTCAATCAACGATAGCGTCGAGGTGGAACTGAAGACGGCGTTCGAGGATCTGGGCGAAGACCAGCTTGCGGAGGTGCTGGCCTTCTGCTGGGTCGGCCAGGGCACCTATGAGGCGGCCGACTGGGACGAGGCGTTCGAGGCGGCGGGCGACGAGGGCGCGGGCGCCGTCGGCGAAATGATGGACATGCCGATGCTCGCCTCGGTGCTCGAGAGCGGGATGGCCGCGTTCGACCTCACCTGCGAGGGCATCGGCGAGTTGAGCTAGCCGCCGCGGAAGCGCCAGCGCTGGACCGGCTCCCACGGGCCTCCACGGTAGCGGTGGAGACCGAGGCCGGCGAGGTGCAGCGGGCGCGGACGAAAGCCGCGCTCTTTGTCCGTCAGCAGCTCGCGCGCGACGCGCGGTTCGACCTTGTTTTGAATGGTGACGTGAGCGCGCCAGCCCTGCGCATCCTGCGCGGTGAGGCAGCCGGCGAACGCATCGGCGAGGTCGGCGCGCAGATCGTCGAGTTCGTCCGATGCGATGACATAGGCCACGCCGCTGCCGAGGCTGCGCAAGCCTGCGAGCATGGCGCAAGGGGCGGGACGATCGACCGCCTGCGCCAGCCGCCGCCGCAGCTCGGGCTCGACCGAGGGCGGCAGCGCGTAGAACAGGGTGAGGTGCGCGGGGAGGATGTTGCGCTCGGGCGGGAAATGGGCACGCCGCTCGGCATCGAAGAAGGCGACGTCGGCAGGAGCGAAATCGGCAGTGGCGATCAGCGGCGCGGTCAACGCCAATCGTCTTTCGCGACGGGCTTCAGCCGCTCGAAGCGCTGCTCATCGAGCGAGGTGCGGACCTTCTCGTCCTCGACTTGAACCTCTTTCCACGGCAACCGCCGGACGGTTTCGCCGACACCCCCAACCCCGCCGCTCGACACGACGAGATATGAGAAGCGGCCGCTGCCGCAACCGGCCATCGCATCGATGCAGGCGCCGAGATCGGCACCGCTGGCGGCGGACAGGCGGGCGCTGGTCAGAAGGGAGACCGGGAAGAGCGCCTCGCCCGGCGTATCCTCGCTGGCCTCGGCGGCGCGCTCGGCGCCTTCCTCAAGCTTCGCCTTGCGGCCGAGCCAGCGCCAGATGCCGAACAGGTTCAACACCGTCAGGATGATATTCTGCCAGACGAGGTTGGGCTGATGCGTGGCGAGACCGAGCGCCATCCAGGCGAGTGAGCCGACGGTGAACACGGCGAAGCCCCAGCCGGTGATGCGGGTGCCGAGGTTGGACGCCGTCATCAGCGCGGCGATGGTCGTGGCGATCGGCGCGACCCAGGTGGCGATGTGTTCCATCCGTGCCCAATGCCGCACAGCGCGGCAAGTTGCCTAAATCTCGACCTGGCTGCCGAGCTCGACGACGCGGTTCGCTGGGAGTTTGAAGAACTCCATCGCGCTTTCGGCGTTGCGCAGCATCCACGCGAACAATTTCTCGCGCCAGATCGCCATCCCCGGCCGATCGGACGCGATCAGCGTCTGGCGGGCGAGGAAGAAGCTGGTGTCCATCATCTTGTAGCGCGGACCGCAATCCTTCATCGCCGACAGCGCGGCCGGAACGTCGATGTCTTCCATGAAGCCGTAGCGCAGCACGACCCGGTAAAACCCCTTGCTGAGGTCGTCGGTGTGGACCCGCTTGACCGGCATGACATAAGGCACGTCTTCGATCCGCACGGTCAGCAGGAAGACCCCGCCGTCCCGTGCACTCGCGCGGCGCTGCTCGTCGCCGACTTGATGAACACGTCGACCGGGATCGACTCCTCGTTCATGCGGTGGATCATCAGCTTGCGCCCGCGCGCCCAGGTCGTGAGCATGGTGAAGGCAATGAAGCCGACCAGCAGCGGGAACCAGCCGCCGACCGGAACCTTGAGCAGGTTCGCCGCGAAATAGGTCGTGTCGGTGATGAGGAACAGCGCGAGCAGGGCCGAGGCGATCAGCCTGTTCCACTTCCACAGGGTGAACAGGACCACCGCGATGAGCAGGCTATCGATGAACATCGCGCCGGTGACGGCGATACCATAAGCGGCGGCGAGATTCGAAGAGGTCCGGAAATTGAGCACGAGGACGAGGACCATCGTCATCAGCGCCCAGTTGATCGCCGGGATGTAGATCTGCCCCGCCGCGGTCTCGCTGGTGTGGGTAATCTTGAGACGCGGGATGAAGCCGAGCTGGATCGCCTGCTGGGTGACCGAGAAGGCGCCGGAGATGACCGCCTGGCTGGCGATGATGGTCGCTGCCGTGGCGAGGAGGACAAGCGGCAGGCGCAGCATGTCGGGCGCAAGGAAGAAGAACGGATTCTTGACCGTTTCGAGCGCGGCGCCTGGGGGCAGCGACAGCAGCATGGCCCCCTGCCCCATATAGTTGAGCAGCAGCGCCGGCAGCACGAAGAACAGCCACGACACGCGGATCGGGTTGCGGCCGAAGTGGCCCATGTCGGCGTAGAGCGCCTCCGCCCCGGTCACCGCCAGCACGACCGAGCCCATGGCGATGAAGGCTCGCAGCGGGTCGACGGTATAGAAATGGACCGCATTGAGCGGGTTGAACGTGTGCCACAGCACCGAGGGGTGATCGACGATGTGCATGCAGCCGAGCGCGGCGATGGTGATGAAATAGATGATCATCACCGGTCCGAAGATCGCACCGACCTTGGCCGTTCCGCGCGCCTGGATCAGAAACAGGCCGATGAGGATGGCGACCGCGATCGGAATCACGAACGGCTCCAGGCTCCCCTCTACCGTGGTCAGCCCTTCGACCGCCGATAGAACCGAAATGGCCGGTGTGATCATGCTGTCCCCGTAGAACAGGGCCGTGGCGAATACGCCGAGCAGAACAATGCCCTTCGCCCATCGCTTGGTGTCGGTCGTCGAGCGGTTGATCAATGCGAGCAGCGCCAGGCTGCCGCCCTCTCCCTTGTTGTCGGCCTTCATGATGATCGAGACGTATTTCAACGTCACGATGATCATCATCGACCAGAAGATCAGGCTCAACACGCCATAGACGTGGACGGAGTCGGGGACGAGCTTGTGGTGCCCGGCGAAGGTCTCGCGGAAGGCGTAGATGGGCGAGGTGCCGATGTCGCCGAAGACGATGCCGACCGCGCCGACGGCAAGCTTCATCAGCGAACCTTGGGCATGGCCGTGTGCAATGTCTTCGGGGGCCTCGGCAACGGCCGCGCCGGTTGCGGAGATGTTCATCGGGCGCGCGCCCTAGCACCACCGTTGCGCCCCGGCAATGAGGTGGGACAAAGCGCGAATGCCAGTCTATAGCGCGCGCCGATCATGATCGTGACCGATCGTTGCATGGGCCGATCAACATTCAGGAGCGAACGAACGATGCGCATCGGTGTGCCGAAGGAAATCAAGAATCACGAATATCGCGTCGGGCTGACCCCAGCGTCGGTCGCCGAGCTGGTCGCCGCCGGACACGAAGTGGTGGTCGAGACCAAGGCCGGCATGGGCATCGACTTCGCCGACGCCGCCTACACCAAAGTCGGCGCGACGATCCTTTCCGACGCCGCCGCGGTGTTCGACACGGCCGACATGATCGTCAAGGTCAAGGAGCCGCAGCCGCAGGAAATCGCGCTGCTGAAGCCGCGGCACCTATTGTTCACCTACCTCCACCTCGCCGCCGACAAGCCGCAGGCCGAAGGGCTGATGGCGTCCGGCGCGACGTGCATCGCCTATGAGACGGTGACCTCGCGATCGGGCGCGCTGCCGCTGCTCAAGCCGATGAGCGAGGTAGCCGGCCGCATGTCGATCCAGGTCGGCGCGCACTACCTCGAAAAGGAACAGGGCGGCCGCGGCGTGCTGCTCGGCGGCGTGCCTGGCGTTGCGCCGGCCAAGGTCGCGATCCTCGGCGGCGGAGTCGCCGGCATCAATGCCGCGCAGATCGCCACCGGCCAGCGCGCCGACGTGACGATCTACGACATCAACAACGACCGGCTGGCC
This sequence comes from Sphingomonadales bacterium, assembly GCA_020200315.1. Classification (GTDB taxonomy): domain Bacteria; phylum Pseudomonadota; class Alphaproteobacteria; order Sphingomonadales; family Sphingomonadaceae; genus Sphingomicrobium. The sequence continues at coordinate 4,304 of JAIVIZ010000150.1, read as the reverse complement.
GAGCTCGACATGTATTTCGGATCGACGATCAAGACGGCCTTTGCATCCAAGGCGGCGATCGCGGCGGCGATCCAGGAAGCTGAGCTGGTCATCGGCGCGGTGCTGGTGCCCGGGGCGGCTGCGCCGAAGCTGGTCACGCGCGAGATGCTCAAGACGATGAAACGCGGCAGCGTGCTGGTCGACATCGCGATCGATCAGGGTGGCTGTTTCGAGACCAGCCACGCCACGACCCATGCCGACCCGGTCTATACGATCGACGGAGTCATTCATTATTGCGTGGCGAACATGCCCGGTGCGGTGGCGCGGACATCGGCCTTCGCGCTCAACAATGCGACCCTTCCGTTCGCGTTGAAGCTGGCCAACCTCGGCGCCGAAAAGGCGATGGCGGAGGATCCGCACCTCGCGAATGGGCTCAACGTGTCGGGCGGGAAGATCCGTCACGAGGCGGTTGCCGAAGCGCTTGGGCTACCGTTCGAGGCTGCGGCGTGACGGGGAACAAGAAGGGAACATCATTCGTTGTCGGGTCATGCAAACAGTTGAGAAGGCCCGGCAATGAGCACCGATCTTGCGAATGATCCAAAGGCGCACCCCACCGGAAATGCGGTCAAGGATCCGGACCACTGGACCACTGGCGAGGAGCCGATGACCGGCGCGCAAGCGTCCTATCTGCAGACGTTGAGCGAAGAAGCGGGAACCAAGTTCGAGCTCGAGTTGACCAAGGCGGAAGCATCGAAAGCGATCGACGCGCTGCAGGACAAGACGGGACGCGGCGAGTGAGCCTCCTCGTCCGTTCGTCCCAGCGAAATCGAGGGGCGCTCGCCTAGTGTCTTGACCTTGCTTGACACGAACGGTGCGATGCTAACGCTCGCGTGATTGCAGCAGGGTTACCCCCTCCTCGACCATCGGCCGCCAACCGGCGCTCGGCGGAGCGTGGGCGATAATCGCCTGCCATTCGGCGAGCGCCCCAGGTCGGTCGCCCGAGCGCATCAGGGCCAAGCCGAGAAAGAATCGGGGTGCGGCACTTTGCGGGGCGAGTTCGATGGCGTGGTAGTAGGCGACGCGCGCCGCCGGGGTCAGCGCGCGAGCGTGATCGACCAGCGCGTTGCCCAGGCCGACCCAGAGCTCCGCATCGTCGGGATGAGCACGGATCGCCGACTGGACGAGTTGTGCCGCGCTCATCGTATCGCCGGTGCGGGCATAGCTGTCGGACAGGATCAGCCATCGCTCGGCAGGCGTAAAGGTGCCGAAAAAGACGTGTCGGGCGTTGGCCAGCGGCAAAGGCGGCGGCTCGTCGGCCCGGCTGCGCGGCGATCCAATTAGGCCGGGGCTGCCCTGAAGCACATAGCCGGCGCCACCGAACGCCAGTGCGGCGGCGGCAAGAGTCAGCATCGGCCCGCGCAGCTTCAGCAGCCAGAGAAGACCAAGCGTGAGGGCAATCAGCGCCAGCAGGATGACGAAACCGCTCATCCGCGCCGCCGGAAGCGATGTCGGGCGAGCCACAGGCCGGCCAGAAGCAGCGCGAGCGGCGCGGCCCACAGCGGCCAGGTCAGCGGCTCGACCGGCGGTACGAAGCTGACCCAGTTGCCGTAACGCGACACGAGCCAGGCGCGGATCGCGTCCGGCTTCTGGCCGGCGGCGATGCGTGTGCGGACCATCGCGCGCATCGAACCGGCGAGATCGGCGTCGCTGTCGGCGATCGATTGACCTTGGCAGACGAGACAGCGCAGGGTCCCCATCAGCGCCTGCGCCGCCGCCTCCTGATGGGCGTCGGGAAGCTGCTCATTGGCCCAGCGCGACTGCGGCAGGTCGGTATCCGCGAGCGCCGGCGCGGCGATCAATGCGAGAACCAGCAGGAAATGCTTCATCGAGCCGCCTCGGCCAACGCGCGACGAACCTCCGGCAAAGCGCCTTCGTCGATGCCGCCGATGAACTGCCGGCGGATGACGCCGCGTCCGTCGACGACGAAGGTTTCCGGCACCCCGGAGGAGCCGAGCGCGACCTGTGCATCGCTGCCGCGATCGAGACCGATCGACGCGTAGGGATTGCCGTTCTCGCCAAGGAAGGCGGCGACCGCTTCCGGGCGGTCGCGGACGGCGATGCCGATGATCCGCACGCCTTCGCTCTGGAGATGTTTGAGCTGCGGCGCCTCGGCGATGCAGGGTACGCACCAGCTGCCGAACAAATTGACCAACTGTGGCTTGCCCGTCGCGAAGGCGGCCGCCGTAATGGGCGGTTGGCCGGGCGCCGCGTCCGGCAAGGTCAGCGCCGGCACCGGTCGATCGACGAGCTGCGAATAGACCGCCGTGCCCGACGGGTGGGCGAGCCGCCAGCTCAGCGCGAGGACGAGGGCGATGAAGACCGCGAGCGGGCCAAAGCGCTTCATGCCCCTGCCCTCCGCCGCCAGTCGCGCCACAGGCGTCCGACAAGCGCGAGGGTGCCGCCGAGCGCGATCAGCGCTCCGCCGAGCCAGATCAGCGTCACGAAGGGCTTCCACCACAGGCGGAGCTGCCAGCGGCCGTCGCCATTCGATTTGCCGAGCACGGTGTAGAGCTGCCCGTTCCAGAGTGTGGCAATCGCCGTTTCGCTGGTTTCCGTGGGTGGATCGGAAAAGGTGCGCGCCTGGGGTGCAAGGTGGAGGCGGGTGTTGCCGCGCGAGGCATCGAGACGGGCTTCGAGCGCGGTCCAGTTGGGGCCGACGACCGGCTGGAGGCTAGCGAACGTCACCGCCCACGGGCCGACGGCGAGGGTCTCGCCCTCCCGCGCCGCAGCAAGCTTTTCAACGGTGAAAGCGCTGTCGATCGCCATGCCGGCGAGTGTCGTCGCGACGCCGAAATGAGCGATGGCCATGCCCCAGGTGGCGAGCGG
>JAIVIZ010000150.1:0-1423 GCA_020200315.1 Sphingomonadales bacterium | reverse complement strand
ACCAAGGCGGCGACGGCCCCCGGAAGAATTCTCGCAAGTTTTGGCCGGGCGTCACGACGCCAGCGAAGCAGCGGCGCGAACAACAGCAATGCGACGAGCAGCAATGCAAGCGGTCCGGCGGTGGCGTTGAAATAGGGTGGCCCGACCGATAGTTTCTCGCCGGTCGCGGCCTCGGCGAGCAGCGGGTAAAGCGTCCCGATCAGCACGATGCCGAGGATTACCGAGAGCAGCAGATTGTTGGCGACGAGGCCGCCCTCCCTGCTCCACAGCGCGAAGGGTGCTCCTTCGCGCACGGTTGCGATGCGCGCGCCGAACACGGCCAGCGCCCCGCCGATATACAGCGCGAGCAGGGCGAGGATGAAGGCGCCGCGCTCCGGATCGACCGCGAAGGCATGAACCGAGGTGAGGATACCGGAACGGACCAGAAAGGTGCCAATCATCGACATCGAAAATGCCACGACCGCGAGCATCATCGTCCACGCGCGAAGCCCGCCGCGCGCGGCGAGGACATTGAGCGAGTGAAGCAGGGCGGTGGCGGCGAGCCACGGCATCAGCGAGGCGTTCTCGACCGGATCCCAGAACCACCAGCCGCCCCAACCCAGCTCATAATAGGCCCAGTAACTGCCTGCGGTGATGCCAAGCGTCAGGAATATCCATGCCGCGAGCACCCACGGCCGCATCGCGCGGGCGAGCAGCGGGCCGACCTGGCGCGTCAGCAGCGCCGCAACGGCGAGACTGAAGGCGACCGACAGACCGACATAGCCGAGGTAGAGCGTCGGCGGATGGAAGGCGAGGCCGGGATCCTGCAGCAGCGGGTTGAGCCCCTGCCCTTCAAGCGGTGCGGGGTCGAGGCGGGCAAACGGATTCGACGCCACAAGCAGGAAGGCAAAGAAGCCGAGCGCGATCGTCGCCTGCGCCGAGAGGATCGCGACCATCATCGGTTCGTCGAGCCGACGCTCGATGAGCGCGAACGCGGCGCCCGACAGACCGAGCACCGTCACCCACAGCAGCATCGAGCCTTCGTGGTTTCCCCAGGCGCCGGCGATTTTGTACAGCATCGGCTTGGCGGTGTGGCTGTTCTCCGCGACCAGCGCGACCGACAGGTCGGTGCGGGCGAAGACGGTGAGCAGGGCGACGAAGGCAGCCAGCGTCAGCAAGCCCTGCGCGACGGCGAGGGCGCGGGCGGCCGGCGCACCGGCAACGCCCTGCCGGAACCACACCACGCCGAGCAGTAGCTGCAACAGAGCGAGCGCGGCGGCACACCACAGCGCGGCAAGGCCCGCTTCAGCGATCAAAGTCCGTCACCCCGAGCTTGATGAAGGGGCGGTGCAGTCTCCCGGACTGCATCAAAAGGGTCCCGTTCATGGGCCTGCCTTGCTCGAGCGTAGGAAGGAACAGGCGGGTCCCGGGTCAAGCCCGGGAA
>JAIVIZ010000149.1 GCA_020200315.1 Sphingomonadales bacterium | reverse complement strand
CGTGTCCTCCACGGCGCGCGATGCTGGCATCGGCGGCCTCGAGTTCCTGCGCTCCATTCCGGGCACTGTTGGCGGTTTCGTGCGCATGAACGGCGGCGCCTATGGGCGGGAGACCGCCGAAGTGCTGGTCGAGTGCGAGGTTGTGCTCCGCTCGGGCGAGCGTTGCACGCTGGCCGTGGGCGACCTTGGCTATAGCTATCGCCACAGCGGATTGCCGGATCAGGCGATCGTCGTTGGCGCCACCTTCCGCGGCCACGCTGCCGAGCGCACCGGTATCCAGGCCGAGATGGATCGAATCGCCGCCGCGCGCGAAGCCTCCCAGCCGCTGCGCAGCCGCACCGGCGGATCGACTTTCAAGAATCCGCCCGGAACCAAGGCCTGGCAGCTAATCGACGCCGCGGGATGTCGCCGCCTGACGATCGGCGGCGCGCAAGTATCGGAGAAGCATTGCAACTTCCTGCTCAATCTCGGTAACGCGAGCGCGGCGGACATCGAGCGACTGGGGGAGGAGGTCCGCAGCCGTGTTCTCGCGCACAGCGGGGTCGCGCTCGAATGGGAAATTCAGCGGGTCGGAGTGGAATGAGCGTCGACAGGAATCTTCAGGTCGTCGTGCTGATGGGCGGCTGGTCGGCCGAACGGCCGGTGTCGCTGATGAGCGGCAAGGGGGTTGCCGACGCTCTGCGCGAGCGCGGCTTCACGCGCGTTACCGAGCTAGACATGGAGCGCGACGTCGCGTCCCGCCTGGCCGAGCTCCAGCCCGACGTCGTCTTCAATGCCCTGCACGGCACGCCCGGCGAGGACGGCACGGTGCAGGGGCTAATGGACCTGATGGGCATCCGCTACACCCATTCGGGCTGCACGACCTCGGCCATCGCCATCGACAAGGAACTGACCAAGGCGGTGCTCGTGCCGCATGGCATCCGCATGCCAGCAGGGACGATGGTTGACAGCGAGAGCCTCTATGCCGCCGACCCGATTGCCCGGCCTTATGTGTTGAAACCGATCAACGAAGGCTCGTCGGTCGGGGTCGCGATTGTGACCGAGGGTGGCAACATCGGCAATCCGATCGGGCGGGAGACGCCTGGGCCTTGGCGGCATTTCGATCGCTTGCTTGCAGAACCGTTCGTGCGCGGCAAGGAACTGACGGTCGCGGTGCTCGGCGACGAGCCGCTGTGCGTTACCGAATTGAAGCCGCACAATGGTTTCTATGATTTCGAGGCGAAATATACGGACGGGGTGACCGAGCATGTTTGCCCCGCCCACATTCCCGCCGATATCGCCGATGCGATGATGACGATGGCTGCCGATGCGCATCGCCTGCTCGGTTGCAAGGGGGCGTCTCGGTCGGATTTCCGCTGGGACGACGAGCGTGGGGGAGGCGGCATTTTCCTGCTCGAGGTCAATACTCAGCCCGGCATGACTCCGCTCAGTCTCGTCCCTGAACAGGCCCGGCAGCGCGGCATCTCCTATGGCGAGCTGGTCGAGCGGCTGATCGAGGAAGCGGTTCGATGAACGCTCAGGCGCGCCGAGCGCCGGCATCGCGCGGGGCCAAGCGAACCAAAGTGGCCGTGCCTCGCCGGGTGGTCGACCGTCTGCCGGTCAATCAAGCGCAGGCCAATTGGCTCGCACGCACGATATTCATCCTGTTCGTTCTCGCCATTGCCGCGGCGGCGATCGTCGCACTGGATCTGCCGGCAAAGGCTGGAAACGCGCTTGGCGATGCCCTCGGCCGCGCCGGGTTCGCGGTCGATGGTTACCAGATTGTCGGCCTCAACCGGATGAAGCGATCGATGGTGGACGGGGTCGTCACCGCGGAGCTTCATCGTGCCGCCGAGGCCGGAAGCGCAGGTGGCAAGCCCGCCGAAGCGCTGGTCGATGTCGCCGCCATTCGCGACAAATTGCTCCAATTCGGCTGGATCAAGGACGCCCGCGTTTCGCGCCGCCTGCCCGATGGACTGGTCATCGACATCGTCGAGCGCAAGCCGGCCGCGCTGTGGCAGAACCGTGAGCAGCTCTCGCTGATCGATCGCGAAGGAGTAGTTCTCGACCGGGTGCCGATTTCCGAAATGCCCGACCTGCCCCTGCTAATCGGTCCGGGCGCCAATGGCCAGGCGGCTTCCCTCGACCGGTTGCTCGCCGATGTTCCGACGCTGAAGCCCCAACTCGCCGCCGCGACCTGGGTCGGCCAGCGCCGCTGGGACCTCGCCTTTCAGTCGGGCGAAACCGTCGTCCTGCCCGAAGGCGAAACGACCGCGGCGGATGCGCTGGGTAAATTCGCCAGGCTGGACAAGTCCGCCGGCCTGCTCGGCCGCGGGATCAAGCGGTTCGACCTGCGACTTCCGGGCAAGATGACGGTTCGCCTGCCGCGCGCGCCAGGCGAGGCAATAGCCCCTGCCGACGCTAACACCGCCGCCGTGCCGAACGGCTCGGTCAAGGACTGACATGGCGGCGACCGACGACCAGACCTTCTTCACCGCGCTCGATATCGGCTCATCCAAGGTGAGCGCGATGATCGTCGCGCATGGCGACGATGGACGGCCGCGCGTGCTTGGCACCGGCCAGCGCGAGAGTCGGGGCGTCAAGCGCGGCTACATCACCGACATGGAAGCGAGCGAAGTCGCCGTGCGCGAGGCCGTCGAACTTGCGGAACGCATGTCGGGCGTCACCGTCGACGACGTCTGGGCGAGCTACGGCGCCGGGGGGCTGGTCAGCGACCTTGCCAACGTCGAGGTCGAACTCGGGGGTCACCAAGTCGAGCAATCCGACATCAATCAGCTGCTCCTCGCCGGCCGCAACGCGATCAACCGCACGGGCCAAGTCGTGCTTCACGCCCACCCGGCGCTGTTCACCATCGACCGCAACCAGGGCGTCAAGCAACCGATCGGCCTGTTCGCCGACAAGCTTGGGGTCGATATCCACGTCGTCGCGGCAGATTCCGCGCCGCTGAAGAACATCGATTTCGTCATCCGTTCGGCGCATCTGGGCGTCAATGCGATCGTGGCTTCACCGATCGCGGCGGCGATCGCCTGTCTGACCGAAGAGGAGCGCGACATCGGCGTTGCCCTGGTCGAACTCGGTGCCGAAGTGACCAATGTTTCCCTCCACGCGGGCGGAATGCTGGTCGGGCTGCGCTCGATCGAGCTTGGCGCAAGGGACATTACCGATGACATCGCTTGCGCCTTCGGCATTCAGCGCCGCGACGCCGAGCGGCTGAAGACCTTCTACGGCTCGGCGATGACCAGCCCGCGCGACAACCACGAGATGATCGACGCCAACCCTATCGGCGCCGAGGACGGGGCGGAGCCGACTCGCCTGACGCGGGCTCAACTGATGACCGTGATCCGCGCTCGCATCGAGACGCTGACCAGCGAGATCGAGGCGGCGCTGAAGCTGCTCGGCTTTACCGGTCCGGTCGGCCGTCAGGTCGTGCTCACCGGGGGCGGAGCCGAACTCAAGAATATCGCCGATTATATGCAGGGCGTGCTCGGCCGCGCCGTGCGCGTCGGCCGGCCGCGCGCTCTCCCCGGCCTGCCCGAAGCCCACAGCGGCCCAGCCTTCGCGACCCTCGTCGGTCTTGCCAATCTGGCGGCGAGCGGCACCGGCGATATCCGCGATCTCGTGGGCACAGTGCGCGAGAAGAAACCCTCCAGCGGCTTCATGGGCAAGCTCATCAGTGCGCTAAAACAGGGCTATTGATGTAAGCGGGACTCACTGATGTGCCATAATGAATCGGTTGGTCACCTTTTTTGCGTTCCAGCCCATTTTTCGCTTGGGTCGCTTGACCGCTTGGTGCAAGATTCGGTCCGACAGTTCAGCGCGTTGCCAAATTTGGGGGAGCTTTCCATGAGCATCGATTTCATCCGGCCGGAAGTCGACGAGCTTAGGCCCCGGATCACCGTCATCGGCGTCGGCGGCGCGGGCGGCAACGCCATCGCCAACATGATCCGCCAGGACGTGCAGGGGGTCGATTTTCTCGTCTGCAACACCGATGCGCAGGCGCTCAACAACAGCCTCGCCGATCGCCGCATTCAGCTTGGTCCCAAGATCACGCAGGGCCTCGGCGCCGGCTCTCGTCCCGAGATCGGTCGCGCCGCCGCTGAGGAGACGCTGGACGAGCTCGAACGCTCGCTCGACGGCGCGCACATGTGCTTCATCGCCGCCGGCATGGGCGGCGGGACCGGCACCGGCGCTGCTCCGGTGATCGCCAAGGCGGCGCGCGACCGCGGCATCCTCACTGTCGGCGTCGTCACCAAGCCGTTCGCGTTCGAAGGCTCGCGCCGCGGTCGCGCAGCCGACTCTGGCATCGAAGAGCTGCAGAAGCACGTCGACACGCTGATTGTCATTCCCAACCAAAATCTGTTCCGTCTCGCCAACGCCGACACGACGTTCAAGCAGGCCTTCGAAATGGCCGATGAAGTGCTGCAGCAGGGCGTGCGCGGCATCACCGACCTGATGGTCATGCCGGGCCTCATCAACCTCGATTTCGCCGATGTCCGCTCCGTGATGGGCGAGATGGGCAAGGCGATGATGGGCACCGGCGAGGCCGGCGGCGACAACCGCGCCATCGAAGCGGCCGAGAAGGCGATCTCGAACCCGCTGCTCGACGGCGTCAGCATGAAGGGCGCCAAGGGCGTGATCATCTCGATCACCGGCGGCGAAGACATGCGCCTGATGGAGGTCGACGAGGCGGCGAGCCACATCAAGGAGCTGGTCGATCCCGACGCAAATATCATCTGGGGCTCGGCGTTCAACAACGACCTCGACGGCAAGATCCGCGTTTCGGTCGTGGCGACCGGAATAGAGGCCGACGCCGCGACGGCGCCGCAACCGGGTAAGGTGTTCACCTTCCCGACAGCGCGCGCCACTCCCGCGGCTGCTCCCGCTCCGCCGCCCGCGCCTCGCGCCGCTGCTCCCGCGCCGGTCGCCGACGAAGCACCGCTCGAACTGACCGAGGAGGCGAGCGACGAATTGCTGCTCGACAGCGACGATATTCTGACCAGTCCGGTCGGCACCGCGCCGATTGCGCCGCCCGCGGACGAGACTGCAACCGATGACGGCGCGCGCAAGGACAGCGGTACGTTGTTCGAGCGGATGTCGAACAACGCTCGTGGCGCCGCTAAAGCGCAGCTCGACGAGG
>JAIVIZ010000148.1 GCA_020200315.1 Sphingomonadales bacterium | reverse complement strand
TGGTTTCCCAGTAGCGCAGGATATGCTGCGGCACGCCGAGGTCGGCCGAGAGCTCGCCGATCGTGCGGAAGGCGTCCGGAGCCTTGTCGCCGGCCGCCATGGGAAGCCTAGCCGACGATCTTTTCGCGCATCATCTGGCTGGCGCGGAAGGTCATCACGCGGCGGGGTGCGATCGGCACCTCGACCCCGGTCTTGGGATTGCGGCCGACCCGCTCGCCCTTGTCGCGCAGGATGAAGCTCCCAAACCCGGAAATCTTGACGTTCTCGCCCTCCGAAAGAGCGTGGCACATATGATAGAGCATGCGCTCGACTAGACTCGCCGCTTCGGCCCGCGACAGGCCGAGTTGCCGGTGGACGACATCGGCCAGATCGGCCCGAGTCAGCGTCCCCGAATGGAGTCCGCCATCCTGCGCCCGTGCAACGCCTGCATCAGCCATAAATATCCTCCGCCCCCCATTGCCGGCGTTCGCCCCCCGCGAATGCCTCAGATCGCCTTTGATAGCCGAGTCCCGGTGCGTCGGCAAATCGACAATTGACCGATTCGGCCTTCCATATCAATAGCGAAGCGCTGCGGCACCCCAAGTAAAGCCGCCGCCCATCGCCTCCAGCACGACAAGGTCGCCGCGCTTGATTCGCCCATCCTTGATGGCGACGTCCAGAGCCAGCGGCACGGAGGCGGCGGAGGTGTTGGCGTGACGGTCGACCGTAACGACGATTTTGCCCGGCGAAAGGCCGAGTTTCTTCGCCGTGGCGTCGAGGATGCGCGCATTGGCCTGGTGCGGCACGATCCAGTCGACCTCGTCCGCCGTCACGCCCGCGGCATCCAGCACTTCGTTGAGCACCGCGGCCAGGTTGACGACCGCGTGGCGGAACACCTCGCGGCCCTTCATGCGAAGCTTGCCGACCGTCCCGGTGGTCGAGGGACCGCCGTCGACGTAGAGCAGGTCCTGGTGGCGGCCATCGGCATGAAGGCGGGTGGCGAGAATACCGGATTGGCCGTTTTCGGCAGCCTGAAGGACCACCGCGCCGGCGCCGTCGCCGAACAGGACGCAGGTCGTGCGATCCTCCCAGTCGAGAATGCGGCTGAACGTCTCGGCGCCGATGACCAGGGCGGTCTTCGCGCCGCCGCCACGAATCATCGAGTCCGCGACGCTCAGCGCATAGAGAAAGCCCGAGCAGACAGCGGCGACGTCGAACGAGATGCAGTCGACGATGCCGAGCATCGTCTGAACCTTGGTCGCGGTCGCCGGGAAGGTCTGGTCGGGAGTCGCGGTGGCGAGGACGATGAGATCGATATCGCCCGCATCTATCCCCGCATGGTCGAGCGCGCGGCGGGCGGCATCGGCAGCCAGCGTGCCGGTGGTCTCACCCGGACCGGCGATGTAGCGGGTGCGGATGCCGGTGCGTTCGACGATCCATTCGTCCGACGTATCGACCTGGGCGGCGAGCTCGGCATTGTCGACTCGCCGTTCGGGCAGGGCGGACCCGACCCCGGCGATCACCGCCCGCAGCGTCACTTCGCCGCCTCACCGGCGAAGGCGTGGGCGCGGAATTCGTCGAGGTCGTCGCCGATCTTTCGCGTGATGTCGTTGCGGACCATCTGCGCGGCGACGTGGATTGCGTTGGCAACCCCTTTCGGGGTGGCCGACCCGTGGCTCTTCACGACGAGGCCGTTGAGGCCGAGGAAGACCGCGCCATTGTGATTGTTGGGGTCGAGGTGGACCTTGAGCATGTGCAGCGCCGGGCGCGACAAAGCGAACCCCGCCTTCGAGCGCAGCGACGAAGTGAAGGCGCGGCGCAACAGGTCGGTGACGAAGCGCGCCGTCCCCTCGGCGGTCTTCAGCGCGATATTGCCCGAAAAGCCGTCGGTGACGACGACGTCGACCTCGCCCCGCGATAGCTGGTCGCCTTCGGTGAAGCCGCTGAACCGGAACGGCAGATACGTCGCCTCCCGCAGCAGGGCCGCAGCTTCCTTGAGTTCGTCGGTCCCTTTCAACTCCTCGGTGCCGATGTTGAGCAACTTCACGCGCGGCGCATCGACGCCAAGCACGGTGCGGGCATAGGCCGCGCCCATCACCGCGAACTGGACGAGGTTCTGGGCATCGCACTCGGTATTGGCCCCGAGGTCGAGCATGACGAGATCCTGATCGCCAAGCGTCGGCAGCAGGGCGGCTAGCGCCGGCCGGTCGATGCCGGGCATAGTGCGCAGCGCGAGCTTGGCGATGGCCATCAGCGCGCCGGTGTTGCCGGCGGAGAGGGCCGCGTCGGCCTGACCGTCCTTGACCGCATTGATCGCCATGCCCATCGAGGTGGTGCGGGCGCGGCGGATCGCCTGCCTCGGCTTCTCGCTCGACTGAATGGCGTCGATGGCGTGATGGACGGCGACCGCCTCGGCGATGCCCTTGTGGCGGTCGATTTCCGGCCGGATCAGCGCTTCATCGCCGAACAGGTGAAAACGCAGGGCGCGGTCCTTGCGCCGGGCGCGTCCGACCCCGGCGACGATCGCCGCCGGGCCGACATCTCCCCCCATGGCGTCGATCGCGATGCACGGGCCGGCAGTCATCGCCTGAACCCCTCTCGCGCCGTCAGGCTTCGGTCGAGACGATCTCGCGGCCGTTGTAATGGCCGCAGGCGTTGCACAAATTGTGCGGGCGCTTCAGCTCGCCGCAATTGGGGCAATCCTGAAAGCTGGGCACGTCGAGCGCATGGTGGCTGCGCCGCATGTTGCGCCGCGAGGGCGAGGTTTTTCTCTTGGGGACGGCCATTGCGGCACCTGCTCACATCAATAAAAAATGGACCACCCTCGCCCAGCTCGACGGGAGAACCCGCGGCGGCGGCCGGATGGTCGCGAACGAGGGTGCCCTATAGCGCAACGCCGACAGAGCGCAAGCGGTGGGTAGTTGTAGCGAAGAACGTGCCCGCCCCGCTCCCCCACCCGGCCTCCCACAAGGTATCCTGGAATGGGAGGCCGGGTGGGGGAGCGGGCCGGCGCCGGCTTGCCAATCAAGAAGACGCCAGCACCGCGTCGGCGACGAAGGGATTGGAAGCGCGCTCGCGGGCGAAGGTCGACATCGCGCCGTGTCCGGGCACGAACCTCGTGTCGCCGCCCATCGGCCACAGTTTTTGCGTGATCGAGGCGATCAGGTCGGAATGATCGCCCCGCGGAAAGTCGGTGCGGCCGACGCTGCCCTGAAAGAGCACGTCGCCGACGAGCGCCAGTTTCGATTCGGGATGGTGGAAAACGACGTGCCCCGGGGTGTGGCCTGGACAATGGTGAACGGCGAAGCTGAGTTCGCCGACCGTGACGGTATCGCCATCGGCCAGCCAGCGATCGGGTTCGAACGGCTTGCCGGTGACGCCATAGTTGCGGCCATTGTCCTCCAGCCGCGCGATCCAAAAGCGGTCGTCTTCATGCGGCCCTTCGATCGGCACGCCCAGTTCCTCGGCAAGGATCCCGGCCGATCCGCAATGGTCGATATGGCCGTGAGTGAGGAGGATCTTCTCGATCGTGACACCAGCCTGGGCCATCGCCGCGCGGAGCTTCGGCAGGTCGCCGCCGGGATCGACGAAGGCGCCGCGCATCGTGCGGGTGCACCACAGCAGGGTGCAGTTCTGCTGCAGCGGGGTGACCGGGACGATCGTCGCGCGGAGAGGAGGTTCGCTCATCCGGGCCGACTAAGGGGCAGCCGGCAGCCTGTCCATCGCCGGCGGGACGGCGTGCATTGCGGCTGCGGTGGCCTCTGCCCCACGCAGCGCCCGCAACAGATTGCCGCCAGCGAGTTTGGCGAGGTTGGCGTCGCTCCAGCCGCGCCGGATGAGCTCGGCGAAGAGCAGCGGATAGCCGTCGACACCGCCGAGTCCTTCCACGGCGGCCTCGACCCCATCGAGATCGCCCCCAATGCCGACATGGTCGTGACCGGCAATCTGGACGACATGCTCGATGTGATCGGCGACGAGCGAGACGGCGGCAATGGGTGCGGAGTGCGCCGCATCCCACGCTTTCAGAGACGCTTCGCGCTTTTCGGGTTGCCCGACGAGCAGGGCCTTCTGGCGTGCGTCCTCGGCGGCGCGGTCGGCCGACCACGCGCGATAGGCGGGGGACAGGTGGCCAGGATAGAAGTTGACCATCACCACGCCGCCGTTCGCCGGCAGCCGCCGCAGCACCTCGTCGGGCACATTGCGCGGATGATCGCTCAGCGCCCGCGCATCCGAATGGGAGAAGATCACCGGCGCGCGGCTGACCTCGATCGCGTCGAGCATCGTCTTGGGACTGACGTGCGAGAGGTCGACGAGCATGCCGAGCCGGTTCATCTCGCGCACTACCGTCTTGCCGAAGGGGGTCAGGCCATTGTGCGCGGGATCGTCGGTCGCGCTGTCGGCCCAGTCGTTGTTCTTGAAATGGGTCAGCGTCATGTAGCGCGCGCCGAGCGCATACAGTGCGCGGAGCCCCGGCAGGGAATTGCCGATCTGGTGACCGCCCTCAATGCCCATCAGCGAGGCTACCCGGCGGCTGCGGTGGATGCGGACGATGTCGTCGGCGGTCAGCGCCAGCGCAAGGTCGTTGGGATAGGCTGCGATCATTCGCTTCGTCAGGTCGATCTGCTCGATGGTGGTGCGGATCGCCGCGTCGCCGGTCACTTCTGCGGGGATGTAGACCGACCAGAATTGCGCGCCGACACGGCCGGCGTGGAGGCGGGCCATGTCGGTCATCAGCGGTTTGGCGCGGCGGTCGGTGCCGCTGGCGAGACCCTCGACGCTGCTGTCGTACTTCTCGCGCAGCTCCCACGGCAGGTCGTTGTGCCCGTCGATCAGCGGCGTTGCCTTCAAGATGCGGTCGATCCGCCTGGCGGTCGCAGCGTCGATGGGCGGCGGAGCGGCAAGGGCGGGCATGGAGAGCAACAGCGCCGCACCTAGCACGATGGTCTTCAATGCTCGCCTCCCCGAATTTCCAGTTCGGGTTTACGGCCGCAGGCGAAGCGGGGCAATTGGCGCGCATGGAAGAGAGATCCCGAGTTGATCGAGGGCGCCCGTCTCGGGAAGGGCCCGCTGCTGTGGTTCGGGTTGTTCGATCATTTCGAGTCAGTCGATGGTAGCTCACTCGCCGATCCAGCGGCTGCTTTCGCCGGATCGCCCGTGCCGCGAATTACGCGCGAGTTCTATCTCGAAGTCGCTGCGGAGGTTCGCGAGCATTTGTTCGCCGGTGACTTCTATCAGGCGAACCTGACCTTCGGCTGCGATGTCGCTGTGGGCGGACCGGGCCTCGCCCTATTTGCCCGCTTGCAGGCGATGTCGCGCGCAGGCTGGGGCGGGGTGTTGCGCCATCTGGGCGGATGCCTAGTATCGCTCTCGCCCGAGCAATTCTTCACGTTACGGGATGGCACACTCGAAGCACGGCCGATGAAGGGCACGGGTCGCCGTGATCCCGATCCGGCGAAGGATCGGATACTGGCCGAGCAGCTGCGGTGCGACCCCAAGCAGCGCGCCGAAAATCTGATGATCGTCGATCTTCTGCGCAACGACCTCGCCCGGGTCAGCGAGACCGGCAGCGTCGAGGCGCCGACGCTGTTCGAGGTGGAGAGCTATCCGACCGTCCACCAGCTGGTGTCGGTGGTCACGTCGAGGCTGCGCTCGGAACTCGATGCGGTCGATGTGCTGGAGGCGATCTTTCCGTGCGGGTCGATCACGGGAGCGCCCAAGGTCGCGGCGATCAAGGCGTTGCGCCGGCTCGAACCTGAGGCACGCGGCGCCTACACCGGCTCGATGGGGTGGATCGAGCCGGGCGGCGACGCTTCATTCAACGTCCTCATTCGCACACTGGAACTCACGAACGCAGCTCCGGGCAAGGCACGGCTCGGGCTCGGCGCGGGGCTTGTCGTCGATAGCGACATGGAACAGGAGTGGGCCGAGTGCCTGCTCAAGGGAAGCTTCGTGACCGCCGCAACGCCGACGTTCGATCTTATCGAAACCATGCGCTTCGATGCGGAGCAGGGAATGGACGAGCTCGACCGGCATCTCGACCGCATGCGCACGGCGGCGCAGACCTTCGGCTTCAAGTTCGATCGTCACGCCGCGCGCAACGAGCTGCAGGCGGCGACCTTTCGGCGCAAGGAGCCGGCGATGGTCCGGCTGCTATTGTCGCCGACGGGGGCGATGGCGATTCAGGTCAAGCGGCTCGAGCGGCCCTCCGACGGGCCGGCCACGGTCACGTTGCAGCCGATGCCGGTCGCGCCGGATGATATCCGGTTGCGGTTCAAGACGACCGATCGGGGCTTCTACGACGACGCACGCAAGGCCAATGGCACGTTCGAGACGATCTTCGTCGATACCGACGGGCGGCTGACGGAAGGCAGTTTCACGAACATCTTCGTCGAGCGTGACGGCACACTGCTGACGCCGCCGCTGGAGCGGGGAATCATTCCGGGCATCCTGCGCGCCAAGCTGATCGAGGAAGGCCGCGCACGGGAGGCGGACCTGACGGTCGAGGACCTGCAGCGCGGCTTCTTCATCGGCAATATCCTGCGCGGGCTGATGCCGGCGCGGCTGAGGACGAACTAAACCGCTCCCCGGCGAAGGCCGGGGCCCAGTCCCAATCAAAAGAGTCCGGCCTCGGGCCTTCGCCGGGGAACAGTCCTCGGGCTCAGGCGGCGATCGGGAAGCGCAGCAGCCGATCGGTGACCGGGACCAGGGCCGCAGCGCCCGGCCCGACTTTCTTGAGGATCTCCGGATGGTGGGCGTCCAGTCCGCCGGTCAGCGCGCCGTAGGCCGGCAGGATGAGCTTCGTCGCGCTCACGACATAGCAGCGGCGCGAGACGTTGCGGCCTTTGCGGTGGAGGCGCAACTTCGGGTGAAAATGGCCGGAGATTTCCGGCGTGGGATCGTTCGCCACGGCCTCATGACGAAGGACGATGTCGCGGACGTAAAGCTCCTCGGCGATGCGGCCGCCGCAATGGTCTACGAAGCCGGCGTCGTGATTGCCGGTGATCCACAGCCAGTCGAGCCGATTGGTCAGCGCCATCAGCAG
>JAIVIZ010000004.1 GCA_020200315.1 Sphingomonadales bacterium | reverse complement strand
GTCATGCTGGTCGTCGTCGTGCTCGGCGCGGTGCAAATGTTCGTGCTCGGCATGATGGGCGAGTATATCGGCCGGCTCTACAGCCAGGCCAAGCAGCGCCCGCTCTACATCGTTCAGGCGATCACCGGCGGCACGGCGCGCCCTGCACCGCGGCTCGGTCAGGTCGTCGAGGCGATCGCGATCAAGGACAGTCCCGGCGGCATCGGCACGCGCCCGACGAGATAGGCTTCGGCCCCGAACAGCCGGTCGAACAGGCGGTTGACCGGCGCGGCGGGAACCTTGTCCATATCCTCTTTGCCGGTCAGCTTGCCCACTAGACGCCCGACGATCGCAAGCGGAAAGAGCAGGCTGTTGAAGTAACCGAGGTGATCGACGCGCAAGCCGGCACTCTCGATGAGCGTCCTCAGCGAAGACTTCGAGTAGCGGCGAAAATGATGGTTGAGCCGATCATGCGACGACCACATCCACTGGTGCGCCGGCACGGTGATCAGCAACTGGCCGTTGGGCTTCAGCCTATCCCTCGCGCTGGCCAGACCCGCGACGTCCTGTCCGACATGCTCGATCACATCGAGCAGCGCGACAAGATCATAACGATCCTTCGGCACGCCTTCGAGGCCAGGGAGACTCGCCCCTATCACATCCATTCCCAAGCGGGCGCTGGCGATCGCTCGCGCATCATCGTCGAGCTCCACGGCGTCTACGACCCCAAACTGACGCAGCATCGGCACATTGTGACCGGTGCCGCAACCGATCTCCAGGATACGTGCGCCCTTCGGCACCCGCACTTTGCGCGCGATGACTGCCGACAACACGCGCCGCCGCGCAGTGTACCACCAGTGGGTCTGATCGGTTGCCGCCATCTGGTCGAAGATTGCCCGTTCCATCAGGCGAACACCCACAAGCGGTTGAGCATGAAGGTCGCCAGCGGCGTGACGAACAGCATCGGCACCATCGGCCAGGCGGGCGAAAGTCCAAGGACATGGGTGATCAGCCATACCCACAGGCTGTTGAGGCCAAGGCTGACGAACGATACGATAGCGAAACGGCCGGTCGTACGCGCGACATTGTCACGTTGGCCGTAGCCGCGAAAGCTCCATCGGCTGTGAAGGACATAACCGACGCAGACAGCGATCAGATAGGCGGCGAAATTGGCGAGTTGCGGCGGGCCATGCTGCCATACCGCGACGGCGGCGTAGACCACAAGGCTGACCGCCGTTGCGATACCACCGGACAGGCCGAACCGGATCAGCTGCAGGCCCGTCTGCCGCTGCTCGTCGGTTAGGCGGTCGGTGAGAAGGCTGAGCATTCGTCCCTTCGCGCTGGCGAACTTGCTTTGCCGCGCACTGGCGAGCGGCTAGAGGCGCCCCGTTAAGCGGGCGGGGAACGGGATGCAAACCGGCACGGACGAGATGGACAGCCGCCTGCAGGGGTGGATGGATCGCGGGCTGCACCTGATCGAGCGGCACTGGCGCTGGATCGTGCTCGCGGCGTGGCTCGGCCTATGCGCCGTGACGCTGTATCAGGCTTGGCGCCAGGTGCTCGGCTTCATGCTCGGCGACACGGACGACAATATGCGGATGAGCCAGGTCCGCGCTTTGCTCGCCGGGCAGGACTGGTTCGACCTTCGCCAGTACAAGTTGAACCCGCCGTTCGGAGCGAACATTCACTGGTCGCGGATCGTCGACCTGCCGATCGCCGGGCTGATCCTGCTCTTTCGCCCGTTCGTCGGCGGCCCCGATGCCGAACGCATCGCCGCCGCCGTCGCACCGTTGCTCCCGCTACTGCCGCTGATCGGTGCACTCGCGCTGATTACCCGTCGGCTGGTCGGCACCAGCGCTTATCCACTGGCGATCGTCGCGCTGTTCTTCGCGGGCTCGACGCTCGGCATGTTCAACCCGACGCGGATCGATCATCACGGGTGGCAATTAGCGTTGCTCGCCGTGGGCATGGCCGGGATCGCCGATCCGAGGAGCGCGCGTGGTGGGGCGGTGCTTGGCATCGCGAGTGCCATTTCCCTCAGCATCGGCCTGGAGATGATCATCTACATTGCGCTTGGCGGGGTGGCGATGGTGCTCTTCTGGGTAGATAGCCAGGAAGAGCGCACTCGCCTCGGCGCCTTCGCCGTTAGTCTCGCGGGCGGATGCGCACTCGGCTTTGCGGCCTTTGCATCCTACGCCAACCGCGCCGCGGTGTGCGATGCGCTCTCCCCGGTATGGTTGTCCGACGCGCTGCTCGGCGGCGCGCTGCTGCTCGGCCTGTCGATGTGCCGCGTCGAGCGTTGGACGATCCGGCTTGCGCTGGCCGCGGCGGCCGGCGTGATCATCGCCGGATTTCACGTTCTGATGTGGCCGCATTGCCTCTCCCGCCTTGAGGGCGTGTCGCCCGAGGTCGCGCAGCTATGGCTCAGCCATGTGCGTGAGGCGCGGCCGGTCTATCTTCACGGTTGGCAAACGGCTTCGCTGCTTCTCGCGCTGCCCATCGCCGGGCTGATCGGCTATGCCCTCCTCGCCTGGACCTATCGGCATGATCGCGCGCGGCTCCGCCCGGTGCTCGCCATTGGGACAACCGCTCTAACCGCCGGCGCCCTGCTGTTCTGGCAGACGCGGACCGCACCCGCAGCGCAGCTGCTCGCCATTCCCGGGGCCATCGCGATTCCTTGGCTGCTCGCCCCCCGCGCCTCCGCTTCGAAGAATAGTGTGGTGAGAGTGCTCGGCACGTCGGCGATCGTTCTGCTGGGCATGGGCGCGCTGGTACCGATGGTGCTCAATTTCATTCCGGGCAAGCCGACGAGCGCCCGCGACCGTGCCATTGGCCGGGCGAACAGCCTCTGCCCGACGCTATGGGCGATGCGCCCGGTCGCGCAGCAGCCGAAGGGCATCGTCTTCACCTTCGTCGACCTGGCACCGCGGCTGATCACCGTGACGCATCATGATTCGATCTCGGGCCCTTACCATCGCAACGGCGCGCAAATCGGCGATGTCATGCACGCTTTCCGCGGGTCGGCGGACGAGGCACACGCTATCATCCGGCGCTATCGAGCGAACTATGTCCTGACCTGCCCGGCCATGTCGCAGACGACCATCTTCATGGCCGAAGCGCCAAAGGGATTCTACGGGCAGCTGGCGCGGGGACAGGTGCCGAAGTGGCTACAGCCCATTCCGTTTCCGAAGGACAACCCACTGAAGATGTACCGGGTGGTGAGCTAGCGTAAGCCAGGGAAACTCTGGCGCAGGCCATCGACGACGAACTGGGCAGCGAGCGCGGCCAGGATGACACCGAGAATGCGGGTGATCATCGCTTCGAGTTTGACGCCAATCAGTCGCATCAGCGGACCCGCGGCGAGCAGGGCAGCGAGCGTCAGCAGGATGACGAGGCTCATCGCCCCGAGCACGATTGCCGTTTCGCCGACTCCTTCCGCGCGCGAAGTGAGCAGCATTGCCGTCGCGATGGAGCCTGGGCCGGCGATCATCGGGATCGCCATGGGAAAAACGGAGATGTCGTCCGCGCCCTCGACCGAATGGGCGCGTTCCTCTCGGCGCTGCGTGCGCCGTTCGAACACCATTTCGAGGGCGATGATGAACAGCATGATCCCACCAGCCAACCGGAAGCTGGCGAGGGTAATCCCCAACGCGTGCAACAGCGGCCGCCCAAGCAGCGCGAAGAACAGCAGAATGCACCAGGCGATCAGCGACGAGCGCAGCGCCATCTTGCGCCGGTGCTCGGCCGACGTTCCCGCCGTCAGCGAGGCGAAGATCGGCGCACAGCCGGGTGGATCGATGATGACGAGAAAGCTGGCGAGCGCCGAGGCGAACAGTGCGATCATTCGGCCGCGATATGCTGGTCAAGGACCCGACGATAGGCGCGGCCGGTCCACTGGAAGACGCGCAGCGTGCGCGCGCCCTTCGGCCCGACCTTCCAATCCCAGCCCAGCGTACGGTCACCGGACTCGCCACGACCGAGATCGGCCGGGCTCTTGCCAGTCGGTGCGATCTTCGGCGGCGGTGCGATCGGCGCGCCGGTCGGGCGCCCACTGCAGGAGGCGCGAACCAGCTTGACGCGCTGTGGAAGCGGCAGCCGCTTGGCGAGCGGTTCGCCCCCGTCATAGATCCATCGCCAGCCCGCCGCCTTGTTGATCCAGATGGTCGTGAAGCGTCCCTGCACCTTACGGCCTGGCACCGACCACGGACCGCTGTTGACCGCGACCTGACCATCGCAGGAGGCGATGCTCTCGGCAGGCTGCCAGCGGACCGCGCGCGGCGGCTCCTTGCGACCTTTAAGGAAATCCCGCGCCCACGCCGCCTGCGGAACGAACATCACCGCGTCACGATCAGCCCATTTACGGAACGCCGCCCATTGGCCGATGTGCTGTGCATCGCGTGCGAACGCTTTCTCAGCATCGATGGCGGAGCTGCCGGCGGCGGCGGCGAGGAGCAAGGCGATCATAGGCTCGTCTCCAGTTCAAAGCCCTCCCGGCGCGCAGCCGAGACGAGCGTGTTGCGAATGAGGCAGGCAATGGTCATCGGCCCGACTCCGCCGGGGACCGGCGTGATGGCGCCAGCGATCTCGCTCGCGGACGCGAAGTCGACATCGCCTACGAGGCGGGGCGTGCCTTCACCGACGTCGATCCGGTTGATCCCGACATCAATCACCGTCGCGCCGGGCTTCAGCCAGTCGCCCTTGACCATTTCCGGCCGGCCGACGGCAGCGATGACAATGTCCGCACGACGGACGACCTCGGGCAGATCGCGCGTACGGCTGTGCGCGACGGTGACCGTCGCGCTTTCGCCGAGCAGCAGCAGCGCGATCGGTTTGCCAACAATGTTCGATCGGCCGATGATCACCGCGTCGAGACCGGTGAGACGGCCACGCTCCGCCTTGAGCAGCTTGAGGCAGCCAAGCGGTGTGCACGGGACGAACCCGGGGAGGCCGATCGCGACCCGCCCCGCATTGACCGGGTTGAAACCGTCGACATCCTTGTCGGGGTCGATGCGGGTGATGACCTTGCTGGCGTCGATTTGCGGCGGCAGGGGCAGCTGAACGAGGATGCCGTCCACCGTGGGGTCAGCGCTCAGGCGATCGACCAGCGCGAGAAGCTCGTCCTCGGCGGCATCGGCGGGAAGCTTGTGCTCGAAGCTCTCCATGCCCGCCTCGCGCGTCGCCTTGCCTTTCGAACGGACATAGATGGCGCTGGCCGGGTCCTCGCCGACCAGGACGACCGCCAACCCAGGTGCGCGACCGGTCGTGTCGCGAAAGCGCAGCACTTCGTCGCGCACTTGCTCCCGCAAGGCGAGCGCCGCGGCCTTTCCGTCGATGGTGCTGGCCGTCATGTCGCCGAGGTGGCGATGTCCATCGCCGCGCCGGCCAGCAGCTTCTGCACGATCAGAATCAGGATCAGCACGACCATTGGAGAGAAGTCGATGCCGCCGAAATCGGGCATAATGCGGCGGATAGGGCGGTAGAGCGGCGCCGTCAGCCGATCGAGCGCGACGGCGATCGAGCGCACTGCCGGCGAGCTGGTGTTGAGCACGTTGAACGCGAGCAGCCAACTGAGGATCGCCTGGACGATGATGATCCACCACAGCACGTTCAGCAGCAGGATCGCGATCGAGAAGAAAGAGAGAAGGATATTCATCGCTGCGCTCTACCCGGCGCAGAGGAAGCGGGCAACGGCGCTCAGCCTGTTAGCATCAGGGGGCAAAGCGGTTGCGCTGGGCCTCTGCGAGGATCAGCGCGAAATCGCCGGCTGGATCGCTCCATTCTGCGACCGGCGTCCAGCCGCCCGCGAGCAGCAGCAGGCGGCTGCCGCGCTGGCCGTACTTGTGGCTGTTTTCGGTGTGGATCGAGCTGCCCTTGAAGAAGGCGAAGGCACGGCCTTCGACGGTGAATTCGACATCACGCACCGCGACTAGATGCATCTCGATTCGCCCGAGCATGTCGTTCCAGCGCGCCTCGTGGACAAATGCATCCGGAGGGATGGTCCCGTGCAACTCGCGGTTGATTCGCTCGATCAGGTTGAGGTTGAAGGCCGCGGTCACCCCCTGCGGGTCGTCGTAGGCGGCGATGAGGCGCTCGACCGGCTTAATCCGGTCCATGCCGATCAGCAGTCGCGCGCCGGTGCCGAGCAATGCGCGAAAGTGACGCAACAGGTCGGTCGCGCTGCGCGGGACGAAGTTGCCGATGGTCGAGCCTGGGAAGAACCCCAGTTTAGGCCTATCGGCGATCGCGGCCGGGAGGGTCAGATCCCGCGTGAAATCTGCCTCCACCGGAAGCACCTGCAGTCCGGCGAAGCTCTCGTCGATTACATCCGCGCTGTCGCGGAGATAATCGCCGCTGATGTCGATTGGCACATAGGCCGCGGGGCGGATCGCCTGAAGCAGCAGCGGGGTCTTGGTCGCCGAGCCCGCACCGAACTCGACCACCGCCAAGCCAGGCGGCAGCTTCGCCGCGATCTCGGGCATGACCGCCGTTAGCAGCGCGGTCTCGGTTCGTGTCGGGTAATAGGATGGCAGCCGGGTGATTTCGTCGAACAGCTCCGATCCACGCCGATCGTAGAGCCAGCGCGCGGAAATCGAGGGGATGGGTTCGGCCAGCCCACGCAGCACGTCGTCGCGGAAGGCCGGATTGACGGTATCGCTGGTCTCAGGCGTCGCGAGCAAGGCGCACTCCGGTAAACTGCCATCGGGCCGATGGCGGGAAGAAATTGCGGTAGCTCGCCCGGCTGTGGCCGCGCGGCGTCGCGCAGCTCGCGCCTTTCAGCACGAACTGCCCGCGCATGAACTTGCCATTATATTCGCCGATCGCCCCCGCCTCGGTTACAAAGCCTGGATAAGGAAGGAAGGCGGAGGCGGTCCATTCCCACACACTGCCGAACATGCCGGTTTTCTCGGTCGGCACAACCCAGTCGCGGCCATCGAGCTGCTGGCCTTCGGAGGCGCCGGCGCCCTTCGCCGCATTCTCCCATTCCTCCTCGCGCGGAAGTCGGGCGCCGGCCCAACGCGCGAAGGCGTCCGCTTCGTAATAGCTGATGTGGGCGACCGGCGCGGCCGGATCGCGAGCAACGCGGCCGGCGAGGGTGAAGTGCGTGCCGTCCGGTCGCCAGTAAAGTGGGGCCTCGATCGCATTTTCACGCACCCACGCCCAACCCTCGCTCAACCAAAGCGTTGGTGTGGCGTAGCCGCCGTCGACAATGAATTGCTCCCACTCCGCGTTGCTGACGGGTAGCGACGCGAGGGCGTGCGGGTGGAGCAGCGCGCGATGGCACGGCCGTTCGCAATCGAAGGCAAAACCGGTCTCCTCGGCACCGATCATGACAGTGCCGCCGGCATGTTGCAGCCATTCGCCGCCGCCATTGCCGCCCCGGCCTTGAGCTGGGGGAAGCAATCCACCCTCTCCGGCGCTGGATTGCCGCGTCTCCTTAGGAGCCTCACAATAACAGAAGTAGGCCGGCTCGAGCGGATTTTCCGCGAAGGTGGCGAGGATGTCGGTGAGCAACAGTTCCTGGTGCTGCTGCTCATGCTGGATGCCAAGCTCGACCACCTTCAACCCACGTTCGTCGAGGCCGGGGAGAACGCTGTCGAGGGCTTCGTCGACATGTGCTCGCCAGGCGCGAATCTCATCGAGGCTCGGGCGGCTCAACATGCCCCGTTTCGGTCGCGCATGGCGGTCCCCCTCCGCCTCATAATAGCTGTTGAACAGATAGGCGAAGCGCTCATCGAACGGCGCATGACCGCGATTGCGCAGCACGAAGGTCTCGAAAAACCAGGTCGTATGCGCGAGGTGCCACTTGGCCGGCGATGCGTCGGGAAAAGGTTGGATCGTCGCATCGGCGTCCGACAGCGGAGCGACGAGGTCGAGCGTCAGCGTACGGGTCGCGGCGAGCCGCTCTCCCAGTCCGTCGGTTACGCCCCTCGTGTCGCGCCGGGTCGCCACAGCACATCGCCTCCCTCGTCTGCCGCCACGAAACGCGCTGTTACGAATAAATGGTCCGACAGTCGATTGAGGTAGGCAAGCGCAGCCGGATTGATTTCGTCCTGTTCAGCTACGGCGACCGCCGCTCGCTCGGCGCGGCGGGTTACGGCGCGAGCCAGATGAAGTGCCGCAACCGCCTGCGACCCGCCGGGGAGAATGAAGCTGGTCAGCGGCGCGAGTTTCTCGTTCATCCCATCGATCTCGCGTTCGAGCCGCTCGACTTGCCCGGAAACGATGCGCAGCGCGCCCTCGACGCTGCCCGGTGTGGCAATGTCCGCGCCGAGATCGAAAAGCTCGTTCTGCACCCGCTCGAGCGCGGGGCGATTCGGGTGATCGCCAAGCATGGTGATCGCAAGGCCCAACGCCGAATTGGCTTCGTCGACTTCGCCGATGGCGCTCATTCGAGCGCTGGCCTTCGACACGCGCGATCCATCGACGAGCCCGGCGGAGCCCCCGTCGCCGGTACGGGTATAAATCCTGTTGAGCTTGACCAGCCTAGTGGCCTCTAGCGCCAGCAACCATGAGGATGAGGACGACGAGCACGATAGCGACGCCCTGATAGAGGATCCGCTTGCGCATCCAGTCCTGCTGCTGCTGGCCGGTCACATCCTTGCCCGAAGCCATCGCAATGACCCCGCGCACGAGGACATAGGCCGTCGCACCCATGGCGGCGACGAGGAGGAGGATGAGCAGAATAGACATGACGACTATCTAGGCTGTCGGGAATGCGAATCCTAGGGGCAGGCGACCGGCGAGAAGATCGCCACGCAGCGCTTCGCCGTTCACGCCGGCCGCACGCATGGCGGCCAGGGTCGGCGCCTGATCGCGCTTGGCGAGGCGGCGTCCATCCGCTTTGGAGACGAGCGAATGATGGAGGTAAGTGGGCTCGGGTAGATTGAGCAGCATCTGCAGCAGGCGCTGGACCGGAGTCGAGGCGCGCAAATCATCGCCGCGGACGACAAGGGTCACACCGCTCGCCGCATCGTCGATGATACAGGCCAGATGGTAAGAAGCCGGCGCATCCTTGCGCGCGAGAATGGCGTCGCCAAGGTCCTGAAGATTGGCGTGAAAGACGGCCCCGTCTTCTTCCCGCCACGACGGCAGTCCAGCTCGCTCCAGGGCCGCGGCACTGTCGAGCCGCCAGCTGTGCGGGGTGGAGGCGCGGCGCTCGGGGTCTTCCAAATGGCCACGGCACGTCCCCGGATAGCGCGCGCCAGCGTCCCCGTGCGGAGCATTGAGTGACGCAACGATATCGGCGCGGGTGCAAAAACAGGGATAGACCAGTCCTTCGGCACGAAGTCGCTCAAGCGCCTCGGCGTAAATCGGAAGCCGCCGCGACTGCACCAGCGGTTCATCGTCGACAGTCAGCCCGAGCCAGCCAAGATCGTCGACGATCCCGGCAACATGCTCTTGGCGGCTGCGACTGGGGTCGAGGTCCTCGATCCGCAGTTGAAATCGACCGCCGCTCCGCCGCGCCCGATCGTGACCAAGTGCCGCCGAGTAGGCGTGGCCGAGGTGGAGCAGTCCCGTGGGCGAGGGTGCGAAGCGAGTCGTTACCACCATGCCCCCGCTGATTGTGGCGAAAGTGACCCTTGACGCGGTTTCATCGCTCGTGCTGTCTTGTTCCTGTCACGCCGGCTTGGCATCCGGCGCGTCACAAGGGAAGCGGGTTCGAGCCCACTCCTCCTTGCGTGCGACGGGGCCGGGAGCTGCGGTTCGGATTGTCCGAACGAAAGGCGGCGCGTGTATCATCCCGATCTCATCCGGCATCCCGACGGCTGCCCCGCCCTGGTGCTCAACGCCGACTACACGCCTCTATCCTATTATCCGCTCAGCCTGTGGCCGTGGCAGACAGCGGTAAAGGCGATGTTCCTCGAGCGGGTCGACGTCGTCGCCCATTACGACCGTGAGGTTCATTCGCCGACGCGCGCGCTGAAGCTGCCGTCGGTGATCGCGCTGCGCCAGTTCGTCCGGCCGAACGAATATCCAGCGTTCACCCGGTTCAACCTGTTCCTCCGCGACCGCTTCCGCTGCGTCTATTGTTCATCGCATCGCGAGCTGACCTTCGACCATGTCGTGCCCCGCGCCCAGGGAGGCCGCACGACGTGGGAGAATGTTGCCACCGCCTGCGCGCCGTGCAACCTCAAGAAGGGCGGCCGCACCCCGCGCCAGGCGCAGATGCACATCTCGCGCGAGCCGATCCGCCCGACCAGTTGGCAATTGCAGGATCACGGCAAGAGCTTCCCGCCGAACTATCTCCACCAGAGCTGGCGAGATTATCTGTATTGGGACGTCGAGTTGGAAGCGTGAGCACTCCTTAGGCGCCTGTTAACCATCTCGGTTTAGCGCCGACAGATGGATTTCGATTTCTCTTCCACTCGCATCGCCCCCCGTCGCGAGGGCGCACGGGTTCTTCTCGTGGAGCCTGGGCGGAGTGCGACGGGGGTCATGGCGCGGCGCCTCAACGAGGCGGGCTATCGCGTGATCGCCGCTGAGAGCGCCGAGAAGGGCGTGGCCGAACTTCATCGACAGCCGGCCGACCTCGTGCTCGCCGAATTGCAAATGCCGGTGATGAGCGGGGTCGAGCTGACCCGGCTGATCCGCGATGACAGCGGTTTTCGCGATATTCCCGTAATCCTGATCACCGGCCGCTCCGACGCCACTGGTGCGATCCGCGCGTTCGAGGCGGGCGCCGACGATATCGTCGCCAAACCATTCCACAATGAGGTGCTCCTTGCCCGTATCGCGCGCCAGCTCGCGCGAGCGCGGGCGGTGCGGCAGCTACGCGCCGACAATGCCACGCTGGATGCGCGGGTCGTGACTCGAGCGATTGAACTGGGTGAGGCACGAGCCGCGCTCCAGCAAAGTGAGACCGAGCGACGGCGACTGACGGGACTGTTCGGAAGGGCCTAGCGTCCGGCCAAAAACGCCCGCACCCGAGGCCCGAGTTCGTCGCTGTCCAGCGCAATGGCGAGATTGGCCAGCACGAAGCCCGTTTTGTCGCCGCAATCATGGCGCACTGCATCGACCTTCACCGCGTGGAACGGCTGTTTCCCGATCAGCTTGGCCATCGCATCGGTCAGCTGGATTTCGCCGCCCGCGCCCGTCTCCTTGGTGTCGAGGATGGTCATCACCTCTGGCTGGAGAATATAGCGCCCGATCACGCCGAGCCGCGACGGCGCGACCTCCGGTTTGGGCTTCTCGACGAGCCCCTTCACTTCGGTGAGATTGCCGTCCGTCTCGCCCGGCGTGACGATGCCGTAGCTCGCGGTCTTCTCCGGCGCGACTTCCTCGGCGCAGACGATGTTGCCGCCAACGCGGTTGTACGCCTCAACCATCTGCCGGAGCGCGCCGCCGACCATGAGGTCGTCGGGCAGCAGCACCGCGAACGGCTCGTCGCCGACAATATGCCGCGCGCACCACACCGCGTGGCCGAGCCCAAGCGGCTGCTGCTGACGGACCGAGATCAGATCGCCGGGCGTGGTCCGCGAACCCTTCAGCGCGGACAGGCTCTTCCCGGCGCGTTCCATCGTCGCCTCAAGCTCGAACCCACGGTCGAAATAATCGACCAGGCTCGACTTGCCGCGGCCGGTGACGAAGATCAGTTGCTCGATGCCCGCCTCGCGCGCCTCGTCGACGGCGTACTGGATTAGCGGCCGGTCGACGACGGTCAGCATTTCCTTGGGCATGGTCTTGGTCGCCGGGAGCAGGCGCGTGCCGAGGCCGGCGACCGGGAATACGGCCTTGCGGAGGGGGCGAATGGTCATTTGGGGCTCGGGGTTTCCGTCTTGTCGGTGGAGGTCGGGGGTGGGGTGGCCCCGACAGGCAGAGCGGGGGCGCCGCCATCGGGCGGCGGCAGGTCGAAGCGGTCGGCACGGCGCGGCTGCGACCTGCGCGTCAGTTCGTCGACGCGTTGCGGCGCGGCATCTGCGCGCAATTGCAGCAAATCCTCCGCGGTCGGGGTCGTCGCCGCCATCGCTGGCTTGACCGGTAGCGGCTGGCCCGGCGCGGGCCGCAGCGGCGCGACCTTGCCGCAGCCGGCCAGCAGGATGAGGGACAAGAGCAGAAGCCTGCGCGTCATCGATCGCTCCGCGCCGCGCGGGCGGCGGCGATGGCTTCCCTTACCCGCGCCGGCGCAGTCCCGCCAGCCGAGGTCCGGGATGCGACCGACGCTTCGACAGAAAGGCAGGACAGGGCGTGTTTCGTGATGCGGCCATCGATTGCCTGCAGCTGCGCAAGCGACAACCCGTCCAATGGCTTGCCCGCCTGCTCGGCCGCGACAACGGCGCGTCCGGCGATATTGTGCGCCTCGCGAAACGGAACGTCGGCCACGCGCGCCAGCCAGTCCGCAAGGTCCGTCGCGGTCGCATGTCCGGCAGCCGCCGCGGCGCGCATTCGCTCCGGTACGAAGTCGAGATCGGCAATCATCCCGGCCATCGCTGCGAGAGATAAGCCGAGAAGATCGTGCGCGTCGAATAGCGGCGGCTTGTCGTCCTGCAAATCCTTGGCATAGGCCAGCGGCAGCCCCTTCAACAGGATAAGCAGCGCGACCAAATCGCCGACAATCCGCGCGCTATGGCCGCGCACGAGTTCCGCGGCGTCGGGATTGCGCTTGTTCGGCATGATTGAAGAGCCCGTCGACCAGGCGTCCGGCAGCCGCACGAATCCGAACGGCTGCGACGCCCATAGGACGATCTCTTCGGCGAGACGCGAGAGATGGAGCGCGGTCAGAGCTGCCGCGTGAAGATAGTCGATGGCGAAGTCGCGGTCCGAAACGGCATCGATGCTGTTGGCGTTCGGCCGCTCGAACCCGAGCGCCCTCGCAGTCGCGGTGCGATCGACGGGGAAGCCCGTGCCGGCCAGCGCCGCCGAACCCAGCGGGCACTCGTTCATCCGCTTGCGCGCATCGGCGAAACGGCTTTTGTCCCTCACGAGCATCTCGCGATAGGCGAGGAGGTGGTGACCGAGCGTTACCGGCTGGCCCGACTGAAGGTGGGTGAAGCCGGGCATTACTGTATCGGCATGCTCATCGGCCCGAACCAGCAGCACATCCTCCAGCGCATCAATCCCCGCGAGAGCCTCGTCGATCGCCCCGCGCACCCACAGCTTGAAGTCGGTCGCGACCTGATCGTTGCGCGAGCGGGCTGTATGAAGCCGCCCTGCGGCCGGTCCGATCAGCTCCGTCAGGCGATGCTCGACGTGCATATGAATGTCCTCTAGCGCCGGGTCTTCGACCAGCTTGCCCGCCCCAATCTCGTCCGCCACCTTCGCCAGTCCGCGGCCGATGGCGGCGGCGTCCTCGCCCGACAATATGCCTTGCGCGCCGAGCATCGCGGCATGGGCGCGGCTCGCGGCGATGTCCTCGCGCCACAATCGCTTGTCGACGGCGATCGAGGCATTTATCGCGCGCATCACCGCGGCCGGGCCGCCCGCGAAACGGCCGCCCCACATCGTATTGGAATCGCTTGTGCGGCTGATCGTCCTGCTCCTTGTCGGCGGCCTCGCGCTCGGCGGCTGCGATAGGCAAAAGGCGCCGGAGCAGCAAGGCATCGCCCCCGCGCCGAAGGCCGCGCAAATGCCGGTCAAGGGTCTCGACCGAAGCCATGCCGGCGATCCCATCCCCGACATCGTCATCAAGGACGGCAATGGCGAAGACACCGCCCTCACCGAATTCAAGGGCTCGCCGCTGCTCGTCAATCTGTGGGCGAGCTGGTGCGTGCCGTGCGTCAAGGAGCTGCCGACCCTCGATCGGCTGGCGGTCAAGCGGGGTGCGCCGGAGATCGTCGCCCTGTCGCAGGACAGCGGCCCGCTTGCCTCCGTCGCTGCCTTCCTCGGCGAGCATGGCATCAAGCGGCTCGACACCTATCAGGACGCCGATACCGCGATGAGCGAAAAGTCCGGCGCGCAGGTGCTGCCGACCTCGATCCTCTACGATAAGGACGGTCGGGAAGTGTGGCGCTTCGTCGGCGACCGCGACTGGACCAGCGCGGAGGCGGCGAAGGACTTGGCCGCCGCCGGTTAGTCCCTCAACAGTTCGTTGATGCTCGTCTTGGACCGGGTGCGCTCGTCGACGCGCTTGACGATCACCGCGCAGGCGAGCGCCGGTCCGCCCTTGTCCGAGGGGAGCGCTCCGGGAACGACTACGGAGTAGGCCGGCACGCGGCCGTAAATGACCTCGCCCGAAGCACGGTCGACGATCTTGGTCGACGCGCCGAGAAACACGCCCATCGACAGCACGGCGCCTTCCTCGACGATCACGCCTTCCGCAACCTCCGACCGCGCACCCACGAAGCAATTGTCCTCGATGATCACCGGCCCTGCCTGGAGCGGTTCGAGCACCCCGCCGATTCCCGCGCCTCCCGAGATATGCACATTCCTGCCGATCTGCGCGCAGCTTCCAACCGTCGCCCATGTGTCCACCATCGCGCCCTCTCCGACATAGGCGCCGAGGTTGACGAAGCTCGGCATCAGCACCGCACCTGGTGCGATGAAGGCGCCCCGGCGGACGATTGCCCCTGGCACGGCGCGGAAACCGGCATTGGTGAAGTCTGTCGCGGTCCATGCATCGAACTTCGACGGCACCTTGTCCCACCAGGATGCGCCCCCCGGCGCGCCGGCGATCGCTTCCATCGGGTTGAGCCGGAACGACAGCAGGACCGCCTTCTTCAGCCATTGATGGACGGTCCACCTGTCCGCTTCCTTGGTGGCGATGCGCGCATGGCCGGAATCCAGCCGGCGAAGCGCTTCCTCGACCGCATCGCGCACCTCGCCCTTCGAATCAGGCCCGATCGACTCGCGCT
The DNA here is from genome assembly GCA_020200315.1 of Sphingomonadales bacterium. GTDB lineage: Bacteria > Pseudomonadota > Alphaproteobacteria > Sphingomonadales > Sphingomonadaceae > Sphingomicrobium. The sequence goes on along the minus strand of JAIVIZ010000004.1, from coordinate 6,093 downwards.
CGTCCCATGCCCGATCGATGATCGGCTGCAGCTCAGCGGACATGCTCTTCCTCCAGCAGATGGGTCAGCCAGTCGGCGACGTCGGTGATCGTCAGGTCGATCGACGCCGGGTCAGCGAGGTGGTCGCCATGTTCGGAGCCGTTGTCGACCCATACGGTCGTCATGCCCAGCGCCTTTGCCGGCCGCAGATTCTTGGCCATGTCCTCGACGAGTACGGCACGCGTCGGATCGATCCCGAACCGCTCGATCAGCAGGCCATAGCCATGCGCATCAGGCTTCGGCCGATAGTTGCAGGCATGGATATCGACCAGCCCGTGGAATTCCCCGCCGATCCCGATCGCCGACAGCACGCGCTCGGCATAGCGGGCGTTGCCGTTGGTGAACACGAAGCGCCGCCCCGGCAGGCGGCGGAGCGCCTCGAGCAGACGCTCATTCGGCGTGACTCGGTCGAGCGCAATGTCGTGCACGTCGTTCAGAAAATCGTGCGGATCGACCTCATGATGCGCCATCAGCCCGGCCAGCGTGGTGCCATGGTCGCGGAAATACTCCTTTTGCACCCGGCGCGCTTCGGTGGGCTCGCAATCGAGCAGGCGCTGGACATAAGCGCTCATCCGCTCGTCGATCAGGTCGAACAATCGCGTCGATGCCGGATAAAGCGTGTTGTCGAGGTCGAAGATCCAGTCGGTGACGTGAGCGAAGCGCGGGTCCATCGCTGCGGCGCCTAGCTGCTTTTGCAGGCGCGGCAAACTAGACGGTAAAGCTCTCGCCGCAGCCGCAGGCGCCCTTCGCGTTCGGGTTTTCGAAGGTGAACCCCGCCGCGAAGTCATCCTCGCGCCAATCCATCACGCTGCCAATCAGGTAGAGGATGGAGCCGCCGTCGACGAAAAAGGTGCCGCCGGGCGTTTCGATCCGCTCGTCGAAGCCGTTTGCCTCGCTTACATAATCGACCGAATAGGCGAGGCCTGAGCAGCCGCGGCGCGGCGTCGACAGCTTGACTCCGATCGCGCCATTCGGAGCACGCGCCATGAGGTCGGCGATGCGCTGCTCGGCGGCCTGTGTCAGCGTGATCGCAGCTGGCCGAATGCGAGTGGCCGCCATTACAACATCCCCAGTTCGAGTCGCGCTTCGTCGCTCATCTTCGACGGATCCCAAGCGGGCTCCCACACCAACTTGACCTCGGCATCGCGAATGCCGGGCACGGCCAGGATGCGCATCTCGACCTCCCCCGGCATCGATTCCGCCACCGGGCAATGCGGCGTCGTGAGCGTCATGGTGACGACCGCATCGCCGTCTTCGCTGACCGCCACGTCGTAGATCAGACCGAGCTCATAGATGTCGACCGGGATTTCAGGATCATAGATCGACTTCAGTGCCTCGATCACGGCTTCCTGGAGCTCTCCGCCGGGGACGTTCGCTTCGAGCGGCGGCTTCTGCTCGGCGAGGAAGCCGGCGAGATAATCGCGCTTGCGCTCGAACTCGGGCGTCACGCGGGCGCGAGCCGGAGCCTCGACCGCTTCGACACTTTCCGTTTCGATCTTCTGGCCTTCATCCATCATCCGAAAATCCGTTTCACCCGCTCGAGGCCGTCGACCAGCGCCTCGACATCGTCCGTGACGCTATAGGCGGCGAAGCTCGCCCGCGCGGTCGCGGCGACACCGAGCACTTCCATCAGCGGTTGGGCGCAGTGGTGCCCGGCGCGGATTGCCACCCCGGCATCGTCCAAAATGGTGGCGACATCGTGCGGATGCACCCCCTGATAGGAGAAACTGACGATCCCCGCGCTGTTGTCGGGGCCAAACAGGCGGACACTGTTGATCCGGCGGAGGGCTTCGCGAGTCTGGGCGACGAGGCCTTTCTCATGGGCGTGAATGGCGGCGAGCCCCAGACCTTCGACCCACTCGATCGCGGCGTGAAGCCCGACCGCACCGACAATGTGCGGCGTGCCGGCCTCGAACCGCCCCGGAGGCGGCGCGAAGGTCGAGCCTTCGAACGTCACCCGCTCGATCATCGACCCGCCGCCCTGCCACGGCGGCATGGCCTCCAGCAGCGCGGACCGGCCCCACAGCACGCCGATGCCCGTGGGGCCGTACAGCTTGTGCCCGGAAAATGTATAGAAATCGCAGCCGAGCGCCGCAACGTCGACGGTCATGCGCGGCGCCGCCTGGCAGCCGTCGAGCAGCAGCAGCGCGCCGGCGCCATGCGCGATATCTGCGGCGCGGCGCGCATCGAGGACGGAGCCGAGGACGTTGGAGATATGAGCGAAACCGACGATGCGATGGCGGTCGCTGATCATTCGCTCGGCGACGTCGAGGTCGATGCGGCCGTCGGCAGTCAGCGGACAGACGTCGACCCCGTAACCGGCGAGCTGCCACGGAACGATATTGCTGTGATGCTCGAGCGCCGACAGCAGCACGCGGTCGCGGCCCTTCTTCGGCAACTGATAGGCGACGAGGTTGATCGCTTCGGTCGCGCCGCGCGTGAAGACGATCTCGTCCGCCGAGTTGGCGCCGATGAAGCGGGCCGTGGCCTCCCGAGCCTTTTCGAACGCAACGGTCATGTTGGACGACCGCTGATAGACGCCCCGATGGACGGTCGCATAATCGCGGCCGTAAGCGTTCGCGATGGCGTCGATCACCGCCCGCGGCTTCTGGGCAGTCGCGGCAGTATCGAGGTAGTGCCAGCCCTTCGGAATGGCGGGAAATTGGTCGCGCATCTTCCCCGGCACGGGGAGGGGGACCGCCAGCATAGCTGGTGGTGGAGGGGCGGCGCAGCCAGGAGATCGCTCATGCTGAGAGCCCCCTCCACCAAGCTGCGCTTGGTCCCCCTCCCCGTGCCGGGGAGGATTGAGCGTCGCGTCGTTCATGCGATCGCCCTCAAAGCTTCGCTAGCCATCTCGGCGGCATAGAATAATTGCTCGCGGTCGAGTTCGCCGACCGTGGCGCCGTGCGCGCACTTCACATCGTCGGCGTAGATTTCCAGTTCCGGCTTGGCGTTGGCCGTCGCGCCGCGATCGAGCAGCATCGCCTTGATCGACTGGCTGGCGTCGGTCCGCTGCCCCTCGCGCGAAACCGCGACCTTACCGAGATAGGAGCCCGTCGCCTTACCACCGAGTACGCTCCGCACGACCTGGCGCGACATCGCGCCGGGGCCGACGTGGCGCACCGTCGTGACGATTTCGAGCGTCGCCGAACCGCCTCCGATATTGGCGGCATTGAAGACGAGGCGCGCGCCTTCGTGCAGCGTGACGTCCATCTCGATCCGGCCGTATCGGCGCGCGCTGTTAAGCGCGAAGACGACCAACTCGGCGTTTGGCTGCAGCGTCAGCTCGGCGCGGCGCACGTCGATGTCGTCGCCGCTGGGCAGCGCAACATGGCGGTGCTTCTCGCCGGCGGGGCTTTCGATCCGCCGGGGCGCCGCGAGCTGGTCCCACACCGATGCCAGTGCCTCGACGTCGGCATAGCGATACGCCTCCAGCTTGCGGGTGGGGAGTGCGGTCAATGCCCCTCTCCCCGTGCGGGAGAGGGCGACTCAGCGAAGCTGAGCGGGGAGAGGGGTGCGCTTGCTTGGCAAGTGCGCGAGCCGTCGGCTCGCCCCCCTCTCCAAGCTCCCCTAGGCGGCAAGCCGCCAAGCTGCGCTATCCTCTCCCGCAAGGGGAGAGGACCTGAGTTGTGCGCCTGGCTCACGCCGCAACCTCGACATAGCCTTCGCGCTCTAGCGCGTGCGCCAGCTCGGGTCCGCCGCTGCGCGTGATCCGTCCGCCGCTCAACACATGCACCCGATCGGGCGTCACATAGTCGAGCAGCCGCTGATAGTGGGTGATCAGCAGCACCGATTTGTCCGGCCCGCGCATGATCGCGTTGATCCCCGCGCCGACCGCCTTCAGCGCGTCGATGTCGAGGCCACTGTCGGTCTCGTCGAGGATTGCCAGCTTGGGCGCCATGATGCCCATCTGGACCATCTCGGCGCGCTTCTTCTCGCCGCCGGAAAAGCCGACGTTGACCGGCCGCTTGAGCATCTCGGCATCCATACCCATCGTCGCCGCCTGCGCGCGCGCCAGCCGAATGAACTCGGCCCCCGACAGCTCCGCCTCGCCCCGCGCCCGGCGCTGCGCATTGAGGCTCTCGCGCAGGAACTGAAGGTAGGACACGCCGGGGATTTCGACCGGGTACTGGAAGCCGAGGAACAGGCCCGCGGCGGCGCGCTCATGCGGTTCGAGCGCGAGGAGATCCACGCCCCTCCCGCCGCTAGCGGGAGGGGAAGAGCCGCGCAGCGGCGAAGGGGAGGGCATGTCGATTGCCGCAAGGGACAGGCCCGCCCCTTCGCGCTCCGCGCTCGTCCCCTCCCGCTCCGGCGGGAGGGGAGGAGTGAACGTCACCGAACCTCCCGTGACCTCATACCCCGGTCGACCGCCCAGCACATAAGCCAGCGTCGACTTCCCCGCCCCGTTCGGCCCCATGATCGCATGAATCTCGCCGGTCGGAACGGTCAGCGTTAGCCCGTTGAGGATCGGCTTGCCGGCGACGGTCGCGGAGAGGTTTTCAATTTCGAGCATAGTCAAAGCTGCCTCTTTTTACGGAGCGCAAGGTAGCTGAGGCCGGCTACAATGAAGGGAGGTCCATAAATCATGAAGAGATAGCCCGGAACGAGTGCCCCTTGCTGGGATCCGTCGAGGTGTAGTCCCCCATCTCCAACAGCCAATAGCAGGCACACCGCCCAGACGCCGAAGACCACGCCCGCGCACACGGCGATGAAGAACCGAGCGAGGCTCACCCCACGCTCCCCTCAAGCGAAATTCCCAATAGCTTCTGCGCTTCGACGGCGAACTCCATCGGCAGTTGCTTCAACACTTCCCGCGCAAACCCGTTGACGATCAACGCCACCGCACTCTCCGCGTCGAGCCCGCGCATTTGGGCGTAGAACAGCTGGTCCTCGCTGATTTTGCTCGTCGTCGCCTCATGCTCGATCGTCGCGGTCGGGTTCTTGACCTCGATGTACGGCACGGTATGCGCGCCGCAGTCGGAGCCCAGCAGCAGGCTGTCGCACTGGGTGAAGTTGCGCACATTGTCCGCGCCCGGGAGCACCCGCACCAGCCCGCGATAGGTGTTGTTCGACCGCCCCGCGCTGATGCCCTTAGACACGATCGTCGAGCGGGTGTTGGCGCCGATGTGCACCATCTTGGTGCCGGTGTCGGCCTGCTGGCGGTTGTTGGTCAGCGCGACCGAGTAAAATTCGCCGACGCTGCCCTCGCCTTTCAAAATGCACGACGGATATTTCCACGTGATCGCGCTGCCGGTCTCGACCTGGGTCCAGCTGACCTTCGAGCGGTCGCCCGAGCACAAAGCGCGTTTCGTAACGAAATTGAAGATGCCGCCCTTCCCCTCGGCATCCCCGGGATACCAGTTCTGGACGGTCGAGTATTTCACCTCCGCGTCCTCGTGCGCGAAGATCTCGACCACTGCGGCATGAAGCTGGTTTTCATCGCGCATCGGCGCGGTGCAGCCTTCGAGGTAGGAGACGTAGCTGCCCTTCTCGGCGACGATCAGGGTCCGTTCGAACTGCCCGGTATTCTCGGCGTTGATGCGGAAATAGGTCGACAATTCCATCGGGCAGCGCACGCCCTCGGGCACCAGCACGAACGTGCCATCGGAGAAGACGGCAGCGTTAAGGCAGGCGAAGACATTGTCGCGCTGTGGAACCACGCTGCCGAGGTACTTTTTGATAAGCTCGGGATATTCGCGGATCGCCTCGCTGATCGACAGGAAGATCACGCCGGCGCGCTTCAACTCGTCGCGGAACGTCGTCGCCACCGAAACGCTGTCGAACACCGCGTCGACCGCGACCTTGCGCGCGCCCTCCACCCCCGCGAGCACCTTCTGCTCCTCGATCGGAATGCCGAGCTTTTCGTAAACTCGGAGGATTTCGGGATCGACCTCGTCCAGGCTGCCGAGCTTCGGCTTGGCCTTGGGCGCGGCGTAATAGAAGGCGTCCTGATAATCGATCGGGGGAATGTCGAGCTTGGCCCAGTCGACCTCCTCCATCTCGAGCCAGGCGCGATAAGCCTTTAGCCGCCAGTCGAGCATCCACTCCGGCTCG
>JAIVIZ010000080.1 GCA_020200315.1 Sphingomonadales bacterium | reverse complement strand
ACGGCCGCCCTGCCCTACGCCAAGGCCGACTGGGTGCTCGAGGGCGGCGCGATCGACGGCGACGGCACCGGCGTCTTCCTGACCACCGAGCAATGCCTTCTCAATCCCAACCGCAACCCTGAGCTCGATCGCGGGACGGTCGAGCAGCGGCTGATGCGCGACCTCGGCGCCACCCGAGTCGTCTGGCTCGGTGAGGGCCTACTCAACGATCATACCGATGGCCATGTCGACAATCTGGCGCGCTTCGTCGGGCCTGGGCGGGTCGCGATCCCCGAGCCGGCCGAGGAGGATCCCAACGCCGTGGCCTACGCCGACGCAGCCGAAGCGCTGCTCGACGCCTATCTCGAGGTGGTCGCGATCCCGTCAGCGGGCGCGGTTACGCGCCACGGCGAACTGGTTCCGGCGAGCTATATGAACTTCTTCATCGGCAATGCGGTGGTCGCGGTCCCGCAATATGGCGCGTCCAACGATGCCGCGGCGGTCGAGGCGCTTCAGGACATTTTCGAAGACCGCCGCGTCATCGGGCTTCGCGCCGACCATCTCCTGACCGGCGGTGGAAGCTTTCACTGCATCAGCCAGCAGGTGCCCCGCTGATGGTCATTGCGAGGAGCGCAGCGAAGCATCCAGGTGCCGCCGCTGGATTGCTTCGCTTCGCTCGCAATGACGGTTAAAGGGGCCCATGACCAAGATCACCGTCGCCGCGCTCCAGCTCGCCTTTGGCGCGGACACGGCCGATAATATCGCAAATGTGTCCGACCTCGTCCGCGAAGCGGCGGCCAAGGGCGCGACGGTCGTGCTTCCGCCCGAACTGTTCGAAGGCCCCTATTTCTGCCGCACGGAGGATGAAGCGCTGTTCGCCACCGCGCAGCCGACCGCGGGCCATCCCTCGGTTCTTGCTATGCAAAGGCTTGCCGAGGAACTCAAAATCTGGATCCCGACGAGTTTCTTCGAGCTCGACGGCCAGCATCATTATAACAGCCTGGCGATGGTCGGCCCCGACGGGAAGGTCGCCGGAATCTATCGCAAGAGCCACATCCCCGACGGCCCGGGGTATGAGGAGAAATTCTATTTTCGGCCGGGCAACACCGGGTTCAAAGTGTGGTCGGGCGCGGGCACAACGCTTGGCGTCGGCATCTGCTGGGACCAATGGTATCCCGAAACCGCGCGCGCGATGATGCTGATGGGCGCGCAGATCCTCTTCTATCCGACCGCGATCGGAACCGAGCCGCACGACCCCGACCTCGACACGTCGCGGCTGTGGCGCCGGGCAATGATCGGCCATGCGG
>JAIVIZ010000079.1 GCA_020200315.1 Sphingomonadales bacterium | reverse complement strand
GGGTGGGAAGATCCTCCCCAGCGCCGCCGCCGGCGAACGTCTCGCGCGCGGTCGCTTCGGCGCACGCCGCGGCGTCGCGCCCGTGGAGCAGCGTGGTGGCTTCGTTGGCGAGCACGACCTTGGCGTCGTTGATCGCGGCGCCCTCGAGCCGCGCCAATTCGGCAATTCGCTCCAATGGCAAATCGGTGAACAATTTGAGGAATTTCACCACGTCGGCGTCGGCGGTGTTGCGCCAGAACTGCCAATAATCATAGGCGCCGAGCAAATCGCCATTGAGCCACACCGCGCCCGCCGCGGTCTTGCCCATCTTGGCGCCGTCAGCGGTGGTGATCAGCGGGGTCGTCACGCCATATAGCTCGGCCCCGTCCATCCGCCGCGCAAGCTCGATGCCGTTGACGATATTGCCCCATTGGTCCGATCCGCCAAGCTGCAACCGGCACTTCAAAAGACGCGACAACTCCCTGAAATCATACGCCTGCAGGATCATGTAGTTGAATTCGAGGAAGGTCAGCGGCTGCTCGCGGTCGAGCCGCAATTTGACCGAATCGAAGGTCATCATCCGGTTGACGGTGAAGTGCGGTCCCACGGTGCGCAGCAGGTCGAGATAGCCGAGCCTGGCCAGCCACGCGTCATTGTCGACCATCACCGCGTCGGTCGGGCCGTTCCCAAAGGTCAGATAATGTTCGAATACCCGACGGATCGAAGCGATGTTGGCGGCAATGTCCGCCTCGGTCAGCATCCGTCGACTTTCGTCCTTGCCCGACGGATCGCCGACCTTGGTCGTGCCCCCGCCCATCAGCACGATCGGCTTGTGCCCTGCCTGCTGGAGGCGGCGGAGCATCATGATCTGCACCAGGCTGCCGACATGAAGGCTCGGTGCCGTCGCGTCGAAGCCGATATAGCCGGGTATGATCTGGCGTGACGCCAATGCGTCGAGCGCCGCTGCGTCGGTCGCCTGATGGATATAGCCGCGCTCGTCGAGCAAGCGCAGAAGGGAGGAGGTGTAAGTCATGCTGCCTCCTACCGAACCCGTCATCCCCGCGAAAGCGGGGACCCAGCGAATCCAAAGAATCTGGGTTCCCGCTTTCGCGGCAATGACGATAGGGGATTGCATGACCTTCGAACTCGTGCCGCATCCGGCCTTTCCCCCTCTGTCGGTGCGCTCCGTGGATGTAGAATTGACTGCCACCGACTGGGAGGACGTTCTGCTTGATTATAGGATCGAAGGGGGATCTGTTGTTATACCCGAATGGCGAACACCCGCGCGCGCTGATGGATTGTGGAGGAGCACAT
>JAIVIZ010000198.1 GCA_020200315.1 Sphingomonadales bacterium | reverse complement strand
GATGGCCGTGCCGCGCTGACCGCGCGCAGCGTCGAATCGTGGAAGATAACGTAAGGCGGCACGCCCTTTTCCTTTGCCTCGCCCCGCCGCCATGCGCGAAGCGCTTCGAACAATGGGTCATGCGGCGGCTGTGAACCACCACGATTGCGACTTGCCCTGACGCGCTTGGGCGGAACGGCGATCACCAGCCGCTCCTCGCCGTTGAGGATCGGCTTTGCGCCCGGTCCGAAGCTGAGCCCGCCATAATCGTCGCTCCGAAGTGCATCGCGGGCAAGCAGCGAGCGCGCGACAGGGCGAACCAGCGCAAGCTCATCGGCATCCATGATATTGAACACTGACAATTTGTGATGCCCGAACTGGCGCACCTTTTCATTGTCGTCGCCGCCAAGAACGCTGGCGAGGTGCGCGACTCCGAAGCGCATTTGGGTCCGAAACGCTGCCGACAGCAGTTTGCGCGCCACCTCGCTGACGTCGATCGTCGCGGGCGGATCGAGGCAATTGTCGCAATTGCCGCAGGTCTCGGGCGGGTCCTCGCCGAAATGGCGAAGAAGGATCGCGCGGCGGCAGGTCGCGGCCTCGACCAGCCCGGCGAGCGCGTTCAGTCGCTCGCGCTCGCCGGGGCGGCGCGCGGGCTCGACCTCGGTTTCGATCCGGCGACGGGCGCGGGCGAAGTCGTCGGCGCCCCAGAACAGCCACGCCTCGGCCGGGTCGCCATCGCGCCCGGCGCGGCCGGTTTCCTGATAATAAGCCTCGATCGACTTGGGCGTCGCGGCGTGCGCGACGAAACGCACGTCGGGCTTGTCGATTCCCATCCCGAAGGCGATGGTCGCGGCGATCACCATGTCTTCCGACGCGACGAAAGCGGACTGGTTGCGCTGGCGAACCCCGGCCTCGAGCCCGGCATGATAGGGACGCGCGGCACGGCCGCTTCGGCCGAGCTGTTCGGCGATCTTCTCGGTCGCGACGCGGCTTGGCGCATAGACGATTCCGGGGCCCACATGGTCCTTGAGCAGCGCCTTCAATTGCCGGGGAAGGCCGTCGCGCGGGACAATGTGGTAGCGGATGTTGGGCCGGTCGAATCCGGCGATGATCAGGCCGTCCTCGTCTATTCCGAGCTGGGCGAGGATGTCGGCGCGGGTGCGGCGGTCGGCGGTTGCGGTCGGCGCGCTCGGGCGCGACATAGAGGAGGTCGAGCGCACCATCGCGAAGCGCGTCGCGGATGGCGCGCGGATCCTCGCTAACGCTGGTCAGAGCGGCGGCGCGAATGCCGAACCCATCGGCCGATCGGACCTGGTCGTGCATCAGCGCGATCAACGGGGAGATGACGATCCCAGTGCCGCGCCTGGCAAGGGCGGGAAGCTGATAGGTCAGCGATTTGCCCGCCCCCGTCGGCATTACCGCCAGCGTGTGCTTGCCCGCCATGGCGCGGTCGACCACCTGCCCTTGCACTCCGCGGAAGGAGGAAAAGCCGAAGCGGTCGTGGAGTAGCTTATGCAGGTCGGTCACATCGTCCCTATTCCCGCGTCGTGCTCCGAGGGCAAGCATGGCCGTCCGGCATCAGCAGTATCGGTCAGTCCTCGAACAGAGCGGTGCCAACGCGGACCATCGTCGCTCCCAGCATAACCGCGGCCGGATAGTCGCTCGACATCCCCATGCTCAATCCTGCGACGCCATGCCGCCGCGCCAACTCGTTGAGAAAGGCGAAGAAAGGACCCGGTTCGAGTCCGTGTGGAGGGATGGCCATCAGCCCGGCAAGCGGTATTTGCGTCGCTCGAACCGCATCGAGGAAGGAGCCAAGCTCGGCCAGCGCAACGCCGCCTTTCCGGGCCTCTTCTCCGATGTTGACCTGGACAAAGGCGGGCGGGTGCGTGGGCGCGGTGGCGAGCGCATCGAGCAGCGAAATGCGGTCGAGCGAATGAACGAAGTCGAACAATGCGGCCGCTTCGCTCGCCTTGTTCGACTGTAACCGGCCGATCATGTGAAGGCGGACGTCGGGATAGAGCGGCCTGAGCGCTGGCCATTTCTCTTTAGCTTCCTGAACCCGGCTTTCGCCGAAATCGCGCTGACCAGCGTCGATCAACGCTTCGATTTCCTCCACCGATCGGCGTTTCGACACTGCAACGAGCGTGATCTCGCCCGGATCGCGACGGGCCGATTTGGCCGCGCGGGCAATTTCGGCGCGGACGACGGCGAGACGGGTGGCGGCATCGGTCACGATCCGCGCTATAGGAAGCGATACGCCAAGCCGCCAGATGATGCTGCAATTGCCAAAGCGTCGAAAACGCCAGCGATCGCGCTTGGTGAGATGGACGAACGAGGGGGACAGCAAGCGATCGCGGCGGGCTTCCGGGCCGCGATCGATGCGTGGTTGCGCTAGTCCGGCTTAGAATTTGAAGGCGGTGCCGACGTAAACGGCCTGGCTGTCGCGGCGCTGGTCGGCGAGCGCGGCGATCCGATCC
>JAIVIZ010000003.1 GCA_020200315.1 Sphingomonadales bacterium | reverse complement strand
ACCTTCATCATCGATACGGCAACGAGCCGCGCGACGCCCTCGCCGGTTCCGGGCAAGCGCATGACGGTCCCGGCGCTCCGTGCGCGCAAGGTCGGCGGCACCACCGCCGAGCCGATCGTCATGCTCACCGCCTATACGATGCGCATGGCGCAGCTGCTCGATCCGCACTGCGACCTGCTGCTGGTCGGCGACAGCCTGGGTCAGGTGATCTACGGCCTGCCCTCGACCGTCCCGGTCACGCTCGACATGATGTGCGCGCATGGCGCCGCGGTGGTGCGCGGCAGCTGGCATGCGCTGGTCGGCGTCGACATGCCGTTCGGCAGCTATGAGGGTTCGCCCGAGCAGGCCTTCGCCTCGGCGTCCCGCGTCATGAAGGAAAGTGGCTGCGCGGCGGTCAAGCTCGAGGGCGGCGAAGCGATGGCGCCCACGATCGACTTCCTGTCGAAGCGCGGCATTCCGGTGATCGGCCACGTCGGCCTCACCCCGCAGGCGGTCAACCAGCTCGGCGGCTATGGCGCTCGCGGGCGGAGCGAGGCCGAGGCGGCGCGAATCCTCGCCGATGCCCGCGCGGTGGCCGACGCGGGCGCCTTCTGCATTGTCGCCGAGGGGGTGCTCGAGACCATCGCCGAGGATATCACCGCCGCGGTTCCGGTGCCGGTCATCGGCATCGGCGCGTCGGCGCGATGCGACGGGCAGGTGCTGGTGACCGAGGACATGCTCGGCCTGTTCGAGCGCACGCCGCGCTTCGTCAAGCGCTACGACGATCTGGCGAGCAGGATCACCGCCGCGGCTGAAACCTACGCCGGCGAAGTCCGCGCCCGCGCCTTCCCCACCGCCGAGCAGACCTATCAAACGAAGAGCGGCTGAATGTCTGCGACGCGTTCGCAACGTCGCAGATTTCATCTGTCCTGCCCGCATTCCGCCTTGCTTCCTCGTCACCACCCGCGGGGCACGTGGAGCCAGCCGAGAAGCGCGAGCAAGATGAGGGTGCCGACAACCGAGATCAGCAGGGACTTGAGGCACCCCAAACGGCCATTGAACAGAAAGAACATCGACTCTACCGCCGTCGTGAGTGCCTGGTGTCCGCCTGACTGCTCGGGCAAGCACCGGCACCGCGGACTCTAAACGAGTCGCTGTGCTGGTGATCCTGCGAGCTACGGCCGGGTGGTTCCGGATGTGCCCGTGCGATTGCGATCATGGTCGTGGTCATGATCACGGCGCTTCAGCCCGAGCAGGCCCGCGAGGCCGAGCAGGCCGAGCAGCCCCCACTTGCCGCTGTCGCCATCATTATCGTTCTGCACGGGCGCTGTCATCGTCGCATCCGATGACGTCGTGTTCGTCGTCGACTGTGCAAGCGCATTCGCGCTGGTTGCGGCGAGCGCGAGCGCGGACAAGGTCACGAGACCTGGTTTGATGATGTGCACGTTGTTCTCCTGTTTGTCGGTTAGGCGAGACATGTTTGCGTCGCGCCACGCAGTCGAATCGAATTGGGGCCCCTGCGGTTCCGCCGGGTAACATAGGTCAAGCATTTGCCACCGGGAGACTGGTGCGCAAAATTCACTCTGCATCGCTGTCCGCTCCACCGCCGCCCTTTGCCTTTGCCGGAACGCGCCGCTAGGAACCGCCAGCTTCCGTTCATCATCGCTGGGGAAGGAAGCGTCGCGCTCCCCACGCATCATGCCTCCCGAAGGGGAGCGACGAGGACCATTCTTGGCGATTGCCCCAGATCAGAGCGAAACCTTCGCTCGCGAAGTCGATGAGAATCTCCGCCGCGACCAGCTTCGCGATGCGGCGCAAGCCTATGGCAAATGGGCCATTGCCGGCGTGGTCCTCTTTCTGCTCGCGATTGGTGCATGGCTCTTCTGGCGCGATCATCAAGCCAAGCAGGCCGCCGCCGACAGCGAGGCGATGGCGGCGACAATCGAGAATATCGGCAGCGGCAATATCGCCCCCGTCGCCGGCCAGCTCGATGCGCTGGAACAGGCTCACGCCGATGCGATCAGCGTCTCCGCACGGCTGACTCGCGCCGCCCTCGCGCTACAGCAGAACGACAGGCCGAAGGCGATCGGCATTTACAAGGATGTCGCCGCCGACGGCGGCATCGCGCAGCCTTGGCGCGAAGTCGCCACCATCCGACAGACGGCGCTCGAGTTCGACACGTTGCAGCCGCAGGCCGTAATCGACCGGCTTGATCCGCTCGCCCGACCCGGTAATGCCTGGTTTGGAAGTGCTGGCGAGATGACGGCGCTCGCGCTGCTCAAGGCGGGCCGCAAGAGCGAAGCAGGCCGGCTGTTCGCCGCCATTGCTGCCGACCGCGGAGTGCCGGAAACCATCCGCGGCCGCGCCGTGCAGATGGCTGGAACTCTTGGCGTCGACGCCAGTGCCGCGCTCGCCCAGATCACCACCGCTCCCGCTCAGTAAGGACGAAGTTGGAATGACCCGTTTCCGTCAATTGACCGGGCTCCTGATGCTGAGCGCCGCACTCACCGGGTGCAGCGTGCTGCATCGCGGCGGCAAGCCGAAGACGCCCGTCGTCGGCGAGCGCATCGCCATCCTGTCGAGCGAAGCCGACATCAGCGTCGATGATGACACCGCGGCGATCCCAATGAGCCTTCCTCCGGCGCAGCTCAACGCCGACTGGAGTCAGCCCGGCGGCAGCCCGAACAAGGCACCGGGACATCTCGCGCTGGGCGCCTCACTCGGTCAGGCATGGAACGTGTCGATCGGCGCTGGCGCGGGCAAAGGCACGCGGTTGGCGAGTGCCCCGGTGGTGTCGGGCGGCAAAATCTATACGATCGACACGCAATCGACCGTACGCGCGTTCGACGAGCGCAACGGCAGCCTGCTCTGGTCGACCCAGTTCGGCACCCTGCCGCGCGGCGGCGCTGCGCTGTTCGGTGGTGGCGTCGCGGTCGATGCGGGCCGCGTGTTCGCCACCAATGGCCTTGGCTTCATCGCCGCTCTCGATGCCGGCAACGGCGGGAAAATCTGGCAGGTCCGCCCCGGCGGTCCGCTACGCGGCGCGCCGAGCGTCGCCAATGGCACCGTATACGCGATGAGCCAGGACAATCAGATCTACAGCCTGAAGCAGGCGGACGGCACGACCAACTGGTCGAACGCGGCAGCGCTGGAGATCGCCGGCGTGTTCGGCGCGGGCGCCCCGGCGATCGCGCAGGGGACGGTCGTCGCGGGCTTCTCGTCCGGCGAGCTCAATGCCTACCGCTACGAGAATGGCCGGATCGTCTGGCAGGACACGCTTGCCCGAACCAGCATCCGCACCAGCGTGTCGTCGCTCGCGGATGTCGATGCCGATCCGGTGATCGACAATGGCCAGGTGTTCGCGCTGGGCCAGGGCGGGCGCATGGTCGCCCTCGACCTCATCAGCGGCCAGCGCATCTGGGAATTGAACCTGGCCGGCATTTCGACGCCGTGTGTGGTCGGCGACTGGGTGTTCCTGGTCACCGACGAGGCCAAGCTCGTCGCGGTCGCACGGGCCACGGGCAAGGTGCGCTGGATTTCGCAGCTGCCGCGTTTCCGCAAGCCCAAGAGCAAGGCCAACCCGATCAGCTATGAAGGGCCGATCCTCGCCGGCGACCGCCTGATCCTGACCAGCTCCACCGGCGCGCTGATCAACGTCAATCCGGCGAATGGCGCGATCCAGAGCCAGACGAGCGCGGGTGGGCCGGTCAGCGTGTCGCCGGTCGTGGCGAACAAGACGCTGTACGTGCTCACCGACAGCGGGCGGCTGGCGGCTTATCGGTAACGTCCATGCTCCCCGCGATTTCGCGGGGAGGAGAGTTCATTGACCCCCGCGCCCGATCCCTTCACTGCACCCCCATGCCGCTCCCCATCGTTGCGATCGTCGGCCGGCCCAATGTCGGCAAATCGACCCTGTTCAACCGGCTGGTCGGCAAGCGCGTGGCGCTGGTCGACGACCGGCCCGGCGTGACCCGCGACCGGCGCGAGGGCGAAGCGCAACTGATGGGCCTCGAATTCACCATCATGGACACCGCCGGGTTCGAGGATGAGGATCCGGCCAGCCTGCCGGGCCGGATGCGCCAGCAAACCCAGGCCGCCGTTGCCGATGCCGATTTGGCGCTATTCCTGATCGACGCGCGCGAGGGACTGACCGCTCTGGACGAGGAAATCGGCCGCTGGCTTCGCAGCCAGGACACGCCGGTGATCGTCGCCGCCAATAAGGCCGAGGGGCGCGGCGCCGAGGCCGGACGCCTCGAAGCCTATAAGCTCGGGCTCGGCGACCCGATGGCGATCAGCGCGGAGCATGGCGAGGGCCTCGTCGACCTGTTCGAGGCGCTCCGCCCTCATGTCGAAAAGGAAGAACCCTCACCCTGCCCTCTCCCGCCAGCGGGAGAGGAGGAAGAAGGCGGACCGCTCAAACTGGCGATCGTCGGTCGCCCCAACGCGGGCAAATCGACCCTCGTCAACCGCATGCTCGGTGAGGAGCGGATGATCACCGGCCCGGAGGCGGGGATCACGCGCGACTCGATCAGCCTCGAGTGGCAGTGGCGCGACGAGGAGGGCCAATTGCGCCCCGTCCGGCTGGTCGACACCGCGGGCCTCCGCAAGCGCGCCAAGGTCGAGGACAAGCTCGAGAAACTGTCGGCGATGGACACGCGCCGGACGATCGACATGTCCGAAGTCGTCGTCCTGCTGCTCGACGCCACGCGCGGGCTTGAGGCGCAGGATCTGCGCATTGCGGATTCGGTCCATGAGGAAGGCCGGGCGCTGATCATTGCGCTCAACAAATGGGATGTCGCCGAGGGCGCGTCGGCGCTGTTCAACGGGATCAAGGCGGCGCTGGAGGAAGGGCTGTCGCAGCTCAAGGGCGTGACCCTGCTCACCGTGTCGGCGAAATCCGGAAAAGGCATCGACACGCTGATCAAGGTTGCGTTCGAGCTGCGCGACGCCTGGTCGCGGCGGGTGACCACGGGCGAGCTCAACCGCTGGTTCGAACGTGCAATCGACACCAACCCGCCGCCGGCGCCGGGCGGCAAGCGGATCAAGCTGCGCTACATTACGCAGGTCAAGTCGCGCCCGCCGAGCTTCGTCATTTTCGGCAGCCGGGTCGACCAGCTGCCCGACAGCTATCACCGCTACCTGATCAACTCGATGCGCCGCGACTTGAAGCTGGGGCCGGTGCCGCTGCGGCTGACAATGCGAGCGACGAAAAACCCCTATCACACCGCTAATCCGGGCGGCGGGCGGCCGTCACAACCAGGTCGCTAGCGGCTGAGATGTGGTCCGCAACGGTGCAGTCTCCAGCCACTGGACCGATCGATAATAACCAGCCCTTTACCCTTTCGCGGCTAGAAATGGCGAATGTCGCCCCTGGTGCCGGGGCAGGGAGCCGCCGTGACCGACGATCAACTCGACCTCGTCGACTGGGTCTATTTCGAGAAGAACCGGGCCGAGCTGGGTCCGGGCTTCATCCGCATCCTCAACTATTTCCGCGAGGATGGGATCAAGAGCCTCGCCCAGATCGAAGCCGCGATGCACGAGCAGAACACGGTTGCGCTGGTCCTCCCGGCGCACACGCTGAAGGGCGAATCGCGCCAGTTCGGCGCGGGGCCGCTCGCCGACACGGCCGAGCTGATCGAACAGACCGCGCGCAGCTGCATCGAGACCCGCCGCTTCCCCGATGAGTTAGTCCCCGACGTCGTCAAGCTGCGCCGCCTGTTCAGCGTGACGGTCGAGCTGTTCGACAAGGCCGTCAACCCGCTCCAGACCCGCATCGCCCCGCAAGGCGCGTTCGGGCGGAAGGTCGCCAACCAGAATTTCGGGCGAATCTGATCGGTAACGGAATTTGCCCGCCGATGGCGGCGCTCAGATCCAGCTCGCGATCGCTTCAAGCGGTTTTTTAACGAGCGCGTGCGCGGGAACGGTGGCCCCCGGCGCGGGTTTGCCCGTCACGATCACCATCACCGGCTTCTCGGTCGCCGGCCGGCCGCATAGCCGGTTCAGGAAGCGCATCGGATTGGGCGTGTGGGTGAGCGTTGCAAGCCCCGCTTCATGCAACGCCAGCAGCAATATGCCGCAGGCGATGCCGACCGATTCCGTCACATAGTAATTCTGCTTGTCGTCGCCGGCGTGGATCCCGCCGCGGCGTTGACCGAACACCACGATCGACCAGGGTGCGGTCTCCAGATAGGGTTTTACTGCATCCGTCCCGAGCGGCGCCAGCGCCTCCAGCCATTCGGAACCCGCCTTGCCGGCGTAGAACGCCTGTTCCTCCTGTTCGGCGGCGGCGCGGATCGCGCGCTTGGCCTCGGGCGAGGAGATGATCGCGAAATGCCACGGCTGATGGTTGGCCCCGCTTGGCGCGGTTCCCGCAGCAAGCACCGCTTGCTCGATCACTTCGCGCGGGACCGGCTCGTCGGAGAAGAAGCGGCAGGTGCGCCGCCTGGCGACATGTTCGGCAAAGGCCCGTGCCCGAACGATCATCTCGTCGGGAGCATAGTCCGGGAGGCCCGGCCAGGGCAGCGGCTCATAGGGTGCGCTCATGCCGCCCGCTTAGCGCGCTGCGGCGGAGGTGACGAGGGGGCGGGTTAAGGTTGAAAGGCAACCCCGAGCCGCTCGGCCTGGGCATGGAGGCGCTTGTCGCGAGTCCAGAGTTGACCGCCTGGCATAAGAAGTGCCGATGCGAGCAGGTGCGCATCCGTGTAGCCGATGCCTGTTGCGGCCAGCCCATGTTCGTCGATCAGATACAGAACGTAGCCCTCCTCGGCTACGTTGGGAACCGTCAGGAGTTCGAATCGGGCAAGAACAAACTCACGGTTCCTGATGCTCCCGAGCGCGATCTCGCCCAATACGTGGGGATGCATCAGGGCATGATCGCGCATGAGTAACGCAACGAGCTCTGGTTCGGGAATATGAAGGTGATCAATCCAGATTGAGGAATCGATCACGATCATTTCATTGGCGGCCGTCGTCGTTCCGGAATCCAGGCATCGGGGTCGCTACCTCCCAAAGCGATAATCGCACGAGCATTCTCGCGGGCGATCAGGGCTCGCAACCCGTCGTGGAGCAGTTTGCTCCGCTCTTTCACGCCGGTCGCGTGGCTGGCTTCCTCAAGAAGCCTGTCGTCTAGGGTAATGGTCGTTCGCATGCATCAGCAATAGCATCAACTGATGCGCGCTTCAATGCGCAGTTATTCCGCGGGAAGGCCTGCTCGTCCTGACTATGATTTAGGCGAGCGCGGCATCCGCGCCCATCAGCTTGGGGAAGAAGCCCTCGTATGCGGCGCGGAGGTCTGTGAGAGAAATCACTACATCTTTGCTCTGATCGTACCCGGAAGCTACGAAGTCGATCACGATGCGATGATCCCCCTTCGGATCTATTCCGCCGACGCGGCCCATCATCATCGCCGGAACGCCGGCTGCACGAGCGCGAGCTAGAAAATCTTCCGTGCGCTCCAACGTGCTCACAACATAGAGCCCTTGATCCTCAGCGAAGGCCGCCGAAGCGCCGAATTCCTCCCAAGGACCGTTGAAAATGAATGCGCCTACCTTACCTGCGAGCGCCATTTCTGCGATTGTTACGAGTACCCCTCCATCTGAAACATCGTGCGCGGCGATTAACGACCCGTCCGTGATGCAGCTGCGTACGAATTCGCCAACCTTTCGCTCAGCAATCAATTCGACTTTGGGCGGCAATCCGTCTGTTCGACCATGGATTTCCCGCGACCAAAGCGACTGTGCAACATGGTGCCCCGGTGTACCAAGCAGCAGGATTCGAGCGCCTTCGTGTGTTTCCTGCGAGGTGCCGAGGAAGGACACACTGGTCACATCCTTGAACCCAATCGTCGCCGTCTTCTCCCAATCCTCGATCACCCCCACCGCCCCAATCGCCGGCGTTGGGAGGATTGCGCTGCCGGTGCCGTCATCGTTCTTGGTCTCGTTGTAGAGCGACACATTGCCGCTCACGATCGGCATGTCGAGCGCGATGCACGCTTCGCTCATGCCTTCGAGGCAGCCGACGACCTGCGCCATGATCTCGGGCCGCTGCGGGTTGCCGAAGTTGAGGCAGTTGGTCACCGCGAGCGGCTTCGCGCCGACCGCGCACAGGTTGCGATAAGCTTCGGCGATGGCCTGCTTCCCGCCCTCGACCGGGTCGGCGTAGCAATAGCGCGGGGTGCAGTCGGTGGTCATCGCCAGCGCCCGCTTCGTGCCGTGGATGCGCACCACCGCCGCGTCGCCGCCGGTTTGCACCGTGTCGCCGCCGACGCGGCTGTCATATTGCTCCCAGATCCACCGCCGCGATGCGATGGCGGGCGAGGCCATCAGCTTTAAGAGGTCGGCGGCGATATCGGTGCTCTCAGGCACGTCGCCGAGCGGCTTGACCTGCGCCCACGCCTTATATTCGTCCTGCGTGAGATAGGGCCGCTCATACAGCGGTGCCTCGTCGGCGAGCGGCCCGAGCGGGATGTCGGCGACCGTCTCGCCGTTCCACACCAGCTCCATCCGCCCGGTGTCGGTCACTTCGCCGATCACCGCGAAGTCCAGCTCCCATTTGCGGAAGATCGCCTCGGCCTCATCCTCGCGGCCAGGCTTGAGCACCATCAGCATCCGCTCCTGGCTCTCGGACAGCATCATCTCATAGGGCGTCATCCCTTCCTCGCGGCACGGCACCGCATTCATGTCGAGACGGATGCCGACGCCTCCCTTCGACGCCATCTCGACCGAGGAAGAAGTCAGCCCCGCCGCGCCCATGTCCTGGATGGCGACGATCGCGTCCGACGCCATTAACTCGAGGCATGCCTCGATGAGGAGCTTTTCGGTGAACGGATCGCCCACCTGGACTGTCGGGCGCTTCTCTTCGGAGTCCTCGGAGAAGTCGGCGCTAGCCATGGTCGCGCCGTGGATGCCGTCGCGGCCGGTCTTCGACCCGACATAAACGATCGAATTGCCCACGCCCGACGCCGCCGAGTAGAAAATCTTGTCCTGATCGGCGATGCCGACGGTCATGGCGTTGACGAGGATGTTGCCATCATAAGCCGCGTCGAAATTCACCTCGCCGCCGACCGTCGGAACGCCGACGCAATTGCCGTAGCCGCCGATCCCAGCGACCACCCCCGCGACGAGGTGGCGAGTCTTGGGATGATCCGGTCGCCCGAAGCGCAGCGTGTTGAGATTGGCGACCGGCCGCGCGCCCATCGTGAACACGTCGCGCAATATGCCGCCGACCCCGGTCGCGGCGCCCTGATAGGGCTCGATGTAGGACGGATGGTTGTGGCTCTCCATCTTGAAAATGGCGGCGAGCTTGGTCCCGCTCGGCCCCTCGCCGACGTCGATCACCCCGGCATTCTCGCCCGGCCCGCAGATCACCCACGGCGCTTCGGTCGGCAGCTTCTTCAGATGCACGCGCGAGCTTTTGTAGCTGCAATGCTCGGACCACATGACCGAGAAAATGCCGAGCTCGACGAGGTTCGGCTCGCGCCCGAGCGCGTGGAGGAGACGCTGATATTCTTCGGGCGAAAAGCCGTGTTCGGCGACGATTTCGGGCGTGATCATGCGCGCCCGCTTAATCCTTCACCGCCGATATGCCAGCCCCAAGCGTCACGCCTTCCCGACAAAACGGTCGGTCGCGCGGATCAGGCCGTCGAGGATGCCGGGTTCGCTGTAGAGATGGCCGCCGTCGGGGACGATATTGAGCTCGGCCTGAGGCCACGCCTGCTGCAGCGCCCAAGCGGCCCGCGGCGGGGTGCAGGTGTCGTGGCGCCCCTGCACGATCACGCCGGGAATGCCGCGCAGTGTCCCAGCATCGCGCAGCAGCTGGCCTTCTTCGAACCAGCCCTTGTGAATCATATAATGATTCTCGATGCGCGCGATGGCGACCGCTTTGTGCGGCTCGGTGAATTCCTCCATGACCTGCGCACTGGGGAGCAGTGTGACCGTATTGGCTTCCCATGCGCTGAACGTCTGCGCCGCCGCGAGCCGTAGTTGCTCATCGTCGCTCGTCAGGCGCTTCCGATACGCTTCCAGCAGGTCGCCGCGCTCGCCCTCCGGAATAAAGCCCGCGAACGCTTCCCACTTGTCGGGATAGACCGATGAGGCGCCGCCTTCCTTGTACAGCCAGTCGAGCTCATACTGCTGGAACAAGAAGATGCCGCGGAGCACCAGTTCGGTGACCCGCTCGGGGTGCTTCTGCGCATAGGCAAGTGCGAGCGTCGAACCCCACGATCCGCCGAACACCATCCAGCGATCGACCTTGGCGACCTGAGTGCGCAGCCGCTCGATATCCTCGACCAGATGCCAGGTGGTGTTGGTGTCGAGGCTCGCGAACGGCGTCGACTTGCCGCAGCCGCGCTGGTCGAACACCAGGATCTTGTACCGATCGGGATCAAACTGGCGGCGGTGATCCGGGCTTGACGCGCCGCCGGGTCCGCCGTGCAGGAACACCACCGGCTTGCCCTTGGGATTGCCGCACAGCTCCCAATAGAGGCTGTGCCCGTCGCCCACGTCGAGATGGCCGCTGTCGTAGGGTAAGATCGGCGGATAGAGCGAGCGGCGTTCGGTCATCTTCGCTCCTTAGAAGCTGAAATCTTCATACACCCGGCTGACGTCCCCGCCCCATTCGCCGTGATACCGCTCGAGCAGTCGATCCGCGAAGGTCATTCCGCTTGCGACGACCTCGCGCAGCGGGTCGAGGAAACCGCCTTCATTGTCGCCCGCGAGATTCAGCTCGGCCCGCTCGGTCAGGCCCGCCGCGGCAATGTCGATGACTTCACGCGCAAGATCCCGCACCGTGCCGCCGCCGGGAAGCGGGGCATCGAGCGCCTGCCGCGGCACCGCGTGGCGAAGCGCCTCGCGCTCCTCGATCGACCAATGCTTGACCCTGTCCCAGCCGGCATCAAGCGCGTTGGCGCCATAAAGCAAGCCGACCCAGAGCGCGGGCAGCGCACAGATCCGGCCCCAGCGGCCCCCATCCGCGCCGCGCATTTCGAGGAAACTCTTCAGCCGCACTTCGGGGAAGGCGGTCGACAGGTGGTCGACCCAGTCGCTGACCCGCGGCTTCTCGCCGGGAAGCGCATCCAGCCGTCCGGCCATAAAATCGCGAAAGCTCTTGCCCGCGACGTCGATGTATCTGCCATCCCGAAAGACGAAATACATCGGCACATCGAGCGCATAGTCGCAGTACCGCTCGTAACCGAACCCGTCCTCGAACACGAACGGCAGCATGCCGGTGCGATACGGGTCGGTGTCTTCCCAGATGTGACTGCGGAAGCTCTTGTAGCCGTTAGGCCGCCCCTCGGTCAGCGGAGAGTTGGCGAACAGCGCCGTCGCGACCGGCTGCAGTGCGAGCCCGACGCGAAACTTCTTCACCATGTCGGCCTCTGACGCATAGTCGAGGTTGACCTGAATGGTGCAGGTGCGAAGCATCATGTCGAGCCCGAGCGAGCCCACCCGCGGCATGTGGTCGAGCATGATGCGATAGCGGCCCTTCGGCATGATCGGCAGCTCGGTGCGGGTCTTGTCGGGCCACATGCCGAGACCGAGAAAGCCAAGGCCGAGCCTGTCCCCGATCGCCTTGACCTGCTCCAGATGCCGGCCCGCCTCCGCGCACGTCGCATGAAGATCGGCGAGCGGCGCGCCCGACAGTTCGAGCTGGCCGGCCGGTTCTAGGCTGATCGTTCCGTCCTTGCCGGCGAGGGCGATGACGTTGCCGCCCTCGACCACCGGCTCCCAGCCGAACTCGGTCAGCCCCATCAACAGGTCGCGGATTCCGCCGGGCTCGTCGTAGCTCGGTGCACGATGATCGGCGGTTCGATAGACGAACTTCTCATGCTCGGTGCCGATGCGCCACGCCTCGCGCGGCTTCTCGCCGTCCGAGAAGACCGCCAGGAGATCGTCCCTGCTCTCTATCAGCGGGCTTTCGCTCATGTCGGTGCGTGTCGTCATGACGCGCCCCTAGCTGGGGCTCTGCCCCAGCGCCAGCCCGGGACTCCGCCAGTCCCCGGCCAGCGCCATCCACGCGGCCACGGCGGCCAGTGCAGCGGTTTCAGCGCGGAGAATTCGCGGGCCGAGCGAAATGGCGCGGACGCCCGGCGTGGCGCGGATGAGGGTGCGCTCTTCGTCGGTAAAGCCGCCCTCGGGTCCGGTGAGGATCATCGCGGGGCCCGGCGCAAAGGCGTCGGCGAGCCGCGCCCCGCCTTGCTCGTCGGCGAAATAGAGCGTTCGCGCCGGTGCGCGCTCCGCCAGCAGTCGATCGAGCGCGATCGGCTGGCCAATCTCGGACAGCAGGGTCCGCCCGCATTGCTCGGCCGCCTCGATCGCAATTGCTTCGAGCCGATCGAGCTTGACTCGCTCCACCACGGTCCGGTGCGTGATGACCGGCACCAGCCGAGCAACGCCGAGTTCGGTCGCCTTCTCGACCAGCCAGTCGAGCTGTGCGCGCTTGACCGGCGCGAAGGCGAGCGTGAGATCCGGCACCTGCTCGATCGGCCGCGTCTGCCGTTCAACCGTGAGGATCATCCGCTTCTTGGCGAGCTCGCGCACCCGCGCGAACCATTCGCCCGAGCGGCCGTCGAACAGCAGCGCTTCACCGCCGACGCCAAGCCGCAGCACATTGGCGAGGTAATTCGCCTGCTTGGCGTCGAGCACAACCGTTGCGGTGGCGTTGAGCGGGGCGGCAACGAACAGGCGCGGGAGTGATCGTGGTGGCCAGGCGGGTATGGCGGGCATCGGGAACTCTTAGCGGGCGTCCAGCTGCCGGGCCAGAACCGGCCCACGTTTTGTGATGCCGCTTCGATGCGCCGGGTTTGATTGCTCGTATCGATGTGGATGCGGCTTTCCCGCGGCACCGCCGCTGGCTACGGCAGTCGCCGTGAGCGCGACCGACACCGTTCCGGATAGCGAACGCCGCGGATTGATCGGCGCCTTGCCCGAGCCACTGCGTCCGCTGGCTTCGCTAATGCGGCTCGATCGTCCAATCGGCAACTGGCTGCTCTATTGGCCGTGCGCCTGGAGCATTGCGCTTGCAGGGGTCGACGGCCGGTGGCCGCTGTTCGCCTGGCTGGGGCTGGGCGCGTTTGCGATGCGCTCGGCGGGATGCGTCTACAACGACATCGTCGACCGCGACCTCGACCGTCGCGTCGCGCGCACGCGGCTGCGCCCTCTGGCGAGCGGACGAACAAATCTCCGGACAGCCTGGACGCTGGCGATTGCCCTATGCCTGATCGGCCTCGTCGTGCTGCTTCAGCTTTCGCGCGCTGCCCAGCTTGCCGCCCTCGCCAGCATCGTCCCGGTCGCGGCCTACCCATTCACGAAGCGGATTACCTGGTGGCCGCAGGCGTGGCTGGGCCTGGTCTTCTCCTGGGGCGCAATCGTCGGGTGGCCGGCGGTGACCGGCAGCCTCGCTGCACCTGCCTTGTGGCTGTGGGCCGGCAGCATCGCCTGGGTGATCGGCTACGACACGCTCTACGCCATCCAGGACATCGAGGACGACGCCCTGGTGGGGGTGAAGTCGTCCGCGCGCCGGCTCGGCAGGCACGCCGCAGCGGGGGTGGCGCTGTTCTACGCGCTCGCGCTGATCGGTTGGGCGGCGGCGATTCACAGCGTCGACCCGCGCCCGATCGCGCTGCTCGCGCTCCTGCCAGCCGCGATCCACCTTGCCGGGCAAGCCATCCGCGCCGATCCCGCCGATCCACTCGGAGCGCTCGCGCTGTTCCGCTCCAACCGCACCTGCGGTCTGCTCGTGTTCTTCGCCATGGTGGCGATCGGTCTCTCCCAGTAGCATGCTTGTCGGCGGCGGAATGAGGCGGTAGCCGCTCCGCCATGCTGTCACCCGAAGCCGCTCGCGACGCCGCCGCCGCCCTCGTCGATCGAGCGAGGAGCGCCGGCGCGGACGCCGCCGATGCGGTCTATATCGGCGATCGGTCGCAAAGCGTTCAGGTGCGCATGGGAGCACTCGAAGGCGTATCCTCGTCCGAAAGCGAAGAAATCGGTCTGCGGGTGTTCGTTGGCCGGCGTTCGGCGAGCGTTGCGAGTTCGGCGCTTGCCCCGCAGGCACTCGACGCGCTGGTCGAACGGGTGCTGGCGATGGCCCGCGAAGCGCCCGAAGACCCGTTCGCAGGCCTCGCGGCAGCCGAGCTACTGCTGCGCGGCGAGCCAGCTGAGCTCGACCTCCACGATCCGACGGAGGTCGACCCCGCCGAGCTGAAGGCGTGGGCACTTGAAGCCGAATCCGCCGCGCTCTCCGTCGCGCGCGTTTCGAACAGTTCCGGATGCGGTGCATCGGCATCGCAATCGGTGATGGCGCTGGCCACCTCGGACGGCTTTGCCGCCGCACGGCGCGGATCGGGCCATTCGGTGTCCGCCAGCGTCGTCGCGGGGGAAGCGGGAGGACTGGAACGCGACTACGATTGGGATAGCAGCCGCTTCCTCGCCGACCTTAAGGATGCAGCGGAGATCGGTCGCCGCGCCGGGGAACGCGCCGCCGCGCGGCTCGACCCGGTCAAACTCGCTCCGGGGCGGATGGCGGTGTTGTTCGACCCGCGCGTCGCGACCTCACTGCTTGGCCACTTCGCCGGCGCGATTACCGGATCGAGCATCGCGCGCAAGGCGAGCTTCCTCCAGGATAAGCTCGGCGCGCGGATTTTCTCGCGTGGCATAACGATCCGCGATGACCCGTTCCGGCCGCGCGGCCTGCGCTCGCGCGCCTTCGATGGCGAGGGACTGCCGACCTCGCCACGCGATCTCATCGCCGATGGGGCGCTGACGAGCTGGCTCGCCGACAGCGCCGCCGCGCGCCAGCTTGGCATCGTGCCGACCGGCCACGCCGTTCGCGGCGCTTCGGGCGCGCCGGGCGCCGGGCCGAGCAACCTCTATCTCACCGGGGGGGCTCGCAGCCGCGAGCAGCTGATGGCTGCCTGCCCGCGCGCAGTTCTCATCACCGAACTCATCGGCATGGGCGTCAACGGCATCACCGGCGACTATAGCCGCGGTGCGGCGGGCTTTCTCGTCGAGCATGGCGAGATCGTCGGCCCTATCGCCGAAATCACCATCGCCGCCAATCTCCTCGACATGTTCGCGACGATCGAGCCGGCCAGCGACCTCGAGCTTCGCCACGGCATCGACAGCCCGACCGTGCTGATTCCCGAAATGACGGTGGCGGCGAGCTAGCTTCTCGCCGGCGGCCCTTCGGCGTCAACACGCGCCGGCCCGATATCTTTCTGTTTGTCGATCATTTCGGTCGCCTCGCGTTTGGCGGGTTCGAACACCGACGACAGCGCCAGTCCGAGCGCGAAACCGGCCGAGCGAATCTTTTTCCCCGTGCGCGGCCAGCGATAGAGCAGCACGAGCACGATCAATACTGTGAGAAACGTCGCCATCAAACACCCCAGCGACCAGATGGGGGAACCCGGCTCAAAAAAACAGGTTGGGCGTTCAGCCTATGCTGGCGTCCGGATTCCCGCACGAGCCAATTCGATCTTGAGGCACTTGTCCTCAACGACCTTCAGTCCCGCCGCTTCCGCTTTCGCGGCCGCATCTGGATTTGAAATACCCAGCTGCATCCAGATGGTCTTGGCGCCGACCGCGATCGCCTCGTCGACGACAGGACCGACGTCCTCGCTTTTGCGGAAGATGTCGACGATGTCGATCGGCTCGCCGATCTGCGCCAGCTCGCGCCAGACGAACTCGCCGTGGACATGCTCACCGGTGATGCGGGGGTTGACCGGAATGGTGCGGTAGCCGCGATCCTGCACCGCCTTCATCACGCCATGGGATGCGCGGTCGGGCCGATCCGAGGCGCCGACGATGGCGATCGTGCGCGCGCCGCGCAGTAATGCGTCGATCTCTTCAGGGTTGGTCAGGGGCATGCTCCTCTCCTTCGAACGTGCCAATGCGTCACGCAGCAACTTTCTCCACCTCGTCTAGCAGCGCGGACGCGAGCTTGGCGAACGCCTCTGCTGCCGGCCCCTCGCCTGCCGCCGGCGGCACTCCCGCATCGGACGCCTCGCGCAGACTGGCCGACAAAGGCAGCCGACCCAGAAACGCGATCCCCAGCCGCGCCGCCGCTGCCTCCGCCCCGCCGCTGCCGAACGGGTCGGAACTCTCCCCGCAGTGCGGACAGGCATAGCCGGCCATGTTCTCGATCAGGCCGGCAATCGGAACACCGGTTTTGCCGAACAGATCGATCGCGCGTTCGGCATCGATCAGCGCCAGATCCTGCGGGGTCGAGACGATCACCGCCGCAGTGGGTCGCGCCTTGGCGACCAGCGACAATTGGACGTCACCGGTGCCGGGCGGCAAATCGACCAGGATGATCTCCGCGTCGCTCCAATCGCCTTCGATCAGCTGGGTCAGTGCACTCGAGGCCATCGGCCCCCGCCATGCCAGCGCCTGTCCCGCCGGCACCAGCTGACCTACCGAAAGCAGGCGCACGCCATGCGCTTCCACCGGTATCAATTGCTTGTTGCGCGCCTCGGGCCGCGTCGACGTGCCGAGCAGGCGCGGCTGCGAAGGGCCATAGATATCGGCATCGATCAGCCCCACTTTCCGCCCCGTCCGAGCGAGCGCAATGGCGAGATTGGCGGCGAGGGTCGACTTGCCCACGCCGCCCTTGCCGCTGCCGATGGCGATAAGGCTTCTCTCCGGCTTGCTCGCGGTCATGGCGATGCGGACCTCACGCGCGTCCACCTCCGCCGACCGCAACCGGGTTTCCAACTCGCTGCGCTCCACTGCGTTGAGCCCGGACGCATCGACGACCAGCGTCACCACCCCGGCCATCTCGCGGCGGGAGCGCAGGCGCTTGTCGTCGCTGACGATATCCTCAGTCATGCGGGGTCTATGCGCCGGGGTGGCGAAGCGGCACAAGGCGGTGACGTCCGGCTATTCGACGGGCGACACTGTATTTCGGCGCCGGCGCTACCTATAGTGTCGCAATGACTATTTTTCCGCGGACCCCCGCGCTCCGCTCCCTCGCCGGCCGCTTCTCCACCAATGGCCTGTTCGCCGACAGCAAGGGGCCATGGGGGGCTGGCGAAGCCGATGAAGGAGCTCCCGCCGAAGACAAGCCGAAGCCGCCGGCCGGCGCCGATGGCCCGTGGGGAGAGCCGGTGCGCAAGCGCCGGCCTGATGCGCCGTTCGGTGGAGGCCGCAGCCTTGAAGATTTCCTGCGCAAAAGCCGGCAGCGTCTCGGCGGCGGCGGTTCCGATGGCTCTTCGAGCGGCAGCGGGTTCCGTCCCGATGGAGCCCTTATCGTCTGGGCGCTGGCGGCCGTTCTGGCGCTGTGGCTCGTTCTCACCTCGATGCACTCGATCGCGCCGGGCGAGCGCGGCGTCGTCACGCGTTTCGGCAGCTATGCCGCCACCCTTTCGCCTGGCGTTGGCATCACCTTGCCGGCGCCGATCGACCGCGTTCGCAAGATCGACGTCGAGAAGATTCAGACGATCGACCTCGGCAGCGAAGAGAGCGAAACGCTGATGCTGACCGGCGATCAGAACATCATCGACATCGCCTATCAGGTGCGCTGGAACATCCGCGATCCGGAGAAATATCTGTTCGAGCTCGCCCAGCCCGATGAGACCATCCGCCAGGTCGCCGAAAGCACGATGCGCGCCGCGATCGCCAATGTGACCCTCAAGGAAGCGATGGGCGACAAGCGCGGCGACATCGAGAATCGTGTCCAGGAGGAAATGCAGCGCGTGCTCGACGGCTACAAGTCCGGGGTGCTCATCCAGGGCGTAGCGATCAAGCAGGCCGATCCGCCCGCCGCGGTCAACGACGCTTTCAAGGCAGTCTCCGCCGCCAAGCAGCAGGCGCAGAGCGATGTCGCCAAGGCCACCTCCTACGCGTCGCAGCTGACCGCCCGGGCACAGGGCGAAGCGGCGGCGTTCGACAAGGTCTACGGCCAGTACAAGCTTGCCCCCGACGTTACCCGCCGCCGCATGTATTATGAGACGATGGAGCGGGTCCTCCAAGGCGTCGACAAGACGATCGTCGAGGCCAAGTGATCCGTCAGGCCCTCCACAGACCGGTGCTCACCGCCGGTCTCGCCCTCATCTCCCTGGCCGTGCTGCTCAACACGATCATCGTCGTGCCGGAGACAAGGCAGGCGATCATCGTTCGCTTCGGCAAGCCGATCTACATCCTTAACCAGTATCGGTCTGGTCAGGCGCTCGGCGCGGACGGGGCAGGCCTCAACTGGCGCCTGCCGTTCGTCGACACCGTCGTGTGGATCGACAAGCGGGTGCTCGACGTCGACATGGAGCGGCGCCAGGTCACCTCGACCGACCAGCAGCGGCTCGAGGTCGATGCCTTCGCGCGCTACCGGATCGTCGATCCGCTCCGCATGTACATCAGCGCGCACTCGGTCGACGGGCTGCAAGGCGCACTCGTCCCCAATCTCGGCTCGGAGCTGCGCAACGAGCTCGGCAAGCGGCCCTTCTCATCGCTCCTCTCGCCCGAGCGCGAGGGCGTAATGGACAATGTCCGCCGCGGCCTCGACCGCGTTGCCCGCCAGTATGGCGTCCAAGTCATCGACGTGCGCATCAAGAAAGCGGACCTGCCGAGCGGTACGCCGCTTGAAAGCGCCTATTCCCGGATGCGAACCGCGCGCGAGCAGGAAGCCCGCCTGATCATCGCCGAAGGCGCCAAGCAGGCGCAGATCATCCAGGCCACGGCCCAGGCGGACGCGTCGAAAATCTATGCCGACAGCTTCGGCAAGGACCCGTCCTTCTACGACTTCTATCGCGCCATGCAGTCGTACCAGACGACCTTCCTCGGCGACGGCGGGACCGGACGGACCGCGCCAACGACCGTCATCCTGTCGCCGCAAAGCGACTATCTGAAACAATTTTCCGGACGGTGACGAATACTGCCTGTTCAAACCGTGTTCAGGCGTTTGACCTAGCCTTGAAGGCACGAACGCAATCAACGAGGATGTCGAATGAGTTTCTCCAAGGAGTCTCCGATCGTGCGCTATGCCTATGGTGTTGCCGGCGCCCTGCTGTTGGGCGGGACGGCCTTTTCGATCGCGACCGGACCGGTCGGCGCGCAGACGGCGCAGAACGCGCCGTCGGCAATGGCGCCGCGCCCCGGCGCCCCGATGAGCTTCGCCGACCTGACCGCCCGGCTGCAGCCGGCGGTGGTCAATATCTCGACCAAGCAGCGGATCGCGGTCAAGGCACAGACCGATCCTATGGCCCAGTTCTTCCGCCAATTCGGCGGCCAGGAACCCGACGGGCAGGATCAGTCAAACGGAAGCCAGCCGACGACTCGCGAAGCCGGGTCGCTCGGCTCCGGCTTCATCATCTCGCCCGACGGCTACATCGTCACCAACAATCACCTCATCCAGGGCGCCGAAGGCAAGGGGGTAGTCGACAGCGTCGCCGTGACCCTCACCAGCGGCAAGGAATATTCGGCGCGGATCATCGGGCGGGATCTTCCTTCCGACCTGGCGCTGCTCAAGATCGATGGCGCCAATCTCCCTTATGTCCAGTGGGGCGACAGCACGCGGGCCCGAGTTGGCGACTGGGTGCTGGCGATCGGAGATCCCTACGGCGTCGGCAGCACGGTCACCGCCGGCATCATTTCCGCGCTCCATCGCGGCATCACCGGCTTCGGCGCCTACGACCGCTACATCCAGACCGACGCCAGCATCAACATGGGCAACTCCGGCGGCCCGATGTTCGATCTCAATGGCAACGTCATCGGCATCAACTCGGCGCTGATCTCGCCTACGGGCGCCAGCGTCGGTATCGGCCTTGCCATCCCGGCCGAGCTTGCCCAGCCGGTCATCGAGACCCTGCGCCGTGGTCAGCAGCCGAGCCGCGGCTATCTCGGCGTCGGCCTCCAGCCTCTTCAGGATGACGACACCGCCGCCGCGTTGGGCCTCAAAAAGGGCAGTGGCGAACTCGTCAACTCGGTTCAGCCTGGCGATCCGGCCGCACTGGCCGGTATTCGGCAGGGCGATGTCATCGTCCGGGTTGGCGGACAGGCGGTCACTTCGGAGCAGACGGTCTCCTATCTTATCGCCAACTCTCCGGTCGGCAGCAGGGTGCCGGTGAATATCATCCGCAATGGCCGTCCGCAGACGGTGGCGGTCGTCGTCGGGCAGCGTCCAAGCGAGGAAGCGCTCGCCAAGGCGGCAGGCGGAGGCGATGCCAATAACGATGGCAATTTCGGCAATGGAGTCACCGCGCCGGCAACTCGTGCCCTTGGCCTTTCCCTCCAGCCGCTGACCCCGGGCGCGGTCCAGGCCCTGAGCCTGCCGCCGGGCACGCATGGGGTCGTCATCACCGCCATCGACAGCAACAGCGACGCATCCGACAAGGGCTTGCGTCGCGGCGACGTGATCATCTCGGTCAATCAGGCACTGGTCACGACTCCGCCGCA
This sequence comes from Sphingomonadales bacterium, assembly GCA_020200315.1. Lineage (GTDB taxonomy): Bacteria > Pseudomonadota > Alphaproteobacteria > Sphingomonadales > Sphingomonadaceae > Sphingomicrobium. The sequence continues at coordinate 19,037 of JAIVIZ010000003.1, read as the reverse complement.
GGTCGCAGCGGCGGTTTCAGAGGCCCGTGCCACCGGCCGCATGAGCGTGCTCCTGCTGGTCAAGCGCGGAACCGCGCCTGAGAGATTCGTCGGGATCAATCTTGCTTCGCGTTAGACGCTTGTTGCGTCCCCTGCTGATGGCTTAGGCTCCGCGCCAGGGCTGACCGCAAGGTGACGCAACTTGGTGGACGAAACTTCGATCTTCATCGGCGCCGGTCCCGGCGGCGCCGATCCGCAGGCGCTGGAGCTCAAGCGCGCCAACCGCCACGGCCTGATCGCCGGCGCGACCGGCACGGGCAAGACCGTGACGCTGCAGGGCATCGTCGACGGGCTGAGCAAAATCGGCGTTCCGACCTTCGTCGCCGACGTCAAGGGCGACCTTTCCGGCCTCGCCATGGCCGGCTCCCCGACGGCCAAGAGCCATGCGATCTTCGCCGCCCGGGCCGCCGAGATCGGCATGAGCGGCTGGACCTACAGCGACAATCCCGCGCAATTCTGGGATCTGTTCGGCGAACAGGGCCACCCGATTCGCACCACCATCAGCGAAATGGGCCCGCTGCTCCTCGCCCGGCTGATGAACCTCAACGAGGTCCAGGAAGGCGTGCTGGCCATTGCCTTTCATATCGCCGACAAGGAGGGCCTGCTGCTGCTCGACCTCGACGACCTCCAGGCGATGCTCGTCCACGTCGGGGAAAATGCCGATCAGCTGACGCTCGAATATGGCAATGTCTCGAAACAGTCGGTCGGCACGATCCAGCGCTCGCTGCTCCAGCTGCGCAGCCAGGGCGGCGACCATTTCTTCGGCGAGCCGGCGCTCGACCTCAACGATTTCCTTGGGCTCGACGACCAGGGCCGCGGCGTCGTCAACATCCTCGCCGCCGAGAAGCTGATGGCCAGCCCGCGGCTCTACGCCACCTTCCTCCTGTGGCTGCTGTCCGAGCTGTTCCAGCAACTTCCCGAGATCGGCGACCCCGACAAGCCCAAACTGTGCTTCTTCTTCGACGAAGCGCACCTCCTGTTCGAGGACGCACCGGATGCGCTGCTCGAAAAGGTCGAGCAGGTCGTCCGCCTGATCCGCTCGAAAGGAGTCGGCGTCTATTTCATCACCCAGAATCCGGTCGACATTCCCGACAAGGTCGCGGCGCAGCTCGGCAATCGCGTGCAGCATGCGTTGCGCGCGTTCACCCCGCGCGATCAGGCGGGGGTCGAGGCCGCCGCCAAGACCTTCCGCGCCTCGCCCGGCCTCGATGTCGCCACCGCCATCACCCAGCTCAAGGTCGGCGAAGCGCTGGTCTCCTTGCTCCAGCCCGACGGCGCGCCATCACCCGTCGCCCGCACCCTGATCAAGCCGCCGAGCTCGCGCGTCGGCCCGCTCACTCCCGAGGAACGGCAGGTGATCGTCACCACCGACGCGATCGGATCGAAATACGACACGCTGATCGACCGGGACTCGGCCGAGGAAATCCTCAAGGCCAAGGGCAGCGAGGCCGCGGCAGCTGCGGCCGAAACCAAGGCGAAGACCGATGCCGACAAGGCCGCGGCGCAGCAGGCCAAGCTCGACGCGCAGGCCGCCAAGGCTGCCGCCCAGGCCCAGGCCGCGCAACAGCGGCTGCAGATCCAGCAACAGCGCGAGGCGGACCGGCAGGCGGCCGCAGAGGCGCGTGAGGCGGCTCGTCCGACGATGACCGACAAGGTCATTCAGTCGGCGGTCCGGGCGGCCTCAAGTTCGGTCGGGCGTCAGCTCGGCAACCAGCTCATCCGTGGCGTGCTCGGTGGGCTCTTCCGTGGGCGATAAGCCCGTGACACCCGATGTCGCAGAGCTCGAGGCGTGCTGGCGCGCGGCGCTGCTCACCAAGGATAAGGCGGCGCTTCGCGACCTCATCCATCCGCAATTCGAACTTGTCGCAGCGCGACCCAATGGTCTGATGGCGGTCGATCGCGACGCTTGGCTGAGCGCGCTCGAGGGTATGGACATCGCTGCGCTCGAAACGCGCGTGCTCAAGCAGGTGTCGCTGCCGCACACGATCATCGCGACGATGGATGCGTGCTGGAAGGTGCGCTACCGCGGGCAGTGCGTCGACGAGCGCGTGCTACTGACCGACGTCTGGGTTAAGGAGAATGGCCGCTGGCAGGTTATTCGCCGCCATTCGAGCCTCGTGCCAGCGAAATCCGACGCGCGTTGAGAGGCGATGGCCATGACCCTTCAGACCACCGACTGGATCGCCGCGGCCGCCGCCCAGCAATCCGCCACCATCGCCCTGCGCCGCGCGATCCACGCCGATCCGGAGCTCGGGCTTTCCTGTCATCGGACGACGACGAGGCTCAAGGCGGCGCTCGAAGACCTATCGCTCGACATCCGCGATAGCCAGCGAACCTCCGGTTTCATTGCCCGGCTGGATGGGACGCGCCCAGGCCGCACCGTGCTGCTGCGCGGCGACATGGACGCGCTGCCGATCCACGAGGACACGGGCCTCGAGTTCGCCAGCCGAACCCCCGGTCACATGCATGCCTGCGGGCACGACACCCATTCGGCCATGCTGGCGGGCGCGGCGCGCATTCTCGCCCGGTGTCGCGATGAGATCGAGGGCACGATCCTCTTCATGTTCCAGCCCGGCGAGGAAGGGCATCACGGCGCCCGCCACATGATCGAGGAAGGACTGCTCGACGATCCGGCGCCCGATGCCGCCTTCGCGCTGCACATCTTCCCCAATCTGCCCGGCGGGCTGATCGCGTGTCGGGAGGGGGCATTGCTCGCTTCGACGGATACGCTGCTCGCCACCGTCCGCGGCAGGGGTGGTCACGCCGCCATGCCGCACGACGCGATCGATCCGATCCCTGCCACCTGCGAAGCCGTGATGGCGCTGCAGGTCTATGTCGCCAGGCGAACGACATTTACCGATCCGGTCGTGCTGTCGATCACGCAAATCAACGCCGGATCGGCGCACAACATCATCCCCGATAGGGTCGAGATCGTCGGCACGCTTCGCACGCTCAGCGACCGGGTGCGTCAGGATGCGCGCGCGGCGTTTCGACGCATTGTCGAGAATATTGCCGACGCCCACGGCTGCACCGCCGAAGCGAGCATCGATCCGGGCTATCCCGCAGCGATCAACGATCCGCGCGCGGTCGGCCTGATCCGCGACTGCGCGACGGCGCTGTTCGGCGAGAATGGCTACCACTCCATTCCCGCGCCCATCATGGGCGGCGAAGACTTCGCCTATGTGCTGCAGAAGGTGCCCGGCGCCATGGCCATTCTCGGTGTCGCTCCGCCCGATGGCGACCCCTCGGCGCGCGCCCCGATCCACAATTCGAAGATGATCGTCGAGGAAGCGCACCTCGCGCGCGGAGTCGCGTTGCACTGCGCCCTCGCCACCCGCTTCCTTGAGGCGGGCTGGTGATCGAAGCCGAAACTGCTTCCGAACGCGATGCGGGACCGTTACGATCCCGGCGAGTTTTAGATTGAAGGCGCAGCAGCATGGCAACGATGACGGATTCCTCGCTTCCCGGATCGCGCGGCGATGTCGCCGAACTAACCATCCGCGGAATCATCCTCGGCGCGGTGATCACCGTCCTGTTCACCGCCGCCAACGTCTATCTGGGGCTAAAAATCGGCCTGACCTTCGCCACATCGATTCCTGCCGCGGTCATCTCGATGGCCGTGCTGAAGGGCTTCAAGGGCGCGACTATCCAGGAAAACAACATCGTCCAGACGATCGCGTCGTCGGCCGGAACGCTGTCCGCCATCATTTTCGTCTTGCCGGGCCTGATCATGGTCGGCTGGTGGACCGGCTTCCCCTTCTGGCTTTCGACCGCGGTGATCGTGGTCGGCGGCATCCTCGGTGTGATGTATTCTGTGCCGCTGCGCCGTGCGCTCGTCACCGGCTCGGACCTCCCCTATCCCGAAGGCGTCGCGGCAGCCGAAGTGCTCAAGGTCGGTGCCGGGGTCGGCGGCGAAGAGGAGAATAAGCGCGGGCTGACGATGATCATCTGGTCGTCCCTTGTCTCCGCCGCCTACGCTGCGCTCGCCCAAACGAAGCTGCTCGCTGCGGACGCCGCGGCCACCTTCCGCTTCGGCAGTGGCGCCACGACGGCCTCGACCAGCCTGTCGATGGCGCTGATCGGTGTCGGCCATCTCGTCGGCATCGCCGTCGGCATCGCAATGTTTGTCGGGCTGCTGATCAGCTGGACGATTCTCGTGCCGATGCTCACGGCCGCCGGGCTCGCGACGCACGCCGCCGATGTTCCTGGATTCGTCAACTCGGTGTTTCGCGAAAAGGTGCGCTTCATTGGTGCCGGCACGATTGGCATCGCGGCGATCTGGACGCTGCTGCGGATCATCGGCCCGATCGTCGGCGGTATCCGCTCGGCGATGGCGGCGAACCGCAGCCGTCGGGACGGAGGCAACGCCTCGCTCGACCTGACCGAACGCGACCTGCCGATTTCGATCGTATTCGGGACGATCCTCGCGTCGATGATTCCGATCGGGCTGCTGCTCGCCGCCTTCGCCCCGTCCAACCCGATCGCCGCCAGCCCCGGCGCGACGATCAGCCTGTCGATCCTCTACATTCTGGTCGCTGGCATCGTCATCGCGGCGGTGTGCGGCTACATGGCCGGGCTGATCGGCGCCTCGAACAGCCCGATCTCGGGCGTCGGGATCCTCGCCGTGCTCGGCATCTCGCTAATCCTCGCCGCCCTCTTCGGACGCAACCTTGCACCCGACGCGACCAAGAGCCTCGTCGCCTTCGCCTTGTTCGTGACCGCCATCGTGTTTGGCGTCGCCACCATCTCGAACGACAATCTGCAGGATCTGAAGACCGGCCAGCTGGTCGGGGCCACGCCGTGGCGGCAGCAGGTCGCGCTGGTCCTCGGAGTTCTGTTCGGCGCGGTGGTCATTCCGCCGATCCTCAGCCTGCTCAACAGCACCTTCGGCTTCCAGGGCGCACCCGGTGCGGGACCCAATGCGCTGGCAGCACCGCAAGCCGCGCTGATTTCGGCCATTGCGCAAGGCGTGCTCGGCGGCAATCTCGACTGGAATTTGATCGGGCTTGGCGCGGCGATTGGCGCGGTCGCGGTCGTGGCCGACGAGCTGCTGCGGCGCAGCGGGAAGGGATCGCTGCCGCCGCTCGCCCTCGGCATGGGCATCTATCTGCCGATGGCGCTCACCCTGCTGATTCCCGTCGGTGCCGCGATCGGCTGGTTCTATGACCGTTGGGCGCGAACCGCCTCCAATCCCGCCTTCGCCGAGCGGCTCGGCGTTCTGATGGCGACCGGGCTGATCGTCGGCGAAAGCCTGTTCGGGGTGCTGTTCGCCGGAATCGTCGGCGCGACCAACAGCGACTCGCCGCTCGCGGTGGTCAAGGAGTTCCCGCTGGCGGTGCCGCTGGGATCGCTTGCTTTCGTTGCCGCCATCGCCTGGCTCTACCTAAAGTCACGCAACGAGGGCGCCGTGGCTCTCGCCGACGATCCGGCGGCCGCAAGTAGCGTTGGCGAGACCGACTACCGCTGATGGACACTGCCTTCCTCGGCCAATCGAGTGCGCTGCCCTCCTCGCCGCAGGATGCGGTGCTCGACTATGTCCCCAACCCGCGCGCGGGCGCGCTCTACCTCGTCCGCTTCGCCGCGCCGGAGTTCACCTCGCTGTGCCCGGTGACCGGACAACCCGACTTCGCCCATCTCGTCATCGACTACGCCCCGGGCCAGACCATCGTCGAATCCAAGAGCCTCAAGCTGTTCCTCGGCTCGTTCCGCAACCACTGCGGCTTTCATGAGGACGTCACCGTCGGCATCGGTCAGCGGCTCGCGGACGAGATGAAGCCGAAATGGCTGCGCATCGGCGGCTACTGGTATCCGCGCGGCGGCATCCCGATCGATGTCTTCTGGCAGACCGCGGCGCCACCCAACGGGCTGTGGGTGCCCGATCAGGGCGTGCAGCCCTATCGCGGCCGGGGATGATGGACGCGCTCGTCAGCACCCGCTGGCTTGGCGAGGAGCTTGGTGCACCCGACCTCGCCATCGTCGACTCGACCCTGTTCCTCGGCGGCCGGAATGCCCGCGCCGAATATCTCGCCCGCCACATCCCCGGCGCCCGCTTCCTCGACATCGATGCGGTCGCCGACCACAGCCACGCCGCGCCGCACATGCTGCCGAATGCGACCGCGTTCGCCGCCGCGATGGAGTCGCTCGGCGTCCGCTCGGACGACCGCATCGTGGTCTATGACAACAGCCCGCTGCGCAGCGCCGTCCGTGGCTGGTTCATGCTCCGCCATTTCGGCGCGCGGCAGGTCGCCATTCTCGACGGCGGCTTTGGCAAATGGGTGGCGGAGGGACGCTTTACGGAATCCGGAAAGCCCGCGCCGCGCGTCGCTCGTTTCGACGCTCGCGAACCGAGGGACCAGATCGTCCGCAAGGACCAAATCCCCGGCCTGTCGCTCCCTCTTGTCGACGCTCGCGGCCGCGCGCGGTTCGAAGGCAGCGAGGCCGACCCGCGCGCCGGCGTTGCGCCCGGGCACATTCCCGGCGCGAACAACCTGCCCTACCCGGATCTGTGGAACGACGATGGCACAATGAAGGACGTCGACGCGATCCGTGCCGCCTTTGCGGTGGCGGGCGCAGACCCTCAAGCGCCGTTCGTCGCGACCTGCGGATCGGGGGTGACCGCCAACAGCCTGATCTTCGCCGCGCATCGCCTCGGCAACGATGCGGCGAAACTCTACGACGGCAGCTGGAGCGAGTGGGGGGCAGACCCCGCGACTCCCAAGGAACTCGGTCCGGCGAAACCTTAGAGGCTGAACAGCCGGTCGAGGTCGGCCAGTTCGGTGCGTAGCGTTTCGGCCAGCCGACCGATCGCCTGCGGGTTCGGCTTCAGCCCCGCGGCACGCTGCGCGGCAAGCATCTCGAGTCCCGCCGAGGCGGCCTGGGCGCTCTCCACCGACCGCGTCTCGAAGCAGCGGCGCTTCGCTGCGCTGGCCTCTGGCCAGGCGGCGGGCATCTGCGGTTCCGGCAGCGGCGCGGATGAGCCCGCAGCCTGTTCGGCAACCGTTAGCGCGGCGCGGATGCTGGCCAGCCGGGCGACCGCCTCATCATAAGGTGTGACGCTCTCGGCGGCGAACGAATCGGGGAGGAGATGGATCATTCCGAAACGCTAGGCCGGCGTGGCTAACGAATCGTAAATCCGCGCCTCGGAATTCGAGGCGTTCAAACGCCCGCGTTGTCGAGGTCGCGCAAGATCCAGCCACGCTGCGGGATCGTCTCGATGAACTCGGCGCCGTTCGATGCCATCCGCAACTTCTTGCGCAGTTTTGAGATGAACACGTCGATGATCTTGGGCTGCGGCTGGTCGTCGGCGCGGCGGTAGAGATGCTTCAGCAGCATCGTCCGCGTGACGACATTGTTGCGCGCATAAGCGAGCAGCTCGAGCACGCGATATTCCATCTCGGTAATGCCGATCGGATGGCTGTCGATGCGGATCAGCCGCTGCTGCTGATCGACCGCCAACCGCCCGCCGCATAGCGTCTCGGGCATTTCGCCGCCCTGCGCCTTGATGCTGTTCAAGAGCCGCGACGCCGCTTCCTCGCTCTCGTCGGCGGTCATCGTCGACGGCGATCCGAGCAGCTGCTGCTGAATGTCGGCGACCAGCTGGTGCGCCTCCTCGACTAGCCGCGCGCCTTCCTCGAAGCGACGGCGCGAGCGATCGAGCATCGCCTCGACTTCGATCAGCCGCGCCGGAAGGGTGGCCTCGCTCATTATTGCTGCGGGGTCGACGCGGAAGCGTCTTTACCGTTGGCGACCGGCGCCGCGAGGATCGCGGGTGTCGCCGCGCCCTTGTCGACGACGCGCGTGTCGGGATCGCCGACGGTCGAGCGCGCGCCGACCGACGAGCGGTCGCGGCCGGCGCTGTCGAGGATCATCGATTCGGTCGTGCTGCGCGGCGCCGGACCGCCGAACAGCGCTTCGATCGCCTGGCTCTGCGCGTCGGTCGCGCTGATGCCGACGGTGCCGGCGACCGGGGGGGTCAGCGTATAGTCGGGCGGGATCACCAGCGGCGCGTTGCGCGCGACGGCGAACTCGTCGAGTCCCTTGGTGCGGCCCTTGAGCGCGCCGCAGCCGGTCAGGCCAAGCGCGCCGGCGGCGATCAGAAGGGGCAGGACCTTACGCATTGATATTCTCCTTAGAGCTTCCGTCGCCCAACAGGAAGGCGCGCAGCAGCAGGATCACGACGCCGATGCTAATCGCGGCATCGGCGATATTGAAGACCAAAAAGGGCCGGAAGGCCCCGAAGTGCAGGTCGGCATAGTCGACCACGTAACCGAACCGCACGCGATCAAGGATATTGCCGATAGCGCCGCCGAGCACCAGCCCCAGCGCGAGCCGGTCGCCGTGCCGCGGCTCCTTCAGGATCCACACCAGCATCGACACCGCGATCGCCGCCGTAACGATCACCAGCGCCCATCGCGCCGCCTCGCTGTCGGCGCGGAACAGGCCGAGCGAAATGCCGTGGTTGTGCGTGCGGCTGAGACTGAAGATCGGCAGCAGGAAGCGCTGGTCTCCCTCGACCGTCAGGCCGGCCGGACCCGTCACGAACCATTTGGCGAGCTGGTCGGCAAGGAAGGTCAGCCCCGCAATAGCGAAGGCGATTGCCCGGTTGCGCTGCGGTAATTCCTCCCCGGCACGGGGAGGGGGACCATGCGAAGCATGGTGGGGGCCCCCTCCGTCAGCACTTCGTGCTGCCACCTCCCCGTTCCGGGGAGGATCGATAGGCTCAACCATGAACCACCCCCTCGCATCGCGCGCAGAGGGCGCCGTCCTCGGTCACTTCGGGAAGGTGCCGCCAGCAGCGGCCGCACTTTTTAAGCGGAGTTTTTGCGATCTTGAATGCCTCGCCCTGACGTACGGCCGAGGAGATAAAGAGTTCGGCTAGGAAGTCCGCATCGCTGATTACCGGGAGGGTCACCTCAGCTTCCAGACTGGATCGGATCAGCTTCTCGCCACGAAATGGTTCGATTGCTTCATTCACGTAAGAACGGGTTGCTCGATAGGATTGCCAGATCACGTCGAGGTCACTGTTGAACCACTTGCCCAACTCCGGCCACTCCAACAGATGCACGCTGCCCCCATCCGGATACCGCGTTCCCCACACTTCTTCCGCCGTGAACACCAGCACCGGCGCCGCCCAGCGCACCAGTGCCTGGAACAGCGTGTCGAGCACCGTCCGGTACGCCCGCCGCTTCGGATCGGACAGCGCGTCGCAATAGAGGCTGTCCTTGCGGATATCGAAGTAGAAGGCGGACAGGTCGTTGTTGCAGAAATCGGCCAGCAGCCGCGTGTAGCTGTTGAAGTCGAAGTCGGCGACGGCCTGCCTTAGCTTTGCGTCCAGCTCTGCCGTCAGGCTCAGCATGTAGCGCTCGAGCTCGGGCATCTCCGCCACGTCGCTCACCCGCTCCGCTTCCTCGAACCCGTCGAGCGCGCCGAGCAGATAGCGGAAGGTGTTGCGCAGCTTGCGATACTGATCTGCAACCCCGGCGAGGATTTCCTTGCCGATGCGATGATCCTCGGTGAAGTCGACCGACAGTGCCCACAGCCGCAGGATGTCCGCGCCGTAATCGCGCATCAGGTCGAGCGGATTGATCGTGTTGCCGAGCGACTTGGACATTTTCATGCCCTTGGCGTCCATAGTGAAGCCGTGCGTCAGCACCGCGTCGTACGGTGCGCGCCCGCGCGTCCCGCAACTCTCGAGCAGCGACGACTGGAACCAGCCGCGATGCTGATCCGATCCTTCGAGATAGAGGTCCGCCGGCCAGCGCTCATCGGGCCAGCGTCCGCTCTCCAGCACGAACGCCGCAACCGCCTCGACGATCCGCTGGTTGACCATTGGATCCACCAGCGGCGCGTTCGACCCGCGCTCAACCAGCAGGGCGATTGGTACCCCCCACGCCCGCTGCCGCGAGATGACCCAGTCGGGGCGGTCCGCCACCATCGACCCGATCCGGTTGCGGCCTTTTTTGGGGATGAAGCGAGTCGCGGCGATGGCGGTAAGGGCGAGTTGGCGCAGCGTCTTTCCCCTCCCGCCGGAGCGGGAGGGGTCGACTCGCCGAAGGCGAGCGGGGGAGGGCATGTCGGCTCCGGGCAGGCCCTCCCCTTCGCCACTACGTGGCTCTTCCCCTCCCGCTCCGGCGGGAGGGGCCAATGGCGCGTCCATGCCGATGAACCATTGCGGGGTGCAGCGATAAATTACCCGCGCTTTCGATCGCCATGAATGCGGGTAACTGTGCCGGAAATCGCTCGCCGCGAGTAGCGCCCCAGCATCGCGCAGATCCGAACAGATCGGCCCGTCGGGCGCATTGAACTTGGTGTTGATGACCGAGCCCTGCCCGCCGAGCCAGCCCCAGTCCTCGCGATACTTCCCGTCCCCCTCGACCGCGAACACCGGCTCGATCCCGTTGGCCTTGCACAGCGCGAAATCATCCTCGCCATGGTCGGGCGCCATGTGGACAAGCCCGGTGCCGGCATCGGTCGTGACGAAGTTGCCGGGGAGGAACCGGCGCGGACGAGCGAAGAAGCCGCCGAGAAGGTGCATCGGGTGGCGGGCGACCGTGCCGGCGAGGTCGGAGCCCTTGCCAACCCAGACTGACATGAAGCCGAAGTCCGCATCGTCCGTATTCTGGTCGAACCAGCCGGTGCGGTCACCGAAGGAATGGACAAGTTCAGTTGCGATAAGGAAGCGCCGACCGGAGCGCATTGGCTTCGACGAACGGCCCATAGGCACCACAGTTTCTTCAACGAGCTTGTACTCAACGTCCGGCCCGTAGGCGATCGCTTGATTAACCGGGATCGTCCACGGCGTCGTCGTCCAGATCACCGCATAAGTGCCGACCAACTCTGGGATCGGACTCTCAACAATCTCGAACGCCACATCGATCTGGGTGCTCGTCACATCCTCATATTCGATCTCGGCCTCGGCCAGCGCGGTCTTTTCGACCGGGGACCACATCACCGGCTTGGCGCCGCGATAGAGCTGGCCGCTTTCGGCGAACTTCATCAACTCGGCGACGATGGTGCCCTCGGCCTTATAATTCATCGTCAGATAGGGCTTGTCCCACTGTCCGCCGATTCCGAGCCGCTTCAACTGCTCGCGCTGCGTATCCACCCAATGCTGCGCATAGGCGCGGCATTCCGCCCGGAACTCGGGCAGCGGCACCTGATCCTTGTCGAGCTTCTTCTTGCGATATTGCTCCTCGACTTTCCACTCGATCGGCAGCCCGTGGCAGTCCCAGCCGGGCACATAGGGCGCGTCCTTGCCGAGCAGGGTCTGCGTGCGCACCACCATGTCCTTTAGGATATGGTTGAGCGCATGGCCGATGTGGATGTCGCCGTTGGCATAGGGCGGCCCATCGTGAAGGATGAACTTCTCGCGCCCGGCCCGCGCCGCGCGCACCTGTCGGTAGAGGTCCGCCGCTTGCCATTTGGCGAGGATCGCCGGCTCCTTCTGCGGCAGGCCGGCCTTCATCGGAAAGTCGGTCTTCGGCAGGAAGACGGTGTCTCTATAATCGATCTTGTCGGGAGCGTCGGCCATCGCGCGGCGCTCTAGCGGGCGGGGACGCGGATGGAAACCGCGCGTTTGCGCGGGTCCGCCTCAGTCGGCGCGAGCCCTTCGACGCGCCAGCCCCTGCTCGGCCAGCTTCTGCTGTGCCTCGGTGCGGATGTCGCGATCGGGACGCAACGCCGGGCCGAGCGTCCAGATGTCGTCGACATAGATATAGCCCTTGAAGCTGTCCGGCACCTCGCCCAGCTGTTCCGGCAGCGTCAGTCCCAGGCCGAGGTCCGGCGATCCGCGCGGCCCGACGATCATTACCCGCGCACCGACCGCCGCCATCCGCGCAATCAGCCGGTTCGGCCAGCCGGGGAAGAGCCACTGGCGGTCGATCGGCACCATGATAGTGCCGTTGCGGCAGGCATCGGGCACGAACCCCAGCCAACCGATCCTGAGATAGCCCATGGTGCAAGCGGTCGCACCCGGCTTGGTATAGGTCCAGGCCGTCGGGAAGGCATCGCGGACGTGCGCGATCGGCGCCGGGTCGCCGGTGAAGCCGTCGCCGCGAAGCTCGACATCGCGGCCTATCGCCTTGAGCGCGGCGATCAGCCGGTCGGCTTCGGCCGGATCCCTGCTCTGGAAGGTGAACAGAATCGCGGTCGCCGGCAGCGCCGCCAACCCCTCCTCGAGGCTGGCAATCCGGTCGCGTCGCAGTCCGCGCAAGGGAAAAGTTTTGCCGCCGTCGGTGCTATAGCCATAGCCGGGATCGAGCGCCTGCAGTTCGGCCAGCGTGCGGTCGCGCACCGCGCCGCGTCCGTCGGTCCGGCAATCGAGCGTCCGATCGTGGAACAGCGCGATTCGTCCATCGGCCGTGGAGGCGAGGTCGACCTGCACCATATCCGCGCCCATCTGCGCCGAATCCCGCATCGAGCGCACGCTGTCCTCGATGCGGTCGTGGACCGGAACCTCTATCCGCTTCGCCGTGCAGTCGCGATCGGTGAGGCCGCGGTGGTGGAACAACTGGCTGATGCCGCGATGGGCGATCAGCCGGACCGCGCCGCGCGGCGACGGGGCCAGCCAACTGGCGTTAACGAAGGTCAGCAACAGCAGGCCGATCGCGAGCGCACCGGCAATCCATCCGAGCCAATATCTCATGAAAGCAGGCTTCGCGCTTTGGCGGCATCGACATTCATCTGCGCCTTGAGCACCTGAAGATCGTCGAACTTCTCCTCCCCGCGAAGATACGCCACCAGTGCGACCTCGATTTCGCGGCCGTAGAGGTGGCCGTCGAAATCAAACAGATAAGTCTCGAGCAACTCGCGCGGAGGATCGAAGCTCGGGCGAATACCGAGGCTTGCCACGCCCGTATGCTCGCTGCCGTCATCGAGCCGCACGCGCACAGCATAGATTCCGTACTTGGGCCGCAGATAGGAGCCGAGCGCGATATTGGCCGTCGGGTAGCCGAGCGTCCGCCCGATCTTTTCGCCGTGCAGCACCGTGCCGGCAATCGCGAACGGCCGGGTGAGGAGGTGGGTTGCCGTTCCCGGATCGCCTCCGACCAGCGCGGCGCGCACCCGGCTCGATGATACCGAGTCCCTGTCGAGCAGTACCGGCGCGACGGTTTCCGCCGCGAGTCCGTGCGTCTCACCGAGTTGCCTGAGCAGGGCGACATTTCCCCGTCGTCCCGCGCCAAACGTGAAATCGTCGCCGGTGACCGCGCCAGCCGCTCCGATCCGCGTCGCCAGCATCGCGACGAATGCCTCCGCGCTCGTCCCGGCGAGCGCCGCTTCGAATGCGAACACCAGCATCGCATCGGCCCCTGCCTGGCCGAACAGTCGCTCGCGCTGGTCGAGACTGGTCAGCCGAAAGGGCGGCGCGTTGGGCCGGAAATGCCGCATCGGGTGCGGGTCGAAGGTGGCGACGATCACCGGCCGGCGTTCATGCGCGCCCCGCTGCACCGCACGGCCGACCACCGCCTGATGGCCAAGGTGAAACCCGTCGAAATTTCCGAGCGCGAGGATCGCCCCGCGCAAGGCGTCCGGCACCGGCGCGTCGAGGGTCAGGCGCTGCATCGCGCCCGCTTAGCGGCAACCCGGACCGTTGCAAGCGCAGGCGCTTGACTCGAGGTCAGCTCAATCCTATCTGGCCGCCATCCCGTTTCACCGGCTGTCGGCGGCGTATCCTTGCGCGCGCCGTTTTTCCATCGGAAGGGTTCCATCAAAGTATTACTTTGATGGGGTCCTCCATTGGGAAAGCTGGGGCGGCGGGTCAATGCTTTGAGATGGGGCGGGCGTGCCACGCTGCCCTGTGGAGCTAGGAGAAGTCTGTTCATGGCACGTATCGCGGGCGTCAATATCCCGACCAACAAGCGCGTCGAGATCGCGCTGACATACATCCACGGCATTGGGCGCACCAAGGCGGTGGAAATCACGCAGAAGCTGGGCATCGCGCCTGATCGCCGGGTCCAGGACCTGACCGACCAGGAAGTGCTGCATATCCGTGAGGCGATCGACGCCGGCTACACGGTCGAGGGCGATCTGCGGCGTCAGACGGCGATGAACATCAAGCGGTTGATGGACCTTGCCTGCTACCGGGGCCTGCGCCATCGCAAGGGCCTGCCGGTCCGCGGTCAGCGCACGCATACCAATGCGCGCACCCGCAAGGGCAAGGCCAAGCCGATCGCCGGCAAGAAGAAGTAAGGATCGTCCGGGGGGCGATCCATTACTTCTTTTCAATAGCCGCACAGCAGCTTCAGTCAGGATTTCCAGCCAATGGCACAAGCACCGCAGCGCCTCCGCCGGCGCGAACGCAAGAACATCACGTCAGGGGTGGCGCATGTGAATGCGTCGTTCAACAATACGATGATCACGATCACCGACGCGCAGGGTAATGCGATCGCCTGGTCGAGCGCCGGGACGATGGGCTTCAAGGGCAGCCGCAAGTCGACGCCTTACGCCGCCCAGGTCGCCGCGGAGGATGCCGGCAAGAAGGCCGCCGAGCATGGCGTGCGCACGCTCGAGGTCGAGGTCAAGGGGCCGGGTTCCGGCCGCGAGAGCGCGCTTCGGGCGCTGCAGGCGGTCGGCTTCCAGATCACCTCGATCCGCGACGTGACCCCGATCCCGCACAACGGCGTTCGTCCGAGCAAGCGCCGCCGCGTCTGACCTTTCGCCCAAAGTGGTACTTTGGGCGAGGACAGAAGAAGTTTGAAATCAGGGGATCCGCGGGACGCCGCCTCCCCCAAGCTGCCAAGGGAACAACATGGCCGTCAACGCAAAAAACTGGCAGGAACTCAAGAAGCCCAACGCGCTGGAGCGTAAGCCGGGTGGCGACAGCCGCCGCAAGGCGGTATTCGTCGCCGAGCCGCTGGAACGCGGCTTCGGCATGACGCTCGGCAACTCGCTGCGCCGCGTGCTCCTCTCCTCGCTGCAGGGCGCCGCCGTCACCTCGATCAAGATCGAGGGCGTGCTGCACGAGTTCAGCAGCCTCGCCGGCGTGCGCGAGGACGTCACCGACATCGTCCTCAACGTCAAACAGATCGCGCTGCGCATGGAAGGCGAAGGCCCCAAGCGGCTGCAGCTCAGCGCCACCGGCCCCGGCGAAGTCACCGCCGCCCAGATCGCGACGTCGGGCGACATCGAGGTGACCAACCCGGGCCTCGTCCTCTGCCACCTCGACCAGGGCGCGACGCTCAACATGGAGCTGACCGCCGACATCGGGAAGGGCTACGTCCCCGCCGCCGCCAACCGTCCCGCGGACGCCGCGATCGGTCTCATCCCGGTCGACGCGCTCTACTCGCCGGTGCGCCAGGTCGCCTATCGCGTGGAGAACACCCGCGTCGGCCAGGAGCTGGACTATGACAAGCTGACGCTGACGGTCGAAACCGACGGCACGGTCACGCCCGAGGACGCCGTCGGCTATGCCGCCCGCATCCTCCAGGACCAGCTCGCGCTGTTCGTCCACTTCGAGGACGGCGCGATCCGCTCCGCCCCGTCGATGATGGGCCAGCCGAGCGCCATGTCGATGGCCGACACGCAGGCCGACACCAACCAGCTCAACCGCTACCTGCTCAAGAAGGTCGACGAGCTGGAGCTCAGCGTGCGCAGCGCCAACTGCCTCAAGAACGACAACATCATCTACATCGGCGACCTCGTCCAGAAGACCGAGGCGGAGATGCTGCGGACCCCGAACTTCGGCCGCAAGTCCTTGAACGAGATCAAGGAAGTCCTGTCCTCGATGGGTCTCCGCCTGGGCATGGACGTCCCCGGCTGGCCGCCCGAAAATATCGAGGAAATGGCCAAGAAGCTGGAGCAAGAGCTCTTGGGCTGACAAGCGATCCGGCCTGTCCGGGGACAGGCTGGAAGTGCTCTCTGCTGGGACAAGCATGAGGCGCCCGAGTGCAGCGAGGGACTGCCTGCATTCCGCAGCAGCATGAAGCGCGCGCGAATGCCGGACGGCCCGCGTCGCCATTATCGTTTCCGCTTAACTGCAGGCAGAACCAAACGGGTTGCTGCTGCAGGAAAGCGAAAAATTACCGAGCGCAGATGAGGATTGCGCAGCAATCGAGTGGCTAGGACACCGCCGCGAGACGAGGGCCGGCGGGCGTCCTCCGGGGTGGCATCAGCAGCGAGACAATCTCCTGGAAGCGTGCTTTTCCATCGTCCTCGACATAATCATTGGCAGCCGACTGAAGCTCTTGCAGATTGTGCGGCGATGCGTCGTCGAGGTCGTCACTGCCGAATCCCGCATTCAGATCGAATTGGAGGCGAACGTAGGACTTACTGTCTAGAATCTGCTCAGCTACATAGTCCGAAACGTCAGAGGAGCCATCGAACATCACATCAAGGATTGCATTCATCCAGTACAACCCACCTTTGGAGCCGACGACCTTTCGGGAAAGATTGCGCGTGCTGCTGCCCGTTCCCATTGAAATGAGCTGGATGTCGCGAGCCTCTTCTGAATCCTTCAAGCTCTTCTTACGTAGCAAGGCAATTCCTTCGGCCAGTCCGATCCCGCTTGGATTGTTCGCCGAAACTCCACCATCGATCAGGTAGCGCTCGTCGCCCGTCGCCAAGGCAAATTTCTGCGTTGGAAAATATGTCGGTGCCGACGAGGAGGCCAGGCACGCCTTCCAGAGCTCGTTCCCGGAGGTGTCCGGGTCGTAGGACTGGAAGAAGAAGGTGCGGCGGTTACCGATGTCGTAGGCGGGAATGCACAAGTGTGTGTGGCGAGGAATGTCACGCAGGCGTGTGTTGCCGAGCACTGCTTTCAACGCGGCCTCGAGATTCTCGGCGCCGTAGCGGGAAGTAAGCAGGCCGCGGCCTGGTTTCCAAGACCGCTTGAATATCTTTGGTCCTTCGGCGCGGAACAGATCGATGACGCGCTTGAGATCCGTGTTCGTGGCGACTGCGGCGGCGACGATGGAACCCGTCGAAGTGCCGCAGATGAGATTGAACGAGCGCGATAAACTCGTGTTGCGCTTAGCCAGCCTCTCCTCGAGCTTGCAAAGCCAGATTGCAGGAATCAGACCTCGTATCCCGCCCCCGTCGATGCACAGAATCCGAAATGGCTTCGACCCGCCCATGGCCGCCTCCCTTCAGGAGGCGAAAGACGCCTCCGTACACCGGCGCACTTTCATTGTTTCACGCGCTTTAAGCAAGTGGCACATGCGCATGGATTCTGTGTTTGGATCATGTTGAACTAAGTGCCCAGAGGGAGAGCAGGGAGCGCGACTTCGCATTCGGGGCTGACCAACTCCTTTCCTCACCGCAGGTTGCGATCAAGAACGATCACGACGACCAGCCCTGCTTTCGAGCGGACGTCCAAGCGGCGTAGGGACTTCCCGAGCGAAACGCGGGTCAAGCGCGGGCTGCGCTTCGTGCGCGGCGGTCCAGACGAACCGAACAGCGTCGAGCTGGTCGAAAAGCTCGGCCGCAATGACCCGTGCCCGTCCGGGTCGGGCACGAGATTTCAAGCGCTGCTGCATGCACTCGGGCCGGGTTTCGATGGGGCCGAGCGGGCGGAGTATTGGCGCGAGTAGCCGCATCTAAGGTAGATGCGCGACTACTGCTTCGACGCTCTCGCGAAGAGTGCTGAACGGGCACGGTTGAGCCAGTCTTGCGAGCACATTTAGCGAAATGCTCTTTTGCTGCGGAAGCGCAACTTCGGCCACAACGTAGAAGAGCCACTGGTCTGGATCGCGGTGGTCAGCCTCTGCATCCGTGCGGGGGTGCCATCCGAAGACGTAAATGTCGGCATTGCGGCTGGACTCCGCGATCCACGTTGAGCCTTCCCACCGTCCCGTCTTCGAAGCGATCGAGAAGCACGGGCGCGCGCTGGGGCTCTCTCCGTTGTGCCAACTCTGGATGGCAGCGGATTGCTTGACCTGAATGCGCAGTGGCCCGTTGGTCTGCTGGAGGTCGAAGGCCGCCCAGTCCCCAGCGCACAATCGCCATTCAGGTTCGAGTGCTAAACCTACTATTTCCTCAGCAAGTTCTCCGCGAACATCGTTACGAATGAGCAGGGAGCCGAGCAGGCGCTCGGTCAAACGCGCCGTGACGAGCCGCGTTAGTTGCGGGTGGGGTTCTGGAACTGCCACGGCAGACCGGCAAGGATCGTCCCGAACTTGCGCGCGCGAGCGCAGGCCAAGAGGTCGATTGCGCCTTCGGGAAGATCGCCAGTCGCCCGGAACATGCGGTGAACCATGTTCGCACTTCGCGGTTATGGCAACCGCAATTTCCGGCGCTCACATCATAGTGAGGCACGCTGGTCATTTGTGTCTAGGTGCGTCTGGACTGGATCGCGGACACCTTACCCGATCTTAAGGTCCTGGCATCGATCGGTTTCATGGAATCCCGCTCGTGCCTCACAGAACATGTCTGAACTATGCGACGCTAGGAGAACTCTGCACGGCAAGTGTGATGCTTCCACAAAGAAATAACAGACCAGAAATCCACCCGATCAACGGCGGTAGGAAATTCCATCGATTGATTTTTCCGGCCCTATCACTTCTGTCACTCTCCTCTGACTCGATTCGACTCTGACCATGCTTCACAGCGAGCCAATAGCCGAATGCTTCGTCATACAGTCCCGAAGACCTATTATAAACTTCTTGGAGGGCCGTTCCAGAAAGTAGCGCGGCAGTGAGTCCCGCGAGGAACATTGACCCCGAGAGGAAAGCTGTATGACCAGCCTTGATCACCTCGAGGGTGGCGAGGCCGCCCGCCCCGTTGATCGCGAGTAGGCTTGCGGTTAACCACTTTGACTGGGCGGCAACTTGCTCATTTACGAAGGAATGGTAACGATCCAGTTTGATCAACTGGATCTCTGCGACTGTGTGATCGCTGATGTCTGGCTCGTCCACAACGAGTACCCCTACTCCGCCGCCACACCAGCCCGCGCAAACATATCCTCTCCCGCAACCTCACTCTCGGCCCCGTCGTTCGCGACGCTCCCCTTCGCCTTCGCGCGGCGGTCGAAATTGTCCCACACCTCGTTCCAGTTCCCCCGCGTC
>JAIVIZ010000002.1:54103-72175 GCA_020200315.1 Sphingomonadales bacterium | reverse complement strand
GCGTTGTCCGGCTTGGTTCTCGGGAAGCTTAGGCGGTCAACGCCGCCTGGGGGGGCATCGCCAGCGGCATCGGACCGGGGATTGCGTCCGCCGCGCGGCCGGCGAATTCGCCGGCCAGCTTGGCGTGCCACGCTCGGGCTTCAGGCGTAACCGATCGCAGCGCTGCGGTGCGTTCTTCCGACGCCCGGCGAAGATAATAGCGCTGGTTCGACTCCATCTGCGGTCTCCCGTCCACGACCCGCGTGTCCCGATTGCAGACTGCATCGACTTGTCTAATGAAGGGTTAATATCCACAGGGCTTTGCGCAGGAAAACATCCGTATCGGAACGGGACAGAGCTGTTGCTTTGCGGTGACAATCGCGCGGATTTCGGATCATCGTCGAAACCGAACGACTCATCGCTCGTTGAATCCGCCAAACCCATGGAGGGAAACGGCTCATGTCATCCGCAACAGCATTGAATGCAGAGATTACCCAGTTCGACCCGGCGAAGCGCGGCTACCACGCCGTCTATCGCGACAATGAAGTCAATCACTGCCCCGGTTGCGGGCGGACCCACTGGTTCGTCGGCCGGACGCTCGCCGAGTGCGGCTTCTGCGCCACCGCGCTGCCGCTGATGGAAAGCTATCGCCAGGGCGCGATGTTCACGACGGCGCAGCGCTCGCGCCCGACGTTCATCCACGCCAACGCGGCGTAACGAGGCGGTTTCATTCAGGCCGGGGAAGTGGGGCGGTCGGCGCCTACTGGCCCCCCTTTTCCTTGCCCCATCGATGGGGCGCGACTCTGCTCCACATTGTCAATTCGGCGCAGTTTCGTTATAGCGGCGTGATGACTCGGCTGCCGCGCCTGCTCGTGTTTTCCTCGATCGCGATGATCATGTCGGCGGTGACCGCCCCTGCGACGGGAGCCTCCCGCGTGACCGGGCTCAACCTGCTCAACGGCACCGGCGAGACGATGACCGCGCTGTTCATCCGCCGTACCGGCACGCAGAACTGGCAGTCGTTGCCGGCCAAGCCCGCCCGTGCCGCGCGCGCCGCCATTCCCTTCACCGATGTCGATTGCGCGTTCGATATTCGCGCCACGCTGGAGGATGGCAGGGATGCCGTGTGGCGGGACGTCAATCTCTGCGAAGTGAAACTGCTGACACTGAACCGGAACGGGTCGGGCGCAACCTGGGTCGACTACGACTAGGCAGGCGGCGCGCCACTCGCGCCATGTGCATCGCCGGAACCGGCGCAGCCTGCGGCCGCACCGCGTCGAGCAGCTTGCCGCCGGCGACGAACACTACGCCCGTGCAGGCCAGTGCCAGCAGCCAGCCGCCGGCGCCGGGATAGGTCGCCAGATAATGCTGGCCGCGCTCGACCGCGCCGATCGCAATCGCGTAAATGACGAGGAACGCCTCGAACCGGGTCTTGATGGTGAACAACCGACGGATACGCATCATGGTCATTGATTAAGCAAACGCCGTGCCAATGGCGCGGTTCCGCCATTCGGACCTTAACCTTCGCAGTTAATTGTCAATTAACCCGACAGGAGTTCCTCAAGCCCGAGCGCCTCCAGCAGCGTCGCCCGCGCGTCCTCGATCTGTGTGATCAGGCTCGATCGCTGAAACGCCCCTGGGTCGATCTCGACCGGCCAGCAGCGGCCGATCACATTGCCCAGGCGATCGAGCTTTGCCTCGTCGACCAGGAAGCGTGGGTCGACCTCGGCCGGGTCGCAGACGACGCGCAGCCGCAGGCACGCCGGTCCGCCGCCATTGGCCATCGACTGCCGCACGTCGACCACCTCGACCCGCCGGATCGCGCCGTTGGACGCCAGGTGCCGCTCGATCCACGCCCACACCGACGGCATCGCGCGCGCCTCGCTCGGTACGATCAGGGTCATCGCGCCGTCGGCCAAACCCTCGCTGGAAGTCGTGACCAGCTGCGCGTTGAACAGATAGGATTTGATCACATCCGCCAGCGGCACCTCAGCGTCGGGCACTTCGACCAACTCGAACTCGGGCAATAGCGCCCGGCACTGCTCGGCGACCCGCTGCCGATCCGCGAACGCTTTCTCGTGGGCGAACAGCACTGGTCCGTTGGCGACCGCGACGACGTCGTTGTGAAACGCACCGGCGGCAATCGCTTCCTCCGACTGTTCCACGAACAGCGTGCGCGCGGGGTCGAGCCGGTGCAGCCGGGCGACCGCCTTGGACGCTTCGACATGCTGCCGTGCCGGGAAGGCGCCGCCCGATACGCCATAGACGAACAGCTCGATGCCGGCGGCGCCATGCCCGCTCGCCAGCCGCATATGATTGGCCGCGCCCTCGTCACCGAACGCCGTAGGCACGGGGCCGTGCACCTTGAATGCGCCGCTGGCGAAAGCGACCTTGAGCTGCGCCAACGTCGCCGGCCACTCGTGGCTGCGGTGCGGCATCGAGCGCAGATTGGCGACCGTCAGGTGACACTTGCCGTCCGCGCAGTCCGGGGCAGGGGAGACCGTTGCCGCGTTCGCCGCCCACATCGCCGAGGCGGACATGGCGTTGGCGGCAATTGCCGGTTCCGCCTGCGCGACGGTCGTCCCGAGAGCCTCCAGCCATTTTCGGGCAGGTCGTGGTGGAGGCACGAACAGGCCCTGTCTCAATCCGAGCGCCAGGTTTGCGCGCATTTTGTCGAGCCCCTGAAGCGCCGCCGCGCGCGGTTGCGACACCGCGCCCGCATTCTTCATCGCCGCGAGGTTGCCGATGCTCAGTCCGGCATAATTGTGGCTCGGCCCGATGATCCCGTCGAAATTGATCTCGGCGATCGGCATCAGCGCGCGACCGCGCTGAACCGGTCGCCGATACCGATCTCCAGCAGCTCCGCCGCGACCGGATCGATAATCCCGCCGTCATCGGCGGCGTGGTCGATGGTCGCGAAGGCGGCCCGGAAATTCTTCAGCCGCCCCGCCGCCGCCAGCACGCGGTGCGTCCCACCCGGCTCGATTGCCGTGACCGTGAACTCGCGCGCCATCTTGATCGACTGGATCTGGTCGGTCTGCACCGTCACCGTCGGCCCGCCGTCGAAAATGTCGATGTACCGGTCGAAGCGAAATCCTTCCCCCTCCAGCATGCGCAGCGCGGCGCGCCCGGTCGGGTGCGGCTGGCCCATCACCGCCCGCGCGCTCTCCGGCAGCATCGCGGTATAGATCGGCGTTTTCGGCATCAGGTCGGCGATGAACTGTGTTCCGTGAACCGCGTTGAACGCATCCGCGTCGGGGAAGCTCATCCCGAAGAACCGCCCCGCAAGCGCGTCCCAGAACGGCGAGTTGCCGGTCTCGTCCATCACGCCGCGCAGCTCGGCGAGCACGACCTTTCCAAACCTTTCCCGATGGGCGCGAATGAACAGATAGCGGCTGCGCGCCAGCAACAGGCCGAGCCCGCCTGCCCGCTCGTGCGGATGGAGGAACAGCCCGCCGACCTCCGACGATCCTTCGAGATCGGTGGTCAGGCTCAGCGTTTCGTTGCGGAAGGTCTTGCCCAGCTCCTGGCTGTGCTGGGTCAGCGTCGACATGCGGTAGCTGTAGAACGGCCGCTCGATCCCGACCGACCCGAACACCTGGCACGTGCCACGGATCAGCCCGCGTTCGGGGTCCTCCAGCACGAACAGATAGAGCGCGCCGGACTGTTCCTCACGGTCGAGCGCGAAGCCTTCCTCGGACCGCGCAAGCTTGTCGACCAGCGTGCCCTTATCGGCTGGGAGGTTGGTGAACCCGCCACCGGTCAACTTGGCCATTTCATAGATCGCCGGGAAGTCCGACGGCCGCGCCGGGCGGACTCGAAAGCTCATGCGCCCTCCGCCAGCCGCGCGATGGTCAGCGCCGACAGCGCCGCGCGCTCGGCCAGGCTGTCGACGATCAGATATTCCTCCATCGAATGGATCTTGCCGCCGCGTGCGCCCATCGTGTCGATCACCGGCACGCCGCACGCCGCGATATTATTGCCGTCGCACACACCGCCCGTGGGCTGCCAGCCGATCGTCTGGCCAAGGTCAGCGCCGGCCTGCCTGACCAGCCCGAACAGCGCCTCCGCCGCCGGGGTCAGCGGTTTCGGTGGCCGCCCGAAGCCGCCGTGGACGTCGATCGCGACCTCATGCTCCGCCCGCACCATCGCCACCGCCGCGTCGATCAGGCTCCGCGCCCGCGCTTCGTCCTCGACCGTCGCCGGCCGCATGTTGACCCGCAACACGGCGCCGTCCGGCACGACATTGTTCGGCCCGCCGCCATCGACCTTGGCGACGTTGATCGACAGCCGCGGCCCCTTGCCGATATCGAGCCGCAGCGCGAGATCCGCTGCCGCCACCACGGCGTTGCGCCCATCCTCGGGGTTGCGCCCCGCGTGCGCCGACTTGCCGGCGATGACGAAGCTGAAATTGCCGCTCCCCGGCCGCGCGCCCGCGAGCGTCCCATCGGGCAGGGCGGCCGGCTCATAGGTCAGCGCCGCCCGCTTGCCCCGTGCCGCCGTCGCGATCAGCGCGGCTGACCCGGGCGACCCGACCTCTTCGTCCGAATTGATCACCACTTCATAGCCGACCCGTGCCGCGACAGGGCTGGTCTCGACCGCCTTAAGCGCCGCGAGCAGCACCGCGATTCCACCTTTCATGTCGGCCACGCCCGGCCCGTTGAGCACGCCGTCCTCCGTCCAGCGCAGCGCCTGAAACGGATGGTCGGCGCCGAACACCGTGTCCATGTGGCCGGTGAGCAGCAGCTGCACCGGCGCGGTCGGCCGAACGATCAGATGCAGGTTGCGCCCATGCTCGATGGCGAACGGCTTGCCCGATGCGTCCACCGCTTCGACCGCAGCCGCCTCGCGCAAGGTCAGCTCGCCCGGGAGCGCCACGAACGCATCAGCCAGCAGCGCCGCCATATCGGCGAGTCCCTCGAGATTGCGCGAACCGCTGTTGACGCCAGCCCACGCTTCGACCTGCGCGAGCATCTCCGCCCCCGCCGCCGCCTCGACCATGGCGCGCTCGATCGACGTCAACTGCCCCATCGCCGCTGCCTAGCGCGCGGGATGAACGAAAGCCACACCAGCTAATCCTCTCCGGCATTTGCCGGGGAGGGGGACCAGCGAAGCTGGTGGAGGGGTTCTATGATCCGCCGTCGAAGAACCCCTCCACCGCCTTCGGCGGTCCCCCTCCCCGAGAAACCTCGGGGAGGAATTCGCTGAACTCCACCAACAGCCGCCGATACAGGTCCCGCTTGAACGGCACGATCAGCTCAGGGAGTTCGCTCGGCGCCACCCACTTCCACTCGCAGAACTCCGCATGATCGGTCGCGATATCGACGTCCGCCTCCCGCCCCAGAAAGCGGCACAGAAACCAGTCCTGCAGCTGCCCCTTCCATTGACCCTTCCAAAGCGTCCCGCGAAGCTCGGGCGGCAGATCGTAGCGCAGCCGCTCGGGACAGGTCGCGATCCGTTCGACCAGGTGCGGCGCGATCCCGGTCTCTTCTTCCAGCTCGCGCAGCGCCGTCGCCCACGGTTCCTCACCCACGTCGATCCCGCCCTGCGGCATCTGCCACGCCTCGTCGGTGTTATCGATCCGCCGCCCGACCCACACGAGGTTTTGGTGGTTGAGCAGCATCACCCCGACCCCGCGGCGATAGAGATGATCCTCGTTCACATCCGATCCTTCGTGTTTGGGCTGATTTTCGATGTCCCGATTAAAGACACCGGACAGCGCAATTTTCATCTATTCACGCCATTAAACTTTCATTAACCGCTCTCATAGTCACACCGGGTATGGGGATACGACAATGAAACTGACTACCAAACTTCTGGCGGCTTCCGCGCTGTTGAGCTGCGTCGGCTTCGCGGCTCCGGCGAGCGCCGCCATCCTGCTGGATCAGGTGAACGTTGCCGCCCAGACGAACACGGCGACCACGCTGAATTTCACCGCAGGAAGCCCAACGACGACGCTGTCTTTCGCCGGCTTTAATGTCCCCTCCTTCATCACCCTTACCAACATCGGCCTGTTTGCGAGCGGTTCAGGCACGAACCTCCTAACGAATGCGTTCAGCTTTACGGCAGCGCCAAGCGGTTCGCTCGCGTCGCAGTTCAGTGATGGAACCTCCGTCGGCGCTCTGTCATTCGGCGGCGTCTCCACCGGTAGCTACGACATTTTCTCGCAGAGTGTCGGGACGACCTCAGGGGCGAATTACACGCTCAGCTTCAACCTGTCGTCGAACGGATCGCCGAACGGCCTGCGTATCTCGGCTTCGGATGCGCTAGACGGCGCCGTTCCCGAGCCGGCAACCTGGGCGATGATGCTGATCGGCTTCGGTGCGGTCGGCTTCGCCATGCGCCGCCAGAAGGTCACGGCAAAAATTTCCTACGCCGCCTAGCGACTAAGCAACGGTCGGCAAAGCGCCGTCGCTCGAAAGAGCGGCGGCGTTTTCGTTTGCAGGGCGATCTGCCCGATGCGCGAGGGTGGCGAACTCACCTCTGCAGTCCTATGAAGGGCTTGCACGCATTTCGAGGAACGCTCGCCCCATGGCCTCGGCCACCCACCTCATCACCGACGACGAAGCGCACGCTCGCCCGCCGCTCGAATCGATGGTCGTCCGCTTCGCCGGCGACAGCGGCGACGGGATGCAGCTGACCGGCGGCCAGTTCACCCTCTCGACCGCGCTCGCCGGCAACGATCTCGCCACCTTCCCCGATTTCCCGGCGGAAATCCGCGCACCGCAAGGCACGACCTTCGGCGTCTCGGCCTTCCAGATCAATTTCGGCTCGACCGCCATCGATACCGCCGGCGATCAGCCCGACGTGCTCGTCGCCATGAACCCCGCCGCGCTCAAGGTGAATGTGAAGTCACTGCGCGACGGCGGCCTGATCATCGCCGATGAAGGCGAGTTTACGTCGCGCAATCTGACCAAGGCCGGCTACGACGCCAATCCGCTCGACGACGACAGCCTCGCGCGCTGGCAACTGGTCCGGTTCAACATCTCGCAGCTGACCCTCGACGCGGTGAAGCCGTTTGGGCTCGGCAACAAGGAAGCGCTGCGCTGCAAGAATATGTGGACGCTCGGGCTGGCGCTGTGGATGTTCGACCGCTCGCGCCAACCGATCGTCGACTGGCTCACCACCAAATTCGCCAAGGCGCCGCAGCTCGCCGAAGCGAATATCGCCGCGCTCAACGCGGGTCATGCCTATGGCGAGACGGTCGAGATGGGCGCAAGCGTCCGCCAGCACCATATCGCCGCCGCGCCGGTCGAACCGGGCCTCTATCGCACCGTCACCGGCGCGGAATCGCTCGCCGTCGGCCTCGTCGCCGGGGCGCAGCTCGCCGGGCTCGACATGCTGTTCGGTTCCTACCCGATCACGCCCGCCTCGCCGCTGCTCCACCATCTCTCGCGGTTGAAAGAGTTCGGCATCACGACCTTCCAGGCGGAGGACGAGATTGCCGCGATCTGCGCCGCGATCGGCGCTTCCTATGCGGGCAAGCTCGGCATCACCTCCTCGTCGGGTCCCGGCATCGCCCTCAAGACCGAGGCGATCGGCCTTGCCGTGATGACCGAGCTTCCCCTCGTGATCGTCAATTCGCAGCGTGGCGGACCTTCGACCGGCCTGCCGACCAAAACCGAGCAGTCCGATCTCTATCAGGCGGTCTATGGCCGCAATGGCGATGCGCCGCTGCCGGTCATCGCCGCGCGCTCGCCGGCCGACGCCTTCGACTGCGCGATCGAGGCGTGCCGCATCGCGACGCGCTACATGACGCCGGTGATGCTGCTCACCGACGGCTACATCGCCAATGCCGCCGAACCGTGGAAAGTCCCCGAAATGAGCGGCTATGCACCGTTCCCGGTTCATTTCCATGACGATGCACCTCCGGTAGGCGAGGGCGTCATGCCTTATGCGCGCAACGAGGACCTCGCCCGGCCCTGGATCAGGCCCGGCACGCCGGGCCTCGAGCATCGCATCGGCGGGATCGAGAAGGCGCCGGTCTCGGGCAACATCGACTATTCGCCAGAGGCCCACGCTGAAATGACCCGGCTGCGCGCGGCCAAGGTCGCGAACGTCGCCCATTCGATCCCCGATCAGCAGGTCTGCCTCGGCAACGAAGGCGGAAGGCTCGCGGTGGTCGGTTGGGGCTCGACTTTCGGCCCAATTCACCAGGCGGTGCGGCGGGCGAGGCTGCGCGGGCTCGACGTCGCCCACATCCACATCCGCCACATCGCGCCGATGCCGAAAAATATGTCTGTCCTACTCAAGGGCTATGAGCATATCCTCGTGCCGGAGATGAACAGCGGCCAGTTGAAGACGATCCTGCGTGACCAGTTCCTGGTCGACGCGTGCCCGCTGGCCAAGACCACCGGCCAGCCCTTCACCATCGCCGAAATCGAGGCGGCGATCGAAGGAATGCTGCGATGAGCGTTCTTGGTGCGACTTTAGCGTGACCTTCCGCGGATCCAGGCGATGAAACCGATCAACCCCGTGCCTCTTATTCTGATGCTGCTGCTGGTGCTGCTATTGCTCTATTACCTGTCCGGAATTCGCTGATGAACGAAGTCGTCAAACTCACCGCCAAGGACTGGGCGTCGGACCAGGAGGTACGCTGGTGCCCAGGCTGCGGCGACTATGCGGTGCTGAAAGCCGTGCAGCGGACCATGCCCGACCTTGGCACCGCGCGCGAAAAGACCGTGTTCGTCTCAGGAATCGGCTGCTCCAGCCGCTTTCCCTATTATATGGCGAGCTACGGCTTCCACACGATTCACGGCCGCGCCCCGGCGGTGGCCACCGGGGTCAAACTGGCCAATCCCGAACTCGACGTATGGATCATCACCGGCGACGGCGACGCGCTGTCGATCGGTGGCAACCACACGATGCACTTGCTGCGCCGCAACCTCGATTGTCAGCTGCTGCTGTTCAACAATGAAATCTACGGCCTGACCAAGGGGCAATATTCCCCGACCAGCCGCATCGGCACGCGCACGCCATCGACCCCGTTCGGATCGGTCGATCGGCCCGCCAATCCGTGCAGTTTCGCCTTGGGCGCCGGCGCGCGGTTCATCGCCCGCGCGATCGACGTCCACAAGAGCCTGCCCGATGTGCTCAAGGACGCGCACGGGCACAGGGGCGCGAGCTTCGTCGAGATTTTCCAGAATTGCGTGGTTTACAACGACGACGTCTTCGCCTCGTTTACCGCCAAGGAGTTCGCCGCCGACCGCCAGCTGTGGCTGACGCAGGGCGAGAAAATGCTCTTTGGCGGCGGCACCAAGGGCATTTCGTTCGACCGGGAACGGATGGTGCTGACGATCGTCGACGCGGCCGATTCCGGCGTGCTGGTTCACGACCGCAAGAACCGCACGCTCGCCCAATTGCTGATCGAAATGCCCGCTACCGCCGGCTTCCCGGTCGCGCTCGGCGTCATCTACGAAGACCCGGCGCCAACCTTCGAAAGTGCCGTCCTCGACCAGAACCGCACTATCGCCGCCGGGAAGAAGCCAGACCTCCAGGCGCTCGTCGCCAAGGGCCAGAGCTGGCAGGTCGAAAAGGAACCGCGCGCGGAATAAACCCCCGCCTCTTCAGGGCGGGGAAGAGGCGCGCAGCGCGAAGGGCGAGGGAGTCAAAGCAGACAATGGCCTCGCGCGGGCATCATCTATTGAACGCCGACAGGCGCTTCGCCACCGGCGGCGGCTTGCTCGGCCGTCTCGTGGCTCCAGCCTTTGTTCGTGTCATCGATCAGCTGCACAAGCGGCTTGCGACCGGCGGTATCCACGCCACCCTGCCGGACGGCAACCGGCGCGATGTGGGATTCCATGCGCCGGGTCCGGTCGCCACGGTCACGCTGCACAGCTGGATGGCGCTCGTCCGCCTCGCCACCTCTGGCTCGGTCGGCTGGTACAAGGCATGGGAGCGCGGCGAGTGGTCTTCCCCTGATCCGGTGCCGCTGTTCGCCCTGTTCATGGCAAATGCCGTCGCGCTCGGCGACGCAGCGCGGGCGAAGGGCCCGGCGCGTCTGGCCAATGCGCTCGTCCACCGCCTGCGCGACAACGCGCCGGATCAAGCCCGCGACAACATCGCCGCACACTACGACCTCGGCAACGACTTCTATGCCGCCTGGCTTGACCCCAGCATGACCTATTCAAGCGCACGCTTCTCTGCCCCTCCCGCCAGAGCGGGAGGGGTCGACTCGCCGCAGGCGAGCGGGGGAGGGGCTGTTGATCTTACGCCTGACAATCCCTCCCCTTCGGTGCTGCGCACCTCTTCCACTCTCGCCAAGCGGGAGGGGGAGTTGGAATGCGCCCAACACCGCAAGATCGCCCTTCTCCTCGCCCGCCTCGCCCTCAAGCCCGGCGACCGACTGCTGGAGATCGGTTGCGGCTGGGGCAGCCTGGCGATCGAGGCGGCGCGGCGTGGGGCGGTGGTCACCGGCCTCACTCTCTCGACCGAGCAGAAGGCCTGGGCCGAGGGCGCTGCGGCGGATGCGGGGGTGGCGGACCGCGTAACCTTCCGCCTGCAGGACTATCGCGACCTCGATGAGCGCTTCGACGCGATTGCTTCCGTCGAGATGGTGGAGGCCGTCGGTGTCCGCTGGTGGAGCGCCTATCTCGACGCGATCGCGCGCAGCCTCGCGCCCGGGGGCTGCGCCGCGCTACAGTTCATCGGCATCGATCACCGCCTGTTCGACGCCTATGCGAGGAGCGCCGATTTCATTCAGGCCTACATCTTCCCCGGCGGGATGCTGCTCCACGAGCCGCGCTTCGCGGTGCTGGCGAGCGAACGCGGGCTAAGCTGGCAGGACCGCGACGGTTTCGGCCTCGATTATGCCGAGACGTTAAGGCAATGGCGCACTCGCTACGACGAGGCGGTCGGGAGGGGCGCGCTCTCCGGCTTCGACGAGCGGTTCCACCGGCTGTGGCGCTACTATCTCATGTATTGCGAAGGCGGCTTCCGGGGCGGCGGCATCGACGTCGCGCAGGTGACGATGGTCAAATCCTAACCGTCGATTCGAGCCGTCTCGCCGCTGGCCGCATCGCCTTGCAGCCGCTCGACGATCGCCGCGGCGACCACGTCCGGTGCCTTGACCGCCTCCGGCTCCTCACCAGGAAATGCCAGCGCCCTCATTCGGGTCCGCGTCGCGCCGGGATCGACGATATGCACCCGGATGCGCCCGGCGTGGCGGGTCTCGTCGGCATAAGCGCCGACCAGCGTCTCGAGCGCGGCCTTCGACGCTCCATAAGCGCCCCAGAAGGCCCGGGGTTCCCGACCCACAGAGCTGGTCAGGGCAACCAGCTCCGCGCGTTCGGCGCGTCGCAGCAGCGGATCGAAGGCGGCGATCAGCGCCTGGTTGGCGACGAGGTTGAGCTGGATGAGCCGCGTGAATTCCTTGGCGTCGATATGCTCGACCGGGGTCAGCGAGCCGAGCATCGCCGCGTTGAGGACCATCACGTCGAGGCTGCCCCACCGCTCGCCGACCGCGCCGGCCAGTTTGGCGATTCCCTCGACGTCAGTAAGGTCGAGCGGCGCGATGGTCGCGCTTCCGCCGGCGGCATGAATCCGATCTTCGACCTGCTCAAGCGCCGCCGCTCCCCTTGCGACCAGGATCACATGGGCGCCGCTCGCTCCAAGCGCTTCCGCCGTCGCCGCGCCGATGCCGCGGCTCGCGCCGGTGACCAGCGCCAGCTTTCCTTCTAACGGTCCAGTCATTGAGTGCGGCTCAGCGGCTGGCGACGAGCGCGAGCCGCGGATGACCTTCCTCGTTCATGTCCGTCAGGCTGGTCGGATAGTCGCCGGTGAAACAGGCATCGCAGCGCTGCGGCGCCCGTGCATCGCGAGTGTCGCCCATGGCGCGATAGAGGCCGTCGATCGAGATGAACGCCAGGCTGTCGGCGTTGATGTAATCGGTCATCTCACGCACATTCATCTGTGCCGCGAGCAGCTTGGCGCGCTCCGGTGTGTCGACGCCATAAAAGCAACTGTGCTTTGTCGGCGGTGAGGCGACGCGCATATGCACTTCGCGCGCGCCGGCATCGCGCATCATCTGGACGATCTTCACCGACGTCGTGCCGCGAACGATCGAGTCGTCGATCAGCACGATGCGCTTGCCTTGGATGAGCGCGGAATTGGCATTGTGCTTGAGTTTGACGCCGAGGTGGCGAACGCCGTCGCTCGGCTGAATGAAGGTTCGGCCGACATAGTGCGAGCGGATGATGCCGAGCTCGAACGGGATGCCCGAAGCCTGGCTGAAGCCGAGCGCAGCGGGTACGCCCGAATCCGGGACGGGAACCACATAGTCCGCCTCGACCGGGCTCTCGCGGGAAAGCTCGGCGCCGATGTTCTTGCGAACTTCATAAACCGACGCCCCGTCGAGCACGCTGTCCGGCCGCGAGAAATAGACATGCTCGAAGATGCAGGGACGCGGCCGCACCGGCGCGAAGGGGCGGAAGCTGCGCAGGCCGGCATCGTTGACGAGGATTAACTCACCCGGCTCGACCTCGCGGATGTAGGTCGCGCCGATCACGTCGAGGGCCACCGTTTCCGACGCGAAGATCGTCGCGTCGCCGAACTTGCCCATGACCAGCGGGCGAATGCCGAGCGGGTCGCGGCAGGCGACGAGGCCCTGCTCCGAAAGCACGACCAACGAATAGGCGCCCTCGACCTGGCGAAGCGCGTCGATCAGCCGGTCGAGCGGCGTCGTGTAGGAGGAGGTGGCGGTGAGGTGGATGATCACCTCCGTGTCGCTGGTCGACTGGAAGATCGAACCGCGGCGGATCAGCGCCTGCTTCAGCGTCATCGCATTCGACAGATTGCCGTTATGCGCGACGGCGAGCCCGCCCTCGTTGAGATCGGCGAATAGCGGCTGGACATTGCGCAGCGCGGTCTCGCCGGTGGTCGAGTAGCGGACATGGCCGATCGCGGTGCGTCCGGCGAGCGGGCGCATGATCTCGTCCTTGTCGAAATTGCCGGCGACATGACCCATCGCGCGATGAGTGTGGAATGCCTTGCCGTCGAAGCTGGTGATCCCCGCCGCTTCCTGTCCGCGGTGCTGCAGCGCATGTAGCCCGAGCGCGACGAAGCTGGCCGCGTCGTCGGCGCCCCAGATGCCGAAAACGCCGCACTCTTCGCGGAGTTTATCGTCGTCGAACGGGTTGGTCGTTAGCATGGCCGGGCCCGAGTCCTGCTGTCGCGAAGCCGTCATATAGGGAGTGCCGCCGCCTTTGTCGCCTGATGGCTGAACATTGCTTGAAGCGGTGCCCGGAAAGGGCGAGGGGAGGGTGATGCGATCGGGAAGTCCGCTTCTGCTAGCGCTTGCGGCTTGCTCACCCCAAGCCCCCACCGATCTAGCGCCTGGCACTTTCGTCGGAATAGGCCGGGACCGACTATGCATCGCAGGTGACGGCGAAACGGTGCGTGCCGGCATCATCACCTATGCAGCGGATGACCAAGCGAACTGCAGCATGGCCGGTCGGCTCGAGCAAAGCAGTGACGGCTTCGCGCTTGTGCCGAACGGCGATAGTGCCTGCCGGGTTGGACTTGCGATCGAAGGCGACTCCGTTCGAACCACCTCCGTGCCTGCCACGTGCGCTTACTACTGCGGCAAAGGCGCCACTCTCTCAGGCAAGACGTTCAAACGTGATCAGAAGGCCTCACCCGCCACCGATCTGGCGGGCGATCGGTTGTGTTGACGTTCGCGTCAACGGTAAGTAGGCGACGGCGATGCTTGCAGCCCGTCATTTCTCGATCGGCGAGATGTGCGACGAGTTCTCCGTCACGGCGCGCGCGCTTCGTTTTTATGAGGACGAGCAGCTGATCTCGCCCGAGCGACGGGGTACGCAGCGGCTTTACTCCGAGCGCGACCGGGCACGGCTCGCGTGGATCCTGCGCGGCAAGCGGGTCGGGTTCAGCCTCGCCGACATCCGCGAGATGCTCGACCTCTACGACGTTGGCGACCACCGCGAGACCCAGCGCCTCGTGACTCTGGAGCGCTGCCGCAACCGCATCGCGACGCTCGAGCGGCAGCGCGAGGACATCGACACGACGATCGCCGAACTGACGGACTTCATCACGCTCATCGACGCTTCCCCGAAGGAATAGATCATGCCCAGCTACACCGCCCCGGTCCGTGACACGCAGTTCGTGCTCGACCATGTCGTAGGCCTCGGCAACTACGCCAATCTGCCCGGCTTTGGGGCCGCATCGAGCGATCTCGTCGAAGCCATCCTGAGCGAAGGCGGCCGCTTCGCGGGCGAGGTGCTCGCACCGCTCAACCGGATCGGCGACGAAGAAGGCTGCACGCGGCACCCCGACGGAGCCGTGACGACTCCGCGGGGCTTCAAGGAGGCTTACAAGCAATATTGCGAGGGTGGCTGGACGACGCTGTCGGCGCCCGAGGAGTTCGGCGGGCAGGGGCTGCCGCAGGTGCTGGCGACGGCGGTCAGCGAATATGTGCTGTCGGCCAATCAGGCGTTCGAAATGTACCATGGCCTCACCGCCGGCGCGGTTGCGGCACTGGTGGTCAAGGGCTCGGCCGAGCAAAAGACGAAATACCTGCCCAACATGGTCGCGGGCACCTGGACCGGGACGATGAACCTGACCGAGCCGCATTGCGGGACCGACCTCGGCCTGATCAAGACCAAGGCCGACCCAAATCCGGATGGCAGCTACTCGATCACCGGCACGAAGATTTTCATTTCGTCGGGCGAGCACGATCTGGCCGACAACATCATCCACATGGTGCTGGCGAAGATCGCGGGTGCGCCGGACAATGTGAAGGGCATCTCGCTGTTCATCGTGCCGAAGTTCCTGGTCAACGACGACGGTTCAGTCGGGGAGCGCAACGCCGTCTCGTGCGGCTCGATCGAGGAGAAGATGGGCATCCACGGCAATTCGACCTGCGTCATGAATTACGACGGGGCTAAGGGCTGGCTGGTCGGGGAGCCGGAGAAGGGCCTCGCGGCGATGTTCATCATGATGAACGCCGCGCGGCTCGGCGTCGGGCTTCAGGGCCTCGCGCAGTCGGAAGTCGCCTACCAGAACGCCGTCGCCTACGCCAAGGACCGCCGCCAGGGTCGGGCGCTCGTTCCCGATCAGCGCGATCCCAATTCCCGGGCGGACACGCTGTTCGTCCATCCCGATGTCCGCCGCATGCTGATGGAGGCCAAGGCATTCAACGAAGCCGCCCGCGCGTTCGTCTTGTGGGGAGCGCTTCAGGTCGACCTCAGCCGGCGCGCGGGAACGGAGGAAGAGCGGCAGACCGCAGATGACCTCCTCTCGCTGCTAACGCCGGTGATCAAAGGCTATCTGACCGACCGCGGGTTCGAGGCGGCGGTGCTGGCGCAGCAGGTATTCGGCGGCCACGGCTACATCCGCGAATGGGGCATGGAGCAGTTCGTCCGCGACGCCCGCATCGCCCAGATTTACGAGGGCACCAATGGCGTTCAGGCGATGGACCTCGTCGGGCGCAAGCTGGCCAAGGACGGTGGGCGTGCCATCCGCGCTTTCCTTGAAACGGTCGGCCAGGACATCGCCGCCACGAAGACCGCAGGCGATCCCGCCGGGCTGGCCGATCCGCTCGAGAAGGCGCTTGGCCATCTGCAGGGCGCGACGATGTGGCTCGCGCAGAATGGCATGGGAAACCCCAACAACATCGGTGCGGGCGCTTATGCCTATATGCAGCTGATGGGTGTGGTCTGCCTTGGCTGGATGTGGCTAAAGATTGCCGCCGCGAGCGACCGGTTGAAGGCACAGCCGGGCGAGGACACCGCGTTCCACGAAGCGAAGCTGGTCACGGCGCGTTTCTATGCCGACCGCGAGCTGGCCGTGGCTGGCGCGCTGCGGCGGAAGGTCGAGGCGGGGGCGGAGAGCCTGATGGCGTTGCCGATCGAGGCTTTTTAAGGAAATGAATCGAAGCTAGGGCTTGAGATCAGCTGGCTCTACGGTTCTGCCCAAGATGCCACGGACTGGGAGACGGCTGACCGGTCGGTGCCTGCTTGGGAGCCAGCCGGGCGAGGTCGAACTGATCAGTGAATTGCACGCCGAACTTGCCGGCCTGGGCCCAGCGGACCGTGCCGACGACAGGGCCGACCCCGACGATATCGATCGTGAGCGACTGGCCGGGGGTGACGGCTTCGTCGCAGTCGACCTGAGCGCCCATCGCCGAGATGTTGCGCAGGCGAATCTCCCGCCGCTCGCCGTTGATACCCGCGATGGCGCGGCGCATCAGGCGGTGGCGCGGCTCGCGGGTGCTCTGGAAGCCGTCCGCCTCGACGTGCGTCGCCATGGCGATCGCGCGCGCTTCCTCGCATGGCACCGGCCGGCCGAAGATATAGCCCTGGACCTGGCTGACGCCCAATTCGCGGATGAGGTGAAGGTCGTCGTGGGTCTCGACGCCCTCGGCTGTCGTGTCCATGTCAAGGCTTTCGGCGAGCGTCACGATGGCGCGAATGATCGCGCCGTTGCGATTGTCACTCGATGCCGCGCCGCGGACGAAGCTCTGGTCGATTTTGATCTTGTCGAACGGCGCTTTCTTCAGATAGCGCATGGAGGAATAGCCGGTGCCGAAATCGTCGAGTGCGAGCCGGACTCCGAGGTTCTTCAGGCGGGCGAAGGTCTCGTCCGTCGCGTCCCCTTCGGCGAGAAACACACCCTCGGTGAGTTCCAGCTCCAGCCGCTCGGCCCGGACCTCAAAATCCTTCAGCGCGCCGGCAATGACGTCGATAATCCCTGGATCGTTGAATTGAATGGGCGAAAGGTTGACCGCGATGCGGATGTGGTCCGGCCAGTTCGCCGCTTCGGCAAGTGCTGCTCTAAGCACCCATTGGCCGATCTTGCCGATCATCCCGCATTCCTCGGCGATCGGAATGAATTTATCGGGCGAGATCGCGCCGCGCGAGGGGTGCTTCCACCGCAACAGCGCTTCGAAGCCGCACACTTCCTCGCCGGCGGTGCGCACGATCGGCTGGTATGCGACCCAGAGTTCGTCGCGCTCGAGCACCTGACGCAAGTCGTTCTCAAGCATTTGCCGCTCGGCCGCCTCGCTATGCATGGAAGCTTCGTAGAACATATGCTTGCCACGGCCGGCGGCCTTGGCGGCGTAAAGCGCGAGGTCCGCGTCGCGCACCAAGCTGTCGGCGTTGCAGCGGCCCGGGTCGCCGATGGCAATGCCGACCGAGGCGCCGATGGTTACCCGGTGTCCTTCGATCGAATAAGGGCGGGAGACCTGTTCGATGAGGGTGCGGGCGAGCGATTCCAGCAGACCTGTCTCGACCGCGCCGGGCAGCACCGCCTTGAACTCGTCGCCGCCGAGACGGCCGACCTGGCCGTGGTCGCCCATCACGCTGGTCAGCCGCTGCGCCACCTGGCGAAGGAGGGCGTCGCCGATGGGATGGCCGAGGGTGTCGTTGACGTTCTTGAAACGGTCCAGATCGATCAGGAACAGGGTACAGCCCTTCTGCCGCGAGGTGGCGTTGCGAAGCGCTTCGTCGAGCGTCTGGCGCATCAACGCGCGGTTGGGCAGGCCGGTCAGCGAGTCGAACCTCGCCAGGCGGCTGATCTCCTGCTCGGAGCGGCGCTGTTCGGTGAGGTCGGTGCCGATGCCGCGGAAGCCCAGGAAGCGGCCGTGCTCGTCGAAGATCGGGTTGCCCGACAGGGACCAGTGGATGTCCTCCGCGCTTGCCGGGCGCACCACGACGTCCGAAAAGGGAAAGCGGGCCGAAAGGTGGAAGCCGAGCGTGCGCTCCTCCCGCAGCGGTCCCTCACTGCTGCCGTCGACCGACAGGAGGTCGGTGAACTGACGGCCGAGCAGTGCGGCGGGTTCGCAGGCGAAGTCCTCCGCAAGCTGCTGCGAGACATAGGATAGCGTGCCCTGGGCATTGGTCTCCCAGAACCAGCCCCGCCCGCTGTTCTCGAACTCGATGACGAAGCGCAGCGCCTTCTGCGCGTCCGCATCGAGCTGCAACCGCCGCCGCGCGCCCGCGATCATCGTCCGGGCGCCGGCAACGGAATAGGTGATGACCATCAGCGACAGGGCAGCGATCCCGAGAACGAGAGTCTCGCGCTCGCTTGCAATGAAGGCGGAGAGCGTGCCCACGAGGCCGCACAGTATAGTGA
>JAIVIZ010000002.1:40427-54031 GCA_020200315.1 Sphingomonadales bacterium | reverse complement strand
ATCACCGCCGCGCCCGCGCCGTCGAGCGCGACCGTAAGGCCGAGGGGTCCTGCCACTTCGCGCGCCATGGCGCTGTCGCGGCTCATCAGACTATAGACGAACAGCGCCAGACCGCAGGTGAGGTGCATCGCGAACAGCAGCAGCGGCACATGGTGCAGCTGCGACACGCGCTGGTCCGCTAGGGTGGCGTCCTGCGAGGACTCGGCGGGCGAAATGTCGAAGGAAAGCGCTTCGACGACCGTTGCCCGGCCACCGGCTTCCCCGCTTTCGACTGCACTTGCAAACCGTGCCTTACGCATTGACTTGGACCCACTTCCTCGCGGGCACGGTTTTTAACGCGCAGTCGTTAACAAGCTTTCGGAGTGCTGTGTTAATTCGACGTTATTTTTTCGAATTTTTAACTCTGTTCGGGCAGGAAGTCGGGCACCGACAGATAGCGCTCGCCGGTGTCGTAATTGAACGTCAAAATCCGGGGGCGTTCGCCGAGTTCGGGCAGCTTCTGATCGATTGCCGCCAGCGACGCACCCGACGAAATCCCGATCAGCACGCCTTCCTCCCGCGCCGAGCGCCGCGCCCATTCCTTGGCGTCCTCGGCGCCGACGTCGATCACGCCATCGAGAATGTCGCGGTCGAGGATGCTCGGAATGAAATTGGCCCCCAGGCCCTGGATCGGGTGCGGGCCGGGCTTGCCGCCGTTGAGGATCGGCGACAGCGCCGGTTCGACCGCGAACACCTTCAGCTGTGGCCACGCCTGCTTGAGCACATGGCCGCAGGCGCTGATGTGGCCGCCCGTGCCAACGCCGGTGATGAGCGCATCGAACGGCCGGTCGGCGAAGTCGCGAAGGATTTCCTGCGCCGTGGTACGCCGATGCACCTCGACGTTGGCGGCATTGTCGAACTGCTGCGGCATCCAGCTGTTGTCGGTCTGGTCGACGAGTTCACGCGCGCGATCGACCGAGCCCTGCATGCCCCTCTCCTTGGCGGTCAGCTCGAAGCGCGCGCCATAGGC
The DNA here is from genome assembly GCA_020200315.1 of Sphingomonadales bacterium. Classification (GTDB taxonomy): domain Bacteria; phylum Pseudomonadota; class Alphaproteobacteria; order Sphingomonadales; family Sphingomonadaceae; genus Sphingomicrobium. Next base: position 53,022 of record JAIVIZ010000002.1, on the reverse strand, counting down.
GAGCATCAGCCGGCGCCGCTCGACGCTCATGGTTTCGGGCATGACCAGGATCAGCTTGTAGCCCTTGACGGCCGCGACCATCGCCAGGCCGATGCCGGTGTTGCCCGAGGTCGGCTCGACGATCGTTCCGCCGGGCTTAAGCTTGCCCGAGCGCTCGGCATCCTCGATCATGGCCAGCGCGATGCGGTCCTTGATCGACCCGCCGGGATTGGCGCGCTCGCCCTTTGACCAGACTTCCGCGCGATTGCCGAACAGCCGGTTGATGCGGACATGCGGCGTGTTGCCGATCGTATCAAGGATCGAGTTGGCCTTCATCGTGCGATCTCCTTCGGGGTCTGGGCGGGTGCGGGGGCTATGTCGGGCGGTTCGAAGCCCTTCGCAAGGCGAAGCTCGGGAAATTTCCAGGCCCATAGCAGGACGACGATCACCGCGCCGATGCCGCCGGCAACGACGGCGGTGACCGGCCCGATGACGGCAGCGAGAAAGCCGCTCTCCGCTTCGCCGAGTTCGTTCGAGGCGCTGATGAACAGCGAGCTGACCGCGCCCACCCGCCCGCGCATCTCATTGGGCGTATGGAGGTTAATCAGCGACTGACGAATGTTGACCGAGAACATGTCTGCGGCACCGAGGAAGGCGAGGCTGACGAGGCTGATGGGCATTGAGGTGGACAGGCCGAAAACGACCGTTGCGCCTCCGAACAGCGCCACCGCGATCAGCATCTTGACGCCGACGTCGCTCTTCAGGGGTCGGGCCGCGAGCAGTGCGGCCGAGATCGTCGCTCCAAGCGCCGGCGCGGCGCGCAGGTGGCCGAGGCCCTCGGGTCCGGCGTGCAGCACGTCGCGAGCAAACACGGGGAGCATCGCCGTTGCACCGCCGAGCAACACGGCGAACAGGTCGAGGCTGATCGCGCCGAGCACGAGTCGATTGGTGCGCACATAGCGGATGCCGGCCGCCGCCGTGCTGCGAAACCCTTCGCCGCCGACATGCACCGCGCGCGGGATCGGCGGTATCATCATCAGCATCAGCAGCGAGAAGATGAACAGGCCCGCGCTGACGACGTAGGGAGTCGACGGCGAGAGAGCGTAGAGATAGCCGCCGAGCGCCGGTCCGGCGATGGCCCCGGTCTGCCAGGCGATTGAGGAGAGTGCGATCGCTCTCGGCAACTGCTCGCGCGGGACGAGGTTGGTCGCCATCGCTCCGAAGGCGGGACCGGCGAAACCGCGCGCCACACCAAGCAATGCCGCCACCGCGAACAGCGCCAGCAGGGAGGTGGAGTGCCCCCAGGCGAGACCGCCCAAGACCGCTGCGCAAAACAACTCCAGCAGCACGGAACCGCGGGCGACCCAGCGCCGATCGACATGGTCTGCCACCCAGCCGGTCACCGGCGTAAGCAGGAAAAGCGGGATAAACTGGACGAGACCGATAATGCCAAGTCGGAACGAGGCGGCCGTGACGCCCATCGTCTGGCGCGAAATATCATAGACCTGCCAGCCGATGACGATGACCATCGCCAGCTGCGCGATGGTCGAGGCCAGGCGCGACGACCAGTAAGCGCGGAAGGCCGGAATTCGGAAGGGCTCGGGGATCGAGTTCACCAATGCCGCCCTAGCCGCACAATCCGCGGCCCGCTACATTCCTTCAAGATGGCCAAGCTCAAGACCCGATATATCTGCCAGACGTGCGGATCGGCGCAGTCCCGCTGGCAGGGGCAGTGCCCCGATTGCGCCGAGTGGAACACGCTCGCGCAGGAGGCTGCGGTGTTGTCGACGGTGTTCGCTGCCAAACATGATCTGTCCGCCGGCGGGAGGCCGATCGATCTCGTCAGTCTCGACGTCGCCGTTGCGCTGCCCCCGCGGCTCGCCAGCGGAATCGCCGAATTCGACCGGGCCGTGGGTGGCGGGCTGGTGCCCGGATCGGCGACGCTGATCGGCGGCGATCCCGGTATCGGCAAGTCGACGCTGTTGCTGCAAGTCGCGGCTCACATGGCGAACGCCGGGCGCAGCGTCATCTATCTGTCGGGCGAGGAGGCAGCCGACCAGGTACGGCTTCGAGCGCTGCGGCTTGGACTTGGCGGCGCGCCGGTTCGCCTCGCCGCGGCGACCTCGGTGCGCGACATTCTCACCACGCTCGGCCACGACGAGCCGCCCGCTCTGCTGGTCATCGATTCGATCCAGACGATGCACTCCGACCTCATCGAAGGCGCGCCGGGCACGGTCAGCCAGGTGCGCGCGTCGGCACAGGAACTGGTGCGCTTCGCCAAGGACCAGGGCACCGCGCTGGTGCTCGTCGGCCACGTCACCAAGGACGGTTCGATCGCGGGGCCACGGGTGCTCGAGCATATGGTCGACACGGTGCTCGGCTTCGAAGGCGAGCGCAGCCACCAGTACCGCATCCTCCGCGCGGTTAAGAATCGCTTCGGCGGCACCGATGAGATTGGTGTGTTCGCGATGGAGGGATCGGGTCTGACCCAAGTGCCTAATCCGTCGGCGCTGTTCCTGACGCAGCGCGGCGAGGCGGTGAGCGGCACCAGCGTCTTCCCGGCGCTGGAGGGCACGCGGCCCGTGCTGGTCGAGATTCAGTCACTCGTCGTTCGCCTTGCCAGCGGGGCGACGCCGCGACGGGCTGCCGTCGGCTGGGATTCGGGGCGGCTGGCGATGGTGCTGGCCGTGCTTGAGGCGCGCTGCGGCATGAGCTTTGCGACATCCGAGGTCTACCTCAACGTCGCGGGCGGTTATCGACTGTCCGATCCGGCGGCCGATCTTGCCGTCGTGGCGGCGCTCGTCTCCGCGTTATCGGAGCGGCCGATTCCAGGTGATTCCGTCGTCCTCGGCGAAGTGGCGCTGTCCGGCGAAGTGCGTCCGGTCGCCCATGCCGCGCTGCGTCTCAAGGAAGCGTCGAAGCTGGGCTTCGAACGGGCATGGGTCCCGTCAGGCGTCGACAGCGAAAGCGGCATCGCGCTGACCCGCTTCGCGAACCTGCGCGCGCTCGTCGATCAGATCCTCGGGCGATGAAATCTCGTCTTTGCGAGCGAAGCGAAGCAATCGATATTGCTCGGATCGATTGCTTCGTCACTGCGCTCCTCGCAAAGACGCTGGCGCGTCGGCCCGTGCGCCGCTAGCCGCCGCCCATGACTGCGCTCGATATCTTCGTACTTCTCCTGCTCGGCGGCGGCGCGCTGGTCGGCTTCCTGCGCGGCTTCGTGCACGAGACGCTCTCGCTTGCGGCCTGGATCGCGGCCATTGTGGTTCTGAAGGCTTTCCACACACCAGTGGCCGCCGCGCTGACGCATAGTGTCGGGACGGCGACCGGCGCGGCGGCGCTGGCCTTCGCGCTTCTCTTCCTGCCGACTTTTTTCATTGTAAAATGGGCGGCGAAACAGGCAGGCGGCAGAACCAAGCGTTCGATCCTGGGGCCGATCGACCGCATTCTTGGCGGCGGCTTCGGGATGCTCAAGGGCCTGATCGGCGCGACTCTGTTCTTCCTCCTCGCCAATCTCGCCACCGACCTCGTCTACGGACCGCAGGCCAGCCGGCCCGAGTGGCTGACCCACTCGCGCACCTACCCGTTGCTCAATGCCAGCGGGCGGGCGATCGTCGACTGGGTCGAGACGCGGCGGCATCCGCGCGCTCGCCTGTGATCCGGCTCTACGACACGATGGAACGGCGCAAGAAGGAGTTCACGCCGGCGGACCCCAAGCGCATCACCATGTATGTCTGCGGGCCCACGGTCTACGGCCGCGCCCACATCGGCAATGCACGTCCGGCGGTGGTGTTCGACACGCTCGCGCGGCTGATCCGGCATCATTATGGCGCCGACAGCCTAGTCTATGCGCGCAACGTGACCGACGTCGACGACAAGATCATTGCCGCGGCCGAAGCCGAAGGGGTCGGCTATCGGGTCATCACCGAACGTTACTATCACAACTACATGGAAGATATGGGAGCATTGAACGTGCTCCCTCCGGATTTTGAGCCTCGCGCAACTGCCTTTGTCACTCGCATGGTAGATATGATTCAGCGCCTGATAGACACAGGCAACGCGTACGTTGTTGAAGGCCATGTCTTATTCTCGGTTACGAGCGATCCTGGCTATGGCGCGCTGTCTCGTCGCGATCGTGAGCAGATGGTCGCTGGCGCACGCGTCGAGGTGGCGCCCTACAAGCGCGATGCCGCCGACTTCGTGTTATGGAAGCCTGCGGGTCAATCGGCGCAACACGTGGCCTTGAGCTGGGAATCGCCTTGGGGAAAGGGGCGGCCAGGTTGGCACATCGAATGTTCGGCTATGATCGAAGCATTTGCAGATTCTCGAGGGCAGGGCGAGACGATTGATATTCATGGCGGCGGACTCGATCTCATCTTCCCGCATCATGAAAATGAGATCGCCCAGAGCCGTTGCGCCCACGGCGGCGTTCCGCTGGCGCGGCATTGGGTCCACAACGGCTTCGTCGACATGGGCGCGGAGAAGATGAGCAAGTCGCTCGATAATGTCGTCGGGGTCGATGCGCTGCTCGCGGCTGGGCACAAGGGCGAGACGTTACGACTTGCGCTGTTGTCCGGCCATTACCGCTCGCCGCTGCCGTGGACCGAGGGCCTCGTTGCGCAAGCCAAGGCGACGCTCGACGGCCTTTATCGCACCGTGGGGGATGCGAAGGCGGGCGAACCCGACAACGGCGTTCTCGATGCGCTCGCCGACGACCTCAACACACCGCTTGCGCTTTCGCGCCTTGGTGGAGACCGGATCCGCGCCGAGCTCGCCGACGAGGGCATCCTGCTCGAAGACGGGCCGGAGGGAACGAGCTGGCGGCGGGCATGATTGCGCCGCTCTACACCCGCGACATCTTGCGCCTCGCGGCGTCGATTCCGCATCTTGAGCCGCTCGCCGACCCTGACGGGGAGGCTGAGCTTCGTTCGCCGACGTGCGGGAGCAGGATGTGGGTCGCGGTGCGGCTTGATGAGCATGGCCGGGTCACAGCGCTTAGCCAGAGAGTCGAGGCTTGCGCCTTCGGGCAGGCCACGGCCGCGTTGATGGGACAGCACGCGATCAACTCATCTCGCGAGGAGGCTGCTTCCGCGCTCAAGGGTTTGTCCGCGTGGCTCGCCGGAGAGCGCGAAGATCCCGGCGCATGGCCCGGCCTTGCTACCCTCGCTCCAGCCCGGCTCTACACGGGCCGGCACGGCGCGATTCTGCTTCCATTCCACACCTTGCTGGCAGCGATCGACGCCGCGTCCTAACCATCGCGCTCGTCGAGATGCGCCTGCAGGCCCCGGATGATCGCCCCAACCACATCTGCGTGCGCCCCGTCGGCGCTCGTCACGTGGATGTGCGCTTCCGCGTAGAATCCCTCGCGCTCGGCGGCGAGCCGCGCCAGCGTGGCCTTCGGGTCGGTGGTCTTGAGCATCGGCCGCGTATCCCGCCGTGCCGTTCGTTCGGCGAGCACCTCAACCGGGGCGTTGAGCCACACGGTGATTGCCTTCTCGTTCAGCAACCGGCGCGTGTCGGGGTCGACGAAGGCGCCGCCACCGGTCGCGATCACGCGCACCACGCCATCCAGAAGGCGCGCGACCAGACGCCGCTCGCCATCGCGAAAGTTGGCTTCGCCATAGCGCGCGAAGACTTCGCCGGCGGGCGCCCCCGCAGCATCCTCGATCGCATCGTCGCTGTCGACAAAGCCAAGGCCGAGCCGCTGCGCCAAACGGCGGCCGATGGTCGACTTGCCCACCCCCATCAGCCCGACAAGCACGATCGGGCGGTCGAGGCGGCGGTTCAGTCGCGGCATGTCTGGCCGGAGATGGCGGATTTTTGCATCGCACGGGCTATACATAAGGGCGCAAGGTCGGGCAAAAGCCCCGCGAACAACCAAGGCATGTTGCACCGATGGGCCCTTCGCTGAACAGAATTCAATCCGCGCCAATGCGCCGCCGGCCGATGTCGCCGCTGATCCCGCTACTGGTCGTGCTGGTGGTGATCGTCGCGGCGCTGTTCTTCCTGTCGCGCCATGCCAGCGAGCAGCCGACCAAGGTCATCGAGGTCGACGTCGCGCATGAACCGGCTGCGCGCTAAGCGCTTCCTGACCGCTGCCGCCGTGGTCGCGCTGGCGATCCCGGCGCTTGCGCAGGAGCGACCGACATCGATCCTTCCGCCCGGATTCGGGGAACCGCCGCCGACGCAGAACAATGCCTCGCCGGCACAGCCAGGCAGGCCGGATCAGCTTGCGCCCGCACCAGAGCCTTCTCCAACTGAAGGGAACGCTGTTGCCGCGCCCGGCAATGGGGAGGATCAAACCACCGAGACGGACTCGCTGACAGCGGCCGATGAAGCCGCGGCCGACGTCCCGAAGCCACCTGAAGTTCCGGACTCCGCACGGCGCGATCCGTCGCTCGTCGGGCGACTAGATCCCATGGTAATCGGCATCGGTACCGATCCCTGGGCGGCGGCGAGCGGACAATTTCTCGAACGGGCGATGCGCCGTACCAACGGGGCGCTCCCCTCACGCTGGCTGCACATCGCTCTTCGCAACGCGCTGCTCGCGCGCGCTCCGACCCCCTTTGGCGTCAACCCCGCCGACTGGGTCGCCGAGCGCGCCTGGTTGTTGCTGCGCATGGGCGAAGCGGATGCGGCGCGGATGCTCGTGTCCGGCGTCGACGTCGCGGACTTCACTCCCAAGCTGACCCAGGTCGCGACGCAGAGCGCGCTGGCGAACGCCGACCCGGCAGGGCTGTGCCCGCTTCGCGATAGCCTGAACGAGGTCGAGCCGCGCATCGCGCCATTGGTCGATGCCATCTGCTCATCGCTGTCGGGCAATCCCGAGACAGCCGCGGCGGACATCGACGATGCGCGCCGCCGCGGCCGCATGGGCGGGATCGACGTCAGTCTGGCCGACAAGCTGGTTGGCGCTGGCGCGGACACCAAGCGGGCGGTGACCATCGAATGGGACCCGGTTTCGCAGCTTAACGTCTGGCGGTTCGGTCTCGCGAGCGCGACGGGACTCGGCATTCCCGACCGCCTGCTGGCGGATGCTTCGCCGCAGATGCGGGCGTGGCAAGCGCGGGCGCCGATGCTGGCGACCGATCAGCGGCTCGCATCGGCACGTATTGCCGCTGGCCTTGGCGTCTTTTCCGGCAAGTCGCTGGTCGACGTTTACTCTGGCCAGTACGACCGCACCGATCCCGACGAATTGTCGCAGACCGATGCGTGGCAGCTGCGGGTCGCCTTCCTCGGCCGCGATCAGGACGCGCGGCTGGGGGCGATGCGCAAGCTGTGGACCAAGGCCGCCGACGACCCGATTGAGCGCGAGGCAACGGGTGCCATGCTCGGCATCGCCGCGAGCCGTGTGGCGCCCAATGCGGCCCTGGCCGACGACGCTCCCGATCTTATCTCTTCGATGCTCGCTGCGGGTATGGACGAGGAAGCGGCGCGCTGGGTGCCGGCACTGGCCGGGATGGACGAGAAAGCCAACGATAGATGCTGGGCCATGCTTGCACTTGCCGCTCCATCAGCCCGCGGGCTCGATCTGTCTTACGCTCGAGTCGATAAGTTCATCAGCCGCGACGGGAGCGCGGGCAAGCGTCGCGGCGCACTGCTCGTGGCCGGACTATCGGGCCTCGGCCGCCTCGATTCGCAGAGCGCGGGGCGGCTGTCGGGCCGGTACGGATTCGGGCTCGACCGCAGGGATGAGTGGACCAATCTTATCGACGGCGCGACCGCGCGCAGGCAGGGGGGCACGGCGACCGTGCTTGCCAGTCTTGCCTTCCAGGCGGCGCATTGGAACGCCGTTCCGGCGCTGTTCCTGTTCCACTCGGTCGCCGCGCTCAACGGTACGGGACAGGCGTTCAACGCCCGGATGATCGCGGCCGAGGCTTTGAGCCGCTCCTGATGGAGCAAGAATGACCGAGGCCGACCGGGCTCTGGTCGATCGGTTCCTCGACATGATGGCCGCCGAGGCGGGTGCGGCGCGAAACACGCTGGTGGCCTACCGACGGGATCTCGAGGCTGCGGCGGAGGTGCTGGGTGATGTCGGCACTGCGCAGGTGCCAGCCCTGAAGGGACTTGGCGAGGCATGGCGGGAGCTAGCGCCATCGACCGTGTCTCGCCGGGCGGCAGCGCTGCGCCGTTTCTACGGTTTTCTGTTCGATGAAGGCTTGCGAGCCGACGACCCGTCCGCCGCGCTGCCGCGGCCGGTGCATCAGCGGCCCCTGCCGCGCATCCTGGAAGCCTCCGAGGTCGAGGCGATGTTCCGGGGAGCCGAGGATCGCGCCCTATCGGGAACGCGCGATACGGTCCGCAATCTCTCGCTGCTCGAACTGCTCTACGGGTCGGGCCTCCGCGCAAGTGAGTTGGTGTCATTGCCGCGCGGCGCGCTGCGCAGCGGTCAGCCTTTCCTCATTCTGCGCGGCAAGGGCTCGAAGGAACGGCTCGTGCCGATTTCGGCGCGTGCCGAGCAGGCAGTCGGACGGTGGCGCGAGCAGGTGCCGGGGGACAGTCCGTGGCTCTATCCCAGCGGCAAGGCCCATTTGAGTCGGGTGCGGCTGTTCCAGATCGTTCGCGCCATGGCCGCGCTCGCCGGAATCGCACCGGAGCGGGTCAGTCCGCACGTTTTGCGCCACGCGTTCGCGACGCATCTTCTGGCCGGCGGCGCGGACCTTCGCGTGCTTCAGGCGCTGCTCGGCCACGCCGACATCGCCACAACCCAGATCTACACTCACGTCGACAGCGCGCGGCTGATCGAACTGGTCAACGCGCGCCACCCGCTTGCCGACGCCGCGAAGCGTTGACCGGCGGAGAGGCCCGGCTTAGGCCGCGCGGCTGATGGCCATGACCTACCTCGATTTTGAAAAGCCGATTGCCGAACTGGAGACCCGCGTTGCGGAATTGAAGGCGACCGCACGAACCGGATCGATCGATATCGATGCCGAAGTGTCGCGGCTGGAGAGCAAGGCGACCAAGCTCCTCCGGGACACCTATGCGAAGCTGACACCCTGGCAAAAAGCGCAGGTCGCCCGTCATCCCGAACGCCCCCATTTCAAGGATTACCTCGCCGGCATCGCGACTGACTTCGTTGAGCTTGCCGGAGATCGCGCCTTTGGCAACGATCCGGCGATCGTTGGCGGTCTCGCCCGCATCGACGGGCGTCGGGTCATGATCCTGGGTCATGAGAAGGGCGACGACACGGCCTCCCGGCTGCATCACAATTTTGGCATGGCCAAGCCCGAGGGCTATCGTAAGGCGATCCGCCTGATGCAGCTCGCCGACCGCTTCGGATTGCCGGTGGTCAGCCTGGTCGACACGCCGGGCGCCTTCCCCGGCGTGCAGGCCGAGGAACGCGGTCAGGCTGAGGCCATCGCCCGCTCGACCGAGCAATGTCTGGCTCTCAAGGTGCCGCTGATTGCGGTCATCGTCGGCGAGGGCGGGTCGGGCGGCGCAGTGGCGATCGCATCAGCCAATCGCGTGCTGATGTTCGAGAATGCGATTTATGCGGTGATCTCGCCGGAGGGCTGTGCGTCGATTCTGTGGCGCACGGCGGATAAGGCGTCGGACGCTGCCGAGGCGATGCGAGTCACCGCCGCCGACCTGAAGGCACTCGGCGTGGTCGATCGCATCGTCGGTGAGCCGCTTGGCGGTGCGCATCGAGACCGGCCGGGAGCCATCGAACGTCTGAAAGAAGCGATCATCGAAGAACTCGACGAGTGCGTGGCGCTGTCTCCTGACGAACTTCTCCGGCAGCGACGGGCAAAGTTCCTTGCGATTGGCTAGGCCGACCCGCTGGGGTGTCCAGTCTCGGCGCTTGAAATCAGGTGTTCTGCACCGCGCTGTTGATCTTCGTCCACATGCCGAGTGCGCCGCCGCCGAGCGAACTTAGCGCACCCACCATCGCGACGACGATAAGCGCCGCGATGAGCCCATATTCGATCGCTGTCGCGCCTCGCTCGTCTGCGCCGAGCATGCGCAACATCTTTCGGATAGCAGTCACGCCACCCTCCTCTGGTCCACTTCCACGGGATTGAAATTAAAGCGGCAGGGTTAAGGAATTCGCTTCGAAGCGAAGTTAACGCACCGTGAGTCGTTAATTTTCTGAACCATCCGTCGGTGTCCAGGCAGCGAAGTGGATGATCTCGATCATCTCTGCGGTTCGTCCCTCGTTTGCGAGCGCCGCAAAGGCAGCGCGTGCCGCAGCGAGGCCGCGGCGGAGCACAGGACGCCGTGACCGGTTGGAAAGGCGATTGGTCGCCTCCATCGCACGCAGGTCGCCAATCAGCGCGTCGAAGCTCGCGTAGCGCAGGCGAACGCGGTCGACGTCCACCACCGGCATGACAAAGCCGCCCTCCGCGAGGAGCGTAGCGAAACTCGAGGGGGCGATACGCGGATGGACGTGGGCCGAAACGCTCCCATCGGCCTCGTCGGCGGCCCGCATCGCGGATCGAAGAACGGGCAGCGAATCGCCTCCGGCAAACGCCCCGATGAACAGCGCGCCGGGGGCAAGCGCGAAACGAAGCGCAGTGAGTATCGCCGGCAATGGCTCGGCGGAGTCGAGCGCGCCGATGCTGATGCATAGGTCTTGTAGCGATGGCAGCGGCTGGCTGCTGGGGACGTCCATCGCTTGCACGCAGTCAACGCCGGCATTGCGTAGGCGAAGGGACCAATCCGGCTCCGAGTGCCCAAAGATGAGCGCGGATTCGAAGCGCCGCTCGGTGAGGAGGATGCGTTCCACAATGTCGTCGAACGCCCGCTCATAGAGGAATGGCTGGCGGCCCATCCGCCCGGCGCGGGCGCGGCGCAGCGGCAAGAGAGCGGGATCGAATAGCGCATCGGACATCGACGCTGCTTGTGCGATGGCCGGTTGCGCGCGACAAGCGGCCCGATGGTATCGACGCTGACAGCGGAAGGCATTGGCCGGGCGGTGTGGAGCGGCGCGCATTGGCTGCTCGATCTCGTCCTGCCGCCGCGTTGTCCCGGCTGCGGCGAGATCGTCGGCACGCTGCACAGCTTCTGCCCGCCATGCTGGAGTGCGCTCGAATTCCTCGGCGAGCGCGGATGCCTGACCTGCGGCATTCCGCTCGAGGCGACCGATAGCGGCACCTGCGCCGCGTGTCTTGCGCGGCCGCCGCGGATTGCGCGGACCCGCGCTGCCGTCGCTTACGGCGACATTTCGCGCAAGCTCGCCATCCGCCTCAAATATGGACGCAAGGTGGCGGTGGCTAAGGCGATGGCGCGCTACATGGCGCCCTTGGTTGGCACGACGGGCGACGCGCTGCTCGTTCCGGTCCCGCTACATCGTCGGCGGCTTGCGGTACGTGGTTTCAACCAGTCGCTGCTAATCGCACACGAGATCGGCCGCTCACGGGATCTCAATGTCATACCCCGTGCGCTTCGCCGTAAACGCGCCACGCCGCCGCTGAAAGGCATGAGCTTCAGCCAGCGTCGCCGCACCGTCGCCGGTGCATTCGTGGTCCATAAGGGCATTGATATTGCTGGCCGCACCGTGATCCTCGTCGATGACGTGCTCACCACCGGAAGCACCGCCAACGCGTGCGCGCGAGCTTTGCAGCGAGCGGGAGTGGCGCGGGTCGAACTCATTTGCTGGGCGCGCGTGGTGCGCCCGCCGCAGTTTGAGCGTTAAGCGGCCGATCGATAAGGAGCGACCTGTGGGACTAGTCGAAATCTATCTGAAAACCACCTGCCCCTACTGCATGCGTGCGCAGCATTTGCTTCGGCAGAAAGGCGTCGAGGCACAGGAATATGTCGTCGATCATGGCGGTTCCAAAAAAGAGGAAATGGTTCGGCGCGCCAAGGGTCGCACCACGGTGCCACAAATCTTCATCGATGGGCGGCACATCGGCGGCTGCGACGATCTGATGGCGCTGGAACGGAACGGCAAGCTCGACGAACTGCTCGACGCTGCTGCCTGATGGTCAGGGTTGCGCTTTACCAGGCACGAAGCGGGATTGACCCCGCAGCCAATGCCGACGCGCTGGTAAGCGCGGTCGAGGCAGCTGCGACCGGCGGTGCCGCAATGCTATTCACGCCCGAGATGTCGGGCCTGCTCGACTCCGATCGCGAACGGGCACGGCCTCAGGTTGTCGAGGAGCCCGACGACCGGGTTCTTGCCGCAATGCGTGAGGCGGCGAAGCGGCACGGGCTATGGGTCAGCCTCGGCTCGCTCGCCGTGCAGGCCGATGAGGGGCGTTTCGCCAACCGCGCCTTCGTCATCGACGACGCCGGGGAGATCAGGGCCCGCTATGATAAGATTCATCTGTTCGATGTCGACCTCCCGACCGGTGAGCGGTGGCGCGAATCGGCAAGCTATCGGCCGGGCGAACGGGCCGCGATCGTGCCGGGCACGCCGGTTGGCACGCTGGGTCTCACCATCTGCTATGATCTGCGCTTTCCCGCGCTGTTCGCAAGGCTGGCCGAGGCTGGTGCGGACACGATCGTTGTTCCCGCCGCCTTCACCGTCCCGACCGGCGAGGCGCATTGGCACATCCTCCTGCGTGCGCGCGCGATCGAAGCCGGCCTGTTCGTCGTTGCCGCTGCTCAAGGCGGACTTCACGAGGACGGCCGGCGGACATTCGGGCACAGCCTGGTCGTCGATCCCTGGGGC